>DAOTVZ010000159.1:0-14292 GCA_034436045.1 Ktedonobacteraceae bacterium | reverse complement strand
AATCGTTATCGGAAAATCCTCAGCTAAGCGCATAGGTTCCTTCTTCCTTAAAATATTTAGAGAGGCATCGGAATTAGACGGATGCCTTCTCTACTACGGGTTCTGGTATAAGTGTTTCTCCGATCTTCTCTTCTAAAACACTTTTTTCAGGAGCCGCTTTGACAAGGCTGCTAAACTTCAGACCTAGCGAACTCAGGCAGATCGTGCCGGTGATAGCCATGACTACAGCGGCCCAGGGATGAGAAAAGAAGAACATAGCGAGTACCTTATCCGGTCGTAGATGAAGCAACACACTGAACACCAGCAAGCCCACAGCTTCATTGCTGCCAACCATGCCGGGGGGTGTCGGCAAGATGCTAAACATGTTGAACACTGTGTAGCCAAAGATCGCAGTGGCGAAGGCAATAGAGTAGCCGGTTGTCCAGAAGGCGAGCATGGCAAACAGGCCATCACAGATCAGGGCTGTGCAGGTGAGCAACAGTGCCAGCAGGAAGACACGCGGTCGGCTGGTACTCAACAAAAGAGAGTCAACGAAGTTGGTGGCGAAACCCTCAATTTTGCTCGCCATAGCTTTAGGAAACACTTTCGTTATCCGTTGGAGAAATGCAATAGCAGCGGTGCGCCGCCAGATTGCCAGTATAACGAAGGAGAACAGGCCGAGCAACAATCCAACCACGATCCCCAGTACTAGCCAGAGTTTGATATCCATCGGTATACCAAACAGTGGTACAAGTGTGATAATGAACAACGCGGGCAGCAGGTCAAACGACCTATCCATAGCGATGGTGGGCAAGGATTGACCAACGGGAATGTTAGCAATGCGTTTGAGCATCAGGCATTTGGATACTTCTCCCCCTTGAATAGGTAACAGGAAATTCAGCAAAATGCTGACCTGATAGATGCGAATGGCCTCGGAGATGCTGACCTTATTGCCCATGACAGAGTGCAGGAAGAGTCGCCAGCGCACGCCGCGCAGGGAAAAGGCCAGCAGGAATGCTACACCTGACAGCAACGCCAGCAAGACACCGCGCGGAGTCTCCAGATTATGCTGGAGTACTTGAATGGATTTGGATATATTTACGAAGCGCGAAACCAGGAATAAGAAGCCGATGCCAATCAGTAAGCCAAGCGCCATTTTTGCCGAAAACGAGAAGCGGACTTTTCTTTTTTCCTTACGATCAGGCTGTTGCACTTTCATTAAATTCATTTCTATCCTCTTTATCACTTTCCATTACAAAAGTGGATTTTTACCCGCATCCATAGGGCGACCTCCATGAGGGCAAGTCTCTGTTGAGGCCAGTTCACCGCGCTCGCCTTCCCCCACATGCCTCACAGTCGCACGCACGGGCGCGATGAACTGCCCCCTACCATCACCCACATGCACAGATCAACGACATACATTCATCATCCAATGTGCTACTTCGAGGCACCTCCCAGGGGGGCATACTGACTGCTCTGAGTCACAAAGGACTGCTCCATACCGCCAGCGTTGTACCACGCAGCCGTCAGCCTGATACCCTCACGCAAATCAACCTCTGGTTCGTAGCCCAACTCACGACGCGCCTTCTCTATGCTGTGCTTTGTGTCGCTGCCAAAGAGCATCGTGGCGAGCCGGGTCACGAGCGGCCTGGTATGGGTGAATTGGCCAAGTTTCTCGGCCATAAAGGCACCATAGTACGTCGGCCAATAGGGCAGGTGCAGGGTAGGGCGTTTTCCACCAACGTCGTCCGCGACTGCATTGAACAGTTCCTGCTGCGTCATAGGATGATCGTTGCTGATGTTATAGGCATTGCCAGGAGCATTCTTGTGATAGGCCGCCAGCAGGAAGCCCTGCACCACGTCCGTCACGTAGCAGAAGGGCAGGGCATTGTCTCCGCGTCCAATAATGACACCTTTGCCACGCACCATGCGCTGAGCGATGCGCCCAAAATGCAGGTGATCTCCTGGCCCAAAGAAGGTGCCCGGACGCAGAATGACCGTCTCTATCGAACTTTCCAGCATCAGATGGCGAATCAGGCGGTCAGCTTCGGCCTTCGTAAGACAATAGGGATCAGGGTCGGGCAACAATCTGTCCTTCTCCGTCAAGAAGCGGCCATGACCCAGCCCATAGACCGTGTGCGAACTGGTATGAACGAAGCGACGCACTCCCGCTGCCTGCGCCGCTAGATAAAGATTCTCAGAACCAACTACATTTACCAGATGGTAGTCGGCAAAGGGGCGATTCACCCCCATCATGCCTGCCAGGTGAAACACAACCTCAATGTCTCTGACAGCAGGAGGTAGGCTGTCTTTATCTGTCACATCCCCCCGCACGACCTCCACACCTTGCGTGATCAACCTATCCGCGTTCTCTACCGGCAAGACCAGCGCGCGAATCTGCTCTCCACGCTGTTGTAGTTCTTGAATCAAATGAGTACCAAGTAATCCTGTAGCTCCAGTGATTAATACCTTCATTTTTTCTCTTTCCTTTCCTTCATCACGCATTCAAGCAATGTTACTTGTAACACTTCTTTTTATCGTGAGTATTACGACTGTCTCCCCACCCCTGAATAGCCCCTGACGCTGATCGCATGCTCAGGGCAGGACTCATAACACAGCAGGCAACGCTGGCAGGTGCCATAATCGACCTTCAACGTTTGCAGGTCGATGACCCCCGGCAGTGGGCAGGACTGCACACAAGTACCGCAGCGTGTGCAGCGCTCCTGGTTGATCTGGGGGCGTGTTCCCACCAGACCGGTGCTGTACAACGCCGTACAGAAATGCTTCCCACGCCCCGCGATAAAGCTATAAGGATAGTCAAACGGGTACATGAGCCAGAAGATAAAGCGATACGATGTCTTCTGTCGGGGAAGCTGGAATTGTTTGATCAGGCGCACCTCCTCACCTACGAATTGCCACAAGGGTTGACCCAGTTGTTCCAGCGCCAGCCGCAGATAGGGAACGTCGCGTGGCTGCACACCAACCAGTTGGCAGCAGACCAGATCGACCGCCAGACTATCGCGTCCGGCTACCAGCACTTGCAGGTCGGCTTTCTCGCCGTAGAGCGGCCCTTCACCATGTTGGCCCACGCTGCCATCGACAATCGTCAGATCAGGCTTAATGCCCAGGTTCATATCGACGATACTCTGAGCGAGGCCAAAGGTATGCATGGCCCGCCGGTCGGGGCGCGGCAAAATACCCATCGGATTTTTCATGCCGAGCGTCATGGTCGAAACAACATGCGTCTTGAGGACCGGCAGATTGATGAAGCAGGCTTCTTGCAAGAGCCGGGGGATGCAAAAGTGACGCAGGCGCTTTGCTCCGGCGGGTCGCAGTTCAACCCAATCCTGCTCACCTCCCTCCGGGTCGATGCGCACAAGACGGATACCATTATCCGCGCAGAATTGCTCAACGCCCAGGATGGTATAGGTGGCCTCACGGTCAAACTCGGTCCCTGGAATTTCGCAGAGAACCGGCTCTGCACCGCAGGCGCGTACCTCCTCGGCGACCGTTTTCATCAGGACAAAACTGGTAGTTGCCCCTGTCTCAGCAGACCTGCCCGCCACAAAGTTAGGCTTGAGTACCGCTATCTTAGCCCCCCTGATGACAGAGGCCATGCCACCTACTTGTGCAATGACACGGCGGGTGGCCGCTTCAATGCCATCCAGCGTGCGCACTACACCAACCACATCAGTATCAGGTTTTACTTCTAACATGATTTTCCCCTTTTACATTGATAATATCTACAGTTAAATGATGACTTGCGACATATGTGTAAAATTACCATGTCCTGCCACGGCTGCACGACGGAAGATGTAGAAATGGCCTATACCGAACGAGTTCTGAAATTGTATTTTGGCGATGAGATCATAATTTCTCGTCTTTACCATCTGCTGCGCAATGACAATCGCCTCAGCAGGCTGGTAGTTGAAGCTGAGTTCAACGATGGCAAAATAGCGATCATCAATCGCCTGTCGCAAGGCATCATCGTTAAAGAGTTGCTTATGCGTAGAGGTGACATAGTAGAAGAACGAGACACCATTCCACTGCCACTGTTCGGTAATATCCTCCGCATCATAGCGGGAAACCTCAATATCTTCAGCGAGGATGCGCCCGCTTCCATCGCGCAATTGGGTGTGCAACACGTAGCTTAAATCTGAAGTATTCGCCCACTGCGCGTAGATGTTCTGAGACTGCTGCATGCCCAGGATAAAGACGATCAACACGACTGATAACCCGGCCAGCCAGTAGTGCCGATTGAGGTTGGCGACCCCTTGCCCCACCTGGCTGGTCAGCCAGGCAAGGGCATAACCGGCCAGAGGCATAGCAAAGAAGAGGCTGAAGGCCATGTGCTTGTCCAACGAAACCCCTTCCTGTTTATAGATATGGTAGGCCGGTACCAGCCATGATGAACCAAAGATGAGCAAACTCAGTAGGAAAAAGCGTCTCTGGTAAAGGAAAACCAGCACTAATCCCCCGAACGCCGCCACATAGACCACACCCCCCATATAGAGGACATGCGCGAACAATTCTAGCCGCGTTTTCTCAATCAAAGGTGTACGATTGAGTGTAGAGCCATCGATAGCATGAAAGGCCAGCTTATCCATGAAGTGGTATATCACGACAAGGCTAATCAGCATAGCGATGATAGCCAGAGTGAGACGTAGCACCATGCGCCACCAACCCAGGCAGACAAAACTGCAAAAAACCAGAATACCCAGCACCGGAAAAACGAAGAGGAGTGCGGCATATTTGGCCAGGATTGCAAGAACGAGTAGCGGCCCAACCATCAACGCCAACCAGGGGCGATGGCTGGTACTGACTCTATAGGCAATACCCGCTGCCAGCGCGATCAGGAACAGGCACAGGGCATCAAATGTGGCCAGGCGACCAACGAATAACACCGTTCCCAAGGAGGCATAGGTAGCCGAGGCGAAGATAGCTGCCGTGCGCTGAAAGAACTTTTTTGTACTCACGTAAATGACGATATTTACGCCCAGCATACACACAAGGCTGAAACTGCGGGCAAGTTCTAGCCCGCCGATCATATCGAGGATTCCCCCGATTACCGGATAAAAACCGGGATAACCTGAGAAATAGTAGGCATAACGATCAAGAGGGACAGGCCCCCCCATCCAGTAGTGGAAAATCTGCCGTCCAGCGTAGAGGTAAAGCGCCTCATCTTGAAAAGCTGTATTATGTAAGGTAATCAGAGAAACACCAGCTTGTATTGCCAGAATAAGGATAAGCGGCCAGAACGACGGGAGTACACCGACCTTCACCTGTCTTCGAGCGACATATCTGAGTGTAGATTGTTGTAAAGAGGCCTGAATCATGGTTCTATCCTTTGCTCCTTATACTCAACTACTTCGCAACAGAGTTGCTCGAAGGCCCATAAGAACGAGCAACCGCCTTTGTTTTCAAGTCGATCACGAGACGCCGCATGACTGCCAGCGAATCAGGATCAGATGCCAGCGACCAGCTTTCGATTTGCGAGTCGTTAAGAGCCAGACCCGGACCGCCCTCATGGTAGAAGGCTGCATAGACTTGCGGGATATCATCGATGGCCTGTCCAAATTTTGTAAGCCAGGCGGCCTTTTGTGCTGCTGGGCCATCAACGCTGGCCTCTACAAAGAGTGGTTTCGTCGGGTAGCGCTGCACAAGGTTATGCAGTACCACACGCGGATCTCCCCATTTTGTGCCGGGGTAGTTAATAAAGCTTTGCAGAACGGCATCGATAGTTGATGGAGGAGGCGCATAGGCTTGATCGTGGATAGGATCAGCCGGTGCCCACACCCAGGCTACGTTGTCGGCTCCAACCGAGCGGAAAACAGCCTGCACATGCATCCACGCCTTCGGTACATCCTGCGGAATACCACCGTTGGCGACACCTGATGACAGTGACCAGTTGCGGTCGGCATGCTGAAGAATGGTCAAATAGACCGGTTTGTCGAAATCGCGAATCGCTATGGCCCAGCGCCTGATCTCTGGATCATGCAGACCGTTAATAATCGCCGGGAGGTTGGCATCAAGCGGTGGCGTTTGATGAGGGCCGAACACGCCAAACTGGAGGATAACCCAGGGGCTGGCATGCTGCGCCTCCAACTGGTCGGCCCAGGCTCTATCAAACTTATCATGAATATCTTGCGTGCGCCCAATGATGGAAAACTGCGTGTTAAGTTCTTGTGCCAGTACCGGCGGCTGGCTCTTTAACAACTGAATCGGCAGGGTCAGGCCGAAGTATGGCGCTGCCAGCTTCTCCTGGCCGATGATAAAGGGGGTAGACGCACCACCGTTGAATATTGCCAGAGAGCTTAAAGCGTTACTGGCGAGAATGGGGCTGGCCAGCAACGCGGTCAATCCCAGGTTCCACACCGGGTTGAGTCCACGCTTGCGATCCAATAGCTTCACGGGATAATGCTGGTTCGCATGAGTCGCAACCTCCTTAGATTGCCGTAAGGTCGCATGAAAGCGTATATCTTTGAAACTGAGCCAGAGGAAACTACCCAGCATGACCATTGAGTAGACCACCCACATCACACTGATGAGCAGAGAGGTTTGTTCCTGGCTCCTGACCTGGCTCGCCCAGACGAGAGCAGCAATACAGAGTAAGAAAAAGAAGATATATATTCCCAGATATCCATAAGAATTCTTCCCATTCCGATGCTTGGAGGTCACCGCAAAACCAACCTTGCGCCGTAAGATGACGGAGAGCAGGCTGTTGATCAGAGCAGGAAAGGAGCCAAAGCCGATCACAATACCCCGCAAGCCGGTCACGCCACGCGCCGTGTACCAGAGCGCAATCATCCCCGTCAGGCAGTATGGCAGGAAATGCCAGAGATAATCGCTCAAATACGTGCTGCGCACCGCCGGAATACCGGTGACGATAAACAGAATCGGGCTGAGGATATAGATGAGGTCGCGTAGACCGCACAGGTAATGCGTGCAGGCCAGAAAGTACTGAATACGTTGCCCAGGCCGCAGGCCATGCTTCTTCGGAAGCAAGATTTCCCGCCAATGGGTGCGAAATACCCCCAGCGTACCTAACGCCCAACGCCCCTGTTGCTTGAGGTATGACGGCATATCCAGTGGCCCCAGGCCGGTGGCGAGAATATCAGTCAGGTAGATACTGCGCCAGGTCGGATGCAAGGTAATGGAAGCTGCAAAGTCCTCCGTTACCGAATCCTGCGGCAAGCCACCGATCTGGTCCAATGCAGCGGCACGAATAACCACGTTTGTCCCACAGATAAACGCGGCATTGAAAGCCGCCTTGCCAGGGCAAAGCAGATTATAAAACATGGATTGCTGGTCATCGGCCCACCTGGAGACGGGATTATCGAGGTTTGCATAGTATTGCCCGGTCTGTACCCAACCCATTTTGGGGTCGCGGAATGGCGGAATGGTTTTGAGCAGGAAATCGGGTTTGGCAATCTGGTCGGCATCAAAGATAACGAGGAGCGCATCACCGGTAGCGTGCAGTTCGTGGCGCGCATTTTCAATATTGCCCGCCTTCGCCCCACCTTTTTTGGTGCGGGTTATACAGCAGACGCCCAGTTCCTTCGCCAGCACCTCTACCTCTTGCCAGTTCTCCGCCTTCGCCACAAACCCATCGTTACACACCACAATCGTTACCTGACCATGAGGATACCGCGCCAGGTACTTATCACGCGCCGCTATGATCCCTTCTAATGTCGGCCTGAGAATTGCGGCCCCTTCGTTGACAGTGGGGATAAAGACAAAAATCGGGAACTGCGTCGGGTCGTCACCCTGTCCTATCTCTGGAGACCACTGAGGCCAGGTTGTAATTTGAAACCCAAGCACATGCACTGCCCCCATAAACTCGGCCCAGAGTAACGGCACAGAGAGCCACCAGCCCTGCCAGTTCGTGGCGAGAATGCGCCAGCTCAAGTAATCAAGCGTGGAAGCTCCAACAGCAATAGCCAGCACCATCGTAATAGCCTTATCCCAGGCAATATTCTCGGTAAACGTCACTGCCACGCCAATAAACAGAACGGCCAGCAGCAACCATGCACCCGGTCGCGCATAGATAATCCAGCCAGCCGCCAGCAGTACTGCTAGCGTTGCCACTACGGCTGGCAGCTTTTCAAAAACCTTTTTTCCCTTCCTCGCCTGGAATCGTCGCATCAGACCGAACCTGGAAGACGGCATCCTCCGCTGCTTTGAGAGCGACACTACGCTCTCTTTATCTACATGAAGATAATGACCATTCTTAATGTCGTATTGTTGAGCTGTATGTTCAATCTCCCGTGTATCCTCAAGAGACACCAGAGTGGATAGCTCAAGCTCCTCTTTGCCTGCTGTCAATCGAGCAGGGAAAATCGCGCGGTTGAGCAGAACAAAATCCAGGCAAGCAACCATCACGAAAACTATCACATTAAGATTGGGCCAGGTCGTTGCCAGCGCCTTATTGGTAAGGATCAATGCTAACGCAACCAGGCCATTGAAGAGAAGCAGCATGCCTATTTTCCAGATACGCCCCGCTGCCGGA
Source organism: Ktedonobacteraceae bacterium (assembly GCA_034436045.1). Lineage (GTDB taxonomy): Bacteria > Chloroflexota > Ktedonobacteria > Ktedonobacterales > Ktedonobacteraceae > H111-94. Next base: position 5,804 of record DAOTVZ010000159.1, on the reverse strand, counting down.
ACTTCGCGCCACAAACGCTGCATATGGAGCAAGGCTAATGTTCCCTGGTGCAGATTCGCCTTGCTCTGCCCATGAATCCGCGCATGAAAACAGTAGGGAACCTCGAGAACATCTTGCCACTGACAGCGGAGCAAAACCTCCAGCAGAATCTTATAGCCAATGGGGCGAAGCGATACATTGTTCAGCAGCGACCGGCGCAAGAGAAAAAAACCGCTCAAAGGGTCAGAGATACGCCATAATTGCTCAGGAAAGAGTAGTTTGGCCATCCATTTCATGCCAACAGAAATCAATCGCCGCCCTCCGCTGGCCAGCCCTTGATTACTGCCACCCTGGATATAACGGCTGGCCAGTACCAGGTCTACGTCCTGCATCACCGCCTGCTCGTAAAGCTGGCGCAACAAAGCTGGTGGATGCTGAAGATCCGCATCGATCACCGCGATATACCCGGCCTGCGCCATGCTCATGCCATACACAACGGCAGTCGCCAGGCCACCAGCACGTGCCTTTCCGGCTAAACGATGTTCCAGTTGAATACATAGCAGAGACGAGTCCAGCGCTCTTTTTGCATCCTGGATGACTTCAGATGTATCATCATCACTATCGTCAACGAAGATGACTTCAACATACAGGCCATGCAGAGCATTCTGCAATGACTCCAGGAGAGGTCCGATATTATCTCGTTCATTTCTGGTTGGAATAACGACGCTTAAATCGAAGATGTTCGATACATCAGCCCCACTATCACCTTGCAACCCTTGCTGGAACTTTTTTCCCCAGGTTTCTGCTACAGTATCTTCAATATCTAACCGATATGTGCCGCTTTTAATTGTCATATTACTCCCGCCCAATTCGATACGAGTATCCAGTCCTACAAATCAACACACATTTTCAATGCTGCTACATCTTTTCCTGAACGTTCCAGAGAGAAGAACTGCTGACCATCATGCTCCCATCCTGTGTTTTCAAAGCAAAGGTCAGCGAACTGTAAGCCAGTTTGACTTTGACCTCCCGGCCCCGCATGCCAAGACGCACCGTCGCGCCTTCAACGAGCTTCTGGACACGCCTGGCCACTACTTCAGCCCCATGCTGATCAGCGCGAATGACAGCAGTGATGATCCCAGGCCCATTGACCGAGAGCTTGTCCTCCTTCCGCACTCTGGCTCGTATCAACGGTAAAAGCTTACGAGCTATCATCGTCGTTTCTCGCTCTCTTCCCTCCAGGTCACTCTCAAACCTGTCGGTATCCTCAAGAATGCAGCGGAAGACAAGTACACTTTGCGCATTGCAGATGCGCCGCATTTTGTAGGTAGCCGATTCCAGCACCTTCGTCGTATCCACCATTTGCCAGATGTGATGTGCCCGCTTAGAGCGGTAATCATAGTAGCCCTGAAGACGAGCAAGCCCTTCAAGAGCTACCGCACCTGCCGTCCATATGAATTGCTTAGGACTGCTCATCGTAAAGGCATGATAAGCAATCAACTGCTGGATAATGCCCCCAACCTTCATCGTCGAAGCTTCATAGTTCTGTTGATCACGCACGCGCAGATGCCCGGCATAGATACGACGGCGCTGCTTAAGAAAATCGCGGACGGTGAGTGGGCCTTTGTTATACACAATACATTCAGGCTCATAGATCAGTTGATAGCCAAGTTGAGAGATCAGCGCCTGTATAGAAATCTCGTCTACCGCACTATCGGACGGGATGCCTGAAATAACATTGCGAAAGGCGATCACTTCACCCAGCTTTGGATGGATACGTGCCAGACGATCATGTAAGCGCCAGAGCAGGTGGACAGCATGTCCCATAAAGGTTCTCTGGTCATTTACCGGCACAGGACGTCCTCCAACCATGCCTATCTTCGGGTCTCTGAATGGTGAACACAGGTATTCAAAAGCTGAAACTTCGGGAATCACATCGGCCCCTATTAATATCACTATCGGGCTGATAGCCTCCTTGAGAAACAGGTTGATAGCCGAAGCTTTGCCCTCACGCTTCTCCTGAATACACAATTTTAGCCGAGGCTCCAGCGCCGCAATTTCAAGCACCGCCGGTACAGTGTGATCTGTGCAACCACTGGCAACAACTATTACTTCATTGATATGGACGGATGGCCCCTGTTGCTGCAAGACTGCACGGATAGTACGCCCGATATTAGCTTCCTCGTTATAAGCCATGATACCCACACTGCATCCTTCACGCGCCCTATCCTGTGTTGCTTGCCGCTCCTCCCGTATGGGCTGGCTATCTTGAATAATTTTCGTTACCATGATAAGCCTTTCTTCACCCAGAAATATCCTTCTTACGTAGGGGCGTGATTCATCACGCCCTGGCGGCCTGCCTCTCCGCCTTACGTAGGGGCGTGATTCATCACGCCCCTACGGAGCCGAACCTTCTGCTTTCCAATATAGAGTATTATAGATTTTTAATAAATGGGCAATTCACCAGCGGGTCACAAAGCAATACTTTAGTATAGTCTTCTCAAAATACCTGCTTTCTTTCCAAAATAAATTTTTGATTATATGAAAGCAAACCGTTTTTTAATGTTAAATTATATTTACATCTTCCCACGTTCGAGCAAAAAAAGAGGCGAAACAGACATATTCGCCTGATTGCCAGGAATGTATATGGGAACTCCCCATACGTTCCTGGCACATCTTTCGCTCAGCAATCCTCTTAGTGGAGAACGCCAGTCGGTACGGCATCGGGTGTCCAGCTTTCCTGATTTTTATACCAGGCAGCAGCAAGCCGTATTCCCTCACGCAGGGGTACCTGCGGCGTATAGCCCAGTTCACGGCGCGCCTTGTCAATGGAGAGACGGCTATCCGCACCATAGAGCTTTACCCCATGCCGTGTAATAAAGGGTGGAATGCGATTTCCACTCACGCGAGAAATTCGCTCACACATATAGGCGGCGGCATAAAGGGGATAGTATGGCACATGTTTACGCGGCGGCGCGGCACCAATCTCCTGTGCGATGCAGGCGAGAAACTCTCCCTGACAGAGCGGCTGGTCGTTGCTGATATTGTAGGCTTGACCGGCAGCACGCTCACTGTCCATAGCCAGCAGAAGCCCTTGCACCAGATCGGTGATGTAAACGAGGGGAATGGCATTTTTGCCGGAACCAACAATAACGCTTTTGTTGGCCCGCGCCCGATCAGCCATACGTCCAAAGTTCGGACGGTCGCCTGGGCCGAAAATAATCGCTGACCGGATGATGACGGCTGGCAGATGAGCTTCGGCAATCATACGCTGCACGAGCTTATCACCCTCCGCTTTGGTCTTACAGTAGCACTCGTCGAGCGGCTCCAGCGGATCATCTTCCCGCACGGGACGTCCAATCGCCGTATTGTAGACCATCGTTGAACTCATATGGACGATACGCTGCACTCCGGCCAAAAGCGCCGCCCGGCACACGTTCTCCGTGCCGGTAACATTCACCGCGTAATAGTCCTCTATCGGACGCCACACTCCGGTCATAGCCGCCAGATGGAATACCCCATCCACACCCTCCATCGGAGCAGTAAGGTCTTGCGGGTTGCGAACATCGCCGTGAAAGATTTTGACATGCCGCTTTGCGAGCCAGCCCGTATCCTCTGTAGGAAGGGCCAGGACACGCACACTGTCACCGCGCTCTTGCAGCGCCAACACAAGATTGCGACCGACAAAGCCGTTGCCGCCAGTAATCAACATCTCCATTCTGATTGATTCCTCTCTTGAATGTTCCTTCTGTCGCATATTCGCACTAGTAACGTAACAGAGTACCACTACTCCGTTCAAGAAAATTTCGTATGGCTAAAGGGCACTATCGTATCATCTTTGGCATCCTCTCCCGGCAATTTTTTGGAAGCTTCATCAATTTATCGCTGAGTATACGATAGTATCCTTTGATGATACCTTCGCAACTTGTCCTCTTTCAGAGAATTTTTTAAACTATTTTAGGGTAAGTACTGCATAATAGCGTCTCGTAGTGGCATCCTGACTGATGATGTTCCAAAGGTTGTCTCCTTGCAACAAGGACTGAGAGGTAATCATGTCATACATGTTCATGGATAAAGTGGCGATTGTTACAGGCGCAAGCTCAGGAATTGGCGCGGCCACCGCCCGCGAACTGGCCCAACGTGGTGCCCATGTAGTGCTGGCAGCACGACGAGCTGAGGAACTTGAAACCCAGGTTCGTCTGATTACCGAGGCCGGAGGGCATGCTATCGCCGTTCCAACGGATATTACCGACCCTGCACAGATCAATTATCTAGTGCAAGCCACACAAGACGCCTTTGACCAGATCGACATCCTCATCAATAACGCTGGCGCGAGTTGGGGACACCCGGTAGCCGACACTTCTGAGCAGGAATTGATCCGCCTGCTGCACGTCAACCTGCTGGGAGCCATGCTGCTGACCCGCGCCGTCTTGCCGATCATGCTGCCTCGCCGCAGCGGCGCAATCATTTCGGTCAGTTCGGTGGCAGGTATCGTGGCCACCGAGCCGCTCTACTCGGCAGCAAAGTTTGGTGTGCGCGGCTTCTCGCTGGCCTTGCGCCGCCAACTCGTGGGCAGTGGCATCTCCGTTTCTCTCGTCGTCCCTGGCAACATTCGCACACGCATGACCGTGGCGGCCCCGCAAGGCTTGCCTGCTCCAGAAATGGTCGCTCATACGATTGCTAATCTCGTGACTCACCCGCGCCGACAGGTGATCGTCCCTGCGAAGTATCAGGGCATGGTCTGGCTCGACCAGGTGCTGCCGGATGTCGCCGATGCTCTCTTTTATCGCCGTCATCACCATGATGGTATACTCTACCCCTTCACACCCACGCAGGACGGGGATGCCGCACACTCGCTACAAGGCCGAGCCGAGGAGTATCGCGCAATCTTGATGCAGACCCGCAGAGATATCTCGGCTATTCGTTGAGACTCTTTCCAGGACATCTAAAGGGATGGTAGGGATGGCTCAATCTGGCACAGAGAGTACCCCTCTCAGCCTGGTGGTTGAGAGGGGTACATCTCAGCCTGGTGGTTGAGAGGGGTACATCTCAAACGTTCGGCGATCATAACATTTTTATTGAAATACCTTGACATATTGGCATTTAATAATTATACTAGTAGTATAGCTCTCTGTGTGTAGAATCAAGGTACCGGCGTTCTGAACGGGAAAGTCTTACCTAACCAGGGCAAATTCCGGGGGAATTCAAGCAATATTCCAGCAATCTTTGTATGAGTGACTGCGATAAGCGGCTCATGCAGTGTCGATGGCTGACCTGGAGAGAATATTACCATCATAACGGCAACCTGACCCATGAGGCCATGCAGGAGAAATTGAGGGAATCCTGAATAGAACAGGCGAGAACTTTCCTCAATTATCTCTTTCTGTGTGTCTCATATGGCAAAGTTGCACGCCCACAATCTTCCATAGTCATCCGCCACAAAGTCATAAAGTGGTCGTTATAGTCAAGTAGTTGTCATTGTACAGCGGAATTTCCTCCTTCTCCGATGTTCCGAGAAGCTAGTTTCACCTGTCTGGATGACATAGAGGCCCCCTTTTCAAGTGAAAGTGAAGCAGGCCGAACACAAAGCAAAGAAGCCTCTCATCAAAAGTATAAGGATCATGGTCGTTCCTGGCAATACACAGTTGACTGGTAGCGAGTAGTTAGTAGTGCATTTTTTGTGACGTTTATGCACTCAATATTGCGGAAAGGAAAAGCCGTATGGACGTTCCTTTAGATAGACAAACGGATACTCCCATTCGCGTCCTGGTGGTGGATGACCATGTGCTCCTGCGGCAAGGACTGCGCGAAGTCCTACACAAAGA
>DAOTVZ010000158.1:0-41233 GCA_034436045.1 Ktedonobacteraceae bacterium | reverse complement strand
GCTTCTGTTTAAGACTGCCGGATAGAGTAAAATACTTAAAGTAGCTATTACAGCATTCTTGCAAGAGTGCCTATACAGCATAACATACATTGCTGAACAATGCAACAACTATCTGGTCTGCTGGTCTGTCTAGAAAGAGAAAGGTGTCAGGAGCAAAACTATGAGTGATGAAACGTTGACTGAATTTGGGCTTATCGAGCGCCTTACGCGCAACCTATCAACGGAGCGGGATGTGATCGAAGGTGTTGGAGACGATTGCGCTGTCCTCGACTTGCACAACAATGACCTCTTACTGGCGACTTGTGATAGCCAGATTGAGGGTGTCCATTTCACCCTCGACACCTCTAGCGCGGAACAGATTGGACAGAAAGCGCTGGCGATCAATCTCAGCGATATCGCCGCGATGGGTGGCACCCCGCGCTACGCCTTGATCTCACTCGTTTTGCCTAAGCACATCCAGGCGGCGTGGCTGGAACGTCTCTATGAGGGTCTGCACGAGGAAGCAAAACGCTCCGCAACTACGATTGTCGGCGGCAACATCGCAGGCGCGGGAACGGCGGAACAACTGATTATCGACATCACTCTGCTTGGTACGGTCAAACGCGGACACGCTATCACGCGCAGTGGCGCTCATGTTGGCGATACATTATGTGTCACGGGCACACTGGGCGACTCCGCCGCCGGTCTTTTCACCTTGTTCAATTCGTCCACCCCCTACCCACAAGAGGCCTGTCATTACGTGCGCGCGCGCTGTCGCACACCGCAACCACGCATCCATGAAGGCCAGATACTCGGCTCTTTTGGGCCACAGATTGTTACTGCTATGCTCGACATCAGTGATGGCCTCAGCGGAGATGCCGCGCATATCTGCGAGCGCAGCCACGTTGGCATCATCATCGAGGCCGCGCGTTTACCGATCTCGACCTTCGCTCGCAAGATCGCAACCAGCGCTGGTCACAACCCGCTCGATTGGGCCTTACATGGCGGCGAGGACTACGAATTGCTCTTTACCGTCGCACCAGGATACGAAGAAAGCGTCATTAATGCCGTACAACAGGCAACAGGCACACCGGTTACACCCATTGGCACAATCACCACAGCAGAGACAGGTATCACCCTGGTGAATCTCGATGGGCAAAAAGAGACGCTCATTTCACGTAGCTGGGATCACTTACGGATGTGAGCAATAACTATGGAAGTTCATCAATCTGCGCTATTGACGGGCAAAGGTGCGGAGCGCAAAGGTAATCTGCTGCTCTAACGTCATGTTCTGATCCTGGGGAATCCTGGCAAGCGCTGCATTCGCCTCAGCAGCCGAGTAGCCCAGACCGATCAGGGCCTCCAGCACCTCGGCCTGCATGCTTCCGCTCACAACCGCTTTACCGCCCGCCCCTAACGCGGTTAAAGACGGCAACTTGCCTTTCAGTTCGAGAATCAAGCGTGCGGCCAACCGTTTGCCGACGCCAGGAGCCAGCGCCAGACGTTGTTGATCTTCGTCCGCGATGGCCTGATAAAGCGTGGATGCGTCCATCACTGAAAGCAGGGCTAATGCGACCTTCGGCCCCACTCCACTTACCGCGATAAGCTGCTCAAAGGCATTGCGGTCTTCCTCACTTAAAAAACCATAGAGAGCTATACCATCCTCACGCATGTGAAAATGTGTGAAGAGAGAAACCTCCATCCCCGGCTCATTCAGACGATTCAGTGTGGAAGCGGGGGCAAAGACACGGACACTGAAGCCCCCTACACGGATAATAGCCTGATCTCCCCGACATGCTTCCAGAGTGCCATGAATACCTGTAATCATCTTGCGATTTACCTCTTCTATTGCTAGCTACCAGGAGCGAACATATCCATCAGGCTATTCTATTCCCTATTATAATTTACAGTCTATGACTATAAGTAGCTGTGTGGAGATGGCAGATAGCAATGGCGGCGGCATCGGCAGCGTCATCGGGTTTAGGCACCGCCGTCAGTTTGAGAAGGATACGTACCATTTCGCCCACCTGCTCTTTATCGGCCCCGCCATAGCCAGTCACCGCCTGCTTCACCTGCTTGGGCGTATATTCAGACACGGAAAGGCCACTATTCGCCAGCGCCAGCATAGCTACGCCGCGCGCGTGCCCGACCGTCATCGCGGTACGTGCGTTCTTAGCGAAAAAGAGTTCCTCCATCGCCGCCTCCTGGGGATGATAGAGGGCGATAATCTTTGTCAGCCCCTCGTAGATAAGCTGTAAACGCTGGGCCAACGGCATATGAGCAGGAGTGGTAATGGCATCGCAGGCCAGCAGTTCCAACCTGTCTCCGTGCGCCGCGATCACCGCGTAGCCAACAATCGCCGTGCCGGGATCAATGCCCAAAGCGATGCGGGAACTCTGCATAGCCTGCGAAAACGAGGCGAGACTACTTCTATCGCTCATGCGCTAACCTTCGTAAGAGGCGGCAAAGGATTCTGGGAAGTCTGCATTGGTATAGACATTCTGCACGTCGTCCAGATCTTCGAGCTTCTCAATCAAGCGCATAACCTGGTGCGCTACCTTCTCATCAGTTAGCTCTACCTTCGTCTTGGGTACCATCGAACTTTCCGCCTTCAGCACGTGATAGCCTTTCGCTTCCAGTTGCTGGCGAATTTTTTCCAGATCAGCGGGGTCGGTATAAGCGGTCAATGATGTATCGTCAGGCGTCACCGGCTCGACATCATCGGCTCCCATATCGAGCACCTCTAGCGCCAGTTCGTCGGGGTCCTTACCGTCTAACCCGATTTCAAGAATGCCTTTGGCTTCAAAGAGCCAGTCCACGCAACCATTCTCACCCAGGTTCCCGCCATTGCGGTTAAAGGCGTTGCGCACCTCCGCCACTGTGCGATTACGATTCTCGGTCAGGGCCTGCACCAGAACGGCGGTTCCACCGGGGCCATAGCCCTCATAGGTCACCTCTTCTAGATTGGCACCCTCTGTGCCGCCGAGCGCACGTTTGATCGTGCGCTCAATATTCTCCAGCGGCATGTTTGCATCGCGCGCGCGCTGCACCGCCATGCGCAAACGGAAATTCGCATTGGGGTCACCGCTGCCCCCTTCGCGTACTGCCACCACGATTTCGCGCCCCAGACGGGTAAACAGTTGACCCCGGCGTGCGTCATTAACTCCTTTGGAGCGGCGAATTTGCGCCCACTTTGAATGACCAGACATACTATCGCTCCCTTGCTCACTTATTCTTGATTCGTCACGAAATACCCCGTGCTTCTTCCCTCAGATGAAACACGCTTGGCCTCTATTTCCACCCCCTTGCAGAATAACGTTGAGTGGGGGCAGAATATGAACGTTCTTTCGTCAATCCTGGCGCTATTGTATCATGAACAGGTGCTGAGCGTCGAGAGGGCTACAGGCGCTGCAGCCACGCTACAAGCGCCTCGTTGACCGCTTGAGGCTGCTCACGCATGACGTAATGACCGGCATCAGGGATAATATGCAGCGTCGAATGCACGATATGCTGATGGAGATACTGGCTGTATTTCATCGGCGTCAGGCGATCATCCACGCCACAGATAATCAGTGTCGGCAACGTGATCTCCTGTAAACGCGCCATGACATCGAAGGCATTGCAGGCTGCCAGGTCACGATAGAGTATCGTGGAGACAGCGGTACTCTGCTCCTGCATCAGATTTTGCGGCAGGGCCGTGTGTGCTGGCGCGACTGCCAGTGCAGATAATTGCAATTTTGCCTCCTGTGGTGTTCGGCGCGCCCCTTCCAACAGATCTGGATGCACCCGCAAGCGCGCACCGGTTCCGATCAATACCAGACCGGCCAGAGACGCACCATATTTTAACCCCATCATCAATGCTACTGCGCCACCAAGCGAATGTCCGGCAATTACCGGTCGCTCCAGGCCCAACTCCTGGGTGATAATCTGGTAGGCCACATCAGCATAGTCCTCTACTGACACCTCTGCGGGCAAGGTGTCAGCGCGCTGCCCATGACCGGGGAGATCAATGGCAACGGCACGTTCCGGCCCCAAATATTCTGTTTGCAAGCGCCAGATACGCGCACTATCACCCGACCCATGAATAAAAACAACCTTGCTCATGCTTCTCTATCAATCCTCCTTGCAACTGTCGTGCTTTCGCGTTATGCTACCATGTAGCATACAACATTTCCCTGGGCGCAACGTAGCTTAATAAAAGAAAGGCATGGCAGCCGTGACACAGGGACAAAAAAGCCGCCGAGCGACCGGCGCGCGTCAGGAACTGGGCAGAACCGGCGAGCGCCTCGCCCTGGAACGACTGAGCGAGACAGGCTATCGGATTATCGAACGCAATTTTCGTTGTCAATACGGTGAGATCGATCTGATTGGCGAAGAAAGCGGCGAACTGGTCTTTGTCGAGGTCAAGACACGGCGCGGCAATGCCTATGGTCTGCCAGAAGAGGCTGTTACAGCGATCAAACAGCGCCGGTTGGTGCAAGTTGCACTCTCTTATCTCGACCTGCACGACTGTACAGAACGCTCATGGCGGATCGATGTGGTCGCCATCCAGATGAGCGCAAATGGCAAATTGGAAGAGATACGCATTCATCGCCACGCTGTAACCATGTAGCAGAACACACATAACATTTATCACCCAGCAGCAAGAGAGTGCAGAAGCATCATAGCATCGTAGAAACCAGAGGGGCAGCATTATGAATGATTTCGTAGAATCAGCAAAAAATTTCGTTAATCAGGCGGTCAGCCGCACCAGTTGGGAAGCCCAGAAGCAATTGCGCATTCGTAGCAAACAGAGCGAGATCGACAAACTGCTGGATCAACGTGTTCAACTTCTCAATGAGATGGTACAGGTCGCTATGGGCCTGTATCAAAAGGGACAGTTGAACGATCCTAACCTTATGCGCCTGTGCGCCAGCATTATGGAACTGGATCGTGATATGAGCCAGCGTGAAGCACAATTGCAAGAGATCAAAAAAGAGACGTATCCCGCCGAGCAATTCGCACCTGCGCCAACCTCAAACTACACGCCGCCTCCGGCTTCCTCCGGGCCACAACCGCCGCCTTATCAGCAGCCACCGCAACCACAGCAGCCGTCACCAGGGCCTTATCAGCAGCCATCGCAGCCACGCCAGCAGACTACCCACTGCCCGCAATGTGGCAGTGAAATTCGCCCTGGCGCGCTCTATTGTCGCAGTTGCGGCGCAAAGCTGCGCTAACAGGGCAAAGCAGGGGCAGGGTCAGCGTCAGGCCGACTATCAACCAGGGACACACCGCTTGGCGCAGGCCCTCCCTTGTTAACTAGCCTGTTCGCTTGCTTCCTGCCAGCCATGATTGATTCCACATCTTCGCCGTTTCCTCTATGCCTTAACAGAGCCGATATGTTATAATGGATAGCACGTCGGGAACATAAATCTGGTTACGGAACTTATTGCAAAGGTTATGGAGTGACAAAACACGCTCAAGAGGAAACATACACGCTCAACATCGTGAGTCATAGCCCGGAGCAGACGCAGCGCCTGGGTCAGCGTTTGGGGCACCTGTTACGTGGAGGCGAGCTAATTCTCCTCGATGGTAAGCTCGGCATGGGTAAAACCACCTTTACGCAAGGATTGGCGCAGGGGCTGGACATTTCTGAGGTTATCAATAGCCCGACATTCACGCTGCTCAAGGAGTATGTCGGACAACCCGCCTCCGCCGCAAAGCGCAGACCCGCGCTGTACCATTTCGATCTCTACCGTTTAGATGACCCGGAAGAGATCTTCGATCTGGGCTTTGAGGACTACTTCTATGGCACGGGTGTCTGTGTGGTCGAATGGGCCGACAAAGCTGAGGAGTTCTGGCCCGCTGAGCGGCTGCGCATCCAGATGACAATGCTGAGCGAGACAAAACGCGGCCTGCTGTTTATTGCAACGGGCACACGCTATTGTGAGTTATTAAAGCAATTTCAGAAACAGACGTATGCTACTGCTAGCACTTGATACCTCAACACGCCAGGCAAGTATTGCCCTGTGCAGTGAGGATGATGTTTATAATGAATATAGCTGGCGTATTGGCAACAATCATAGCGTTGAACTGTTGACCCGCATTGAACGTATGATGGTTGAGAGCAAGATTGCGCTACCACAGCTTGATGCTATCGCCGTCGCCACCGGGCCGGGTTCATTTAACGGTATTCGAGTCGCGGTCGCAACTGCGAAATCGCTGGCCTTTGTGCTAAAAAAGCCCCTGGTAGGCGTGAGTACATTAGATATTATCGCCGTTCAGCAGCAGTACTGGCATGGCCCCGTATATGCCTTAATCGAGGCCGGGCGTGGAGAACTCTATAGCGCCTGCTACGCCTTTGAAGCCATCGCCGATAGCGCGGGGAAACTCAGCTATCAAATGCAGAGGCTCAGCGACTACGCGCTGCTCTCGCCAGCACTCATCGCGGCATACGCGCGCGAACAGGTAACAACCTGGTCGAAGGTCTCAGGTTCAGGTGAGCAACCGATGCCACCTTTCCTTTTCTGTGGCGAGATCAGCGCTGCCTCCCACCAGGCCCTGCTCGACGAGATGCAGGAACAGGCTCTCTTTGTTGATCGTCTTCAGGCCATCCGCCGCGCCTCCGTGCTGGCATCGCTCGCGCTGTCACGTCTGCACGCAGGCCAGCAGGACGACCCTTTATTACTCGAACCACTCTACCTGCGCCGTCCTTCTATTACAACCAGCCAGCGGAAACGCCCGCTACTCGGCAATCCAGAGTCGGAAACGCCGCCAGGTCAGAGTCAGACAGAAAGGGAACAGGGTGCGTTACGTCATTGACCGCATGACGATGTCGGACGTGCCTCGCGTCGTCGAAATAGAACGTCTAGCTTATCCTTCTACCTGGCCTCCGAGCGCGTATCGCAAGGAGCTACAGGACAATCGTTGGGCACATTATATCGTTTTACGTGATAAGCAGATTTCCGAAGAACGGGGCGTAGATGCCCCCCCGGATGGGGACAGGCCGCGCAAAAGCTGGCTGTTTCCGCTCTCGCTGCGGCCCAGTCGCCCGACAGCGACGGTTTCAACCCCCGATCTCATGTCTATTATTGGCTTTGCCGGTCTCTGGTTGATGGTTGATGAAGCGCACATAACCACCATTGCCATGCATCCCAATTACCGCCGTATGGGACTGGGCGAGTTATTGCTCGTTAGCCTGATCGACATCGCCTACGAGATTGGCGCGAAATGGGTCACGCTAGAGGTACGTGTCTCTAACTACACAGCCCAAAATCTCTATCACAAGTATGGTTTTCGTGAGGCGGGTTTGCGGCATCGCTACTATAGCGATAACCAGGAAGATGCGTTGATTATGTGGACGGAGGAGATTCATTCCCCGGCTTATCGACAGAAATTTCAGGAACTCAAAGCTGCATTAATGAAGAAGCTAGAAGCGCAATCATAGCAAAAAAATTGAGAAGAAGAGAAAATGCTGATACTTGGCATTGAAAGTTCATGTGATGAAACCGGAGCCGCCATTGTCCGCGACGGGCGCTACCTTCTCGCCAACGTGGTAGCCTCACAGATCGAGATTCACAATCGCTACGGGGGCGTTGTGCCGGAAGTTGCCTCTCGCCAGCAGCTCTCAAGCATCCTGCCTGTGATTGAACTGGCGCTAGAAAAAGCGGGGTGTTCCTGGGAGAACCTGGACGCCATCGCCGCTACCTATGGGCCAGGGCTGGCCGGTTCGCTGCTTGTAGGATTGACGGTGGGCAAAACGCTGGCTCTGGCGCGACATTTGCCTTTCATCGGCATCAACCACCTGGAGGCTCATATCTATGCCAACTGGCTACGCAAGAACGAGTCAGGCCAGAGCACGACGGAGACAGCACAGGACATGGATTGGGCTTACCGCGAGGGTGATCCACAGTTTCCGCTCCTCTGCCTGGTAGTATCAGGTGCCCACACTGAACTGGTGCTGGTACGCGAGCATGGTCACTACGAACTGCTGGGCCGCACCCGCGACGATGCAGCCGGTGAGGCTTTCGACAAAGTAGCGCGCCTTCTGGGCCTGCCCTATCCCGGCGGCCCCTCCATTCAGAAGGCCGCTCAACAGGTCGAGCAGGAACTGCTCCAGCAGCACAAGCCCGTGACACTGGCCCGCAATGCCTACAAGTTACCACGCGCCTGGCTCAAGGGAAGCTACGATTTCAGTTTTAGCGGCCTCAAAACCGCCATGCTCCACCTGGCCGAAGGGGTGGTAGGAGAAACAGCATCCATTGCTGGGGCGAGCGCGTCAGGCAAGAGTGGGGCGCAGAACAAACAGGTCAGCCAGTACACCCGCATGGGTGCGCAGGCTGCCCAGAAGGAGCGCGAACAATTCAATGTAGCCATCCTGGCCTCTAGTTTTCAAGAAGCGATTGTGGAGGTACTGGCACACAAAACATGCCAGGCTGCCAAAGAATATCACGTTCGGCAGGTGCTGCTGGCCGGGGGCGTAGCCGCCAACCTGAGCTTGCGCGAACACCTGGAACAGGAGTTGTCCCCACTGCATATCCGCCTCAGCTACCCTCCTATTGAGTTTTGCACGGATAATGCCGCCATGATCGCAGGAACCGCCTTTTTTCATTTATGTCAAGGCGAACAGCATGGCCTGGAGCTGGATGTTCAGCCAGGGCTGAGTTTGCCGTTCAAACAGTAAAGCGAGCAGCAGATGAGCAAAGAGAAAGTATACGCTCTCGGTATCGACCTGGGCGGAACAAAGACGCTCGCCGCCGTTATCGACGTTACCACCGGCGCGGTCGTTGCCTCCGCGCGCAAACGCACACGCGCCGAGCGCGGGCAGGATTTCGTTACACAGCGCACCATCGAACTTGCCACCGCCGCCTTGCAGGCCGCACAGTTGCCTGATAGTCACCCCCTGCTCGCCATTGGCGTTGGTGCAGCGGGACAGATTGATCGAAAGGCGGGCGTCGTCGTCGATGCACCCAACCTGGGTGTGCGCAATATGCCGCTCGGCAATATCCTCAAGCAGCATTTCGGAGTACCCGTCGCAGTTGGCAATGATGTCGAGGTCGCGGCGCTCGGCGAATATCTCCATGGAGCGGGGCGCGGCTACAATAATTTTGTCTGTATTTTCGTCGGCACAGGCATTGGAGCAGGTATTGTGCAGAATGGACGCATGTACACCGGACTCACAGGCACGGCGGGTGAGGTCGGACATATGACCATTCAGGCGGGTGGACGCCTCTGTGGGTGCGGCAGTCGCGGCTGTCTGGAAGCCTACGCCTCACGCACTGCTATCACCAAAGCCATCCAGGCCGAGATTCATCATGGACGTCGCTCAGTCCTCAGCGACGACGAAACTAAATTACTCAAAGAAGGCGATACGATCATTCGTTCGGGGATGCTAGCCAATGCGATTCAGCAACATGATGAACTGGTGATAGAAGTGGTTACAGAGGCTGCTGACTATCTGGGCTATGGTCTGGCCTCGGTGATGAACTTCTATAATCCCGACTGCATCATTCTGGGCGGAGGAGTGATTGAGGCGATTGACCTGCTCTTCGAGAGCGCCGTCCACCGCGCTCGCACCATAGCTCTCGCGGCCTCCGCGCAAAAAACACCTATTTTACGCGCCAAACTAGGAGATTTCTCCGGCGTCGTTGGAGCCGCTTGCCTGGGCGCACAGGCGACCGGTTATCAGTTCTCTTCCGGCAAATAGGCAAAGAGGCAGGCCCACCACAAGGTCTGCCTTCTCACCTGCCACGAACCGCAGAGCAAATACAAGAAAGCAGGAACTGCGCATGGACAGAGCAACCCCTCACATCGACGTGCGAGCTGTACATCCAGGCGATGCAGCCGCGCTACACGCGCTCGACGCCAGTTTCGAGACAGACCGAATCTACGTGTTACGCATACGTAACCGCTTGCTTCCTCACTCTTTTGACACTACAGATACCGCTCCTTCTTCTTCCAGCGCATCCTTCGCCTTTGAGCTGATCGAAACCGCCGTCGATCCTCCTATTTACAAAAACTACCGTGAAAACCTGCCGACTGTGGCCGACATCGAAACAGAATTGCGCAACGCAGAGGGAGGATATGTGGCACTGGCCGATAACACTATCGCCGGCGGCATCTTACTACATGTCGAGGAATGGCGCTCTGTAGCGCGTATCGAAGACATCATTGTTGGACATCAATACCGCCGCTACGGCATCGGCTCACTGCTCCTCACCTGCGCCGCTGATTGGGCGCGCAGACGTGGCTGCTGGGCGGTTGTGCTGGAGACGCAGAATATTAACTATCCTGCCATCCAATTCTACTTGCGCAACGGCTTCGATATCTGGAGCATCCAGCGTCACTTCTACCCCCCCGGCCCCGTTGCTCACGAGGTCGCGCTCCTGATGGGCAAACGACTTACCTCTACCCCCCTGGACGAATAATCTCCTGCACCTACATCGGCAAGGCGACCGCAGCCCTGCGCGGGCGCGATGCAAGCAGCATCCGTCACGTGCACACAGGGAAGGCATCAGCACTCACGGTCGCCTATCCACTACCCCGACAACGGTCACAATAGCCTCCAGCCCAGGATACAGTCGTAGTCCTGCTACATCACACTACTACAAGAGATTGCCGAATAGACCACCATTATTATTATTATTCGTATTGTTATACGGATAATTGTAGTAATATGGGTAGTTGTTGTTGTATGGGTAGTTGTTGTTGTAGTTGTTGTATGGATAGCCATTACCATTATTATAGTCGTATGGATAATAGCCATACGGCGGGTAATATGGCGGTGGATAATACGGCGGATAAAATGGCGGGTAGCCACCATAGCCACAACTACCGGCGACGTTTTCCAGCCCACCAGTTGTACTCACAGGCTGACCTTGTCGCCTACCCTGCTGGTAGGCATTTTTTACAAGCTGCACTTTTCTCATAACGCTTCTTTCTCCCACTTTCATCATACACAAACACCGCTTAGAGGAAGGACACAACCCGACTTCAGGACTATACTCCTTCTCTCAGACAACACGCTATGAAAGGTCTGGTTGATTACAACACGCCATGATAACCAGCTTTTTTGGTAAGGCTGAAACATCTACTTACCAACAACATGCCGTAGTCGCTTCACGACCTGCTCAAGCTGATTAGCGGCATCGGTGGCCGAGGTTGCGCCTTGCGCTAGCTGCTCTGTCACCTGTGTAGCGACCTTGAGGGCGGTGGACAGCTTCTGTGTGCTGGCAGCCTGATATTCGGTGGCATTCTCGATGTATTGGGCGGCAGCCATGATGCGCTCGATGCGCTGACGCGCGGCCTGCTCGTTCAGCATGTGCCAGTTTTGAATCAGTTCGTTGCCGATAGTGTGCAACTGCGTAGCGGCATAGCGTGTCGCCTCCGTGTAGTATTGTACCGATTGCAAGCCGACTTGCGAAGAATCGACCACCCACATCTGTTCCGAGGCGGCATCCTGCTGACGGACGGCCAGCGAACTCAGCGCCTGGCTGCTGTTGCGCAGATACTCAACCGAGTTCATGATCGGCTCGGTCAGGCGACGCCCCGCGATAGAACCGCCGACGATAACGACAACGAGAATCAGAGCCGCAATTAAGGCGGTGGAGATCATCTGATTGTTTGCGACAGCAGTCACGGTATTGACCGGGCTGAGGACGAAATACGTCCAGGGCACATTTTTCGCCGATTGCACCGCGATCTGGAATTGTTCATGCTGGTGTACCGGCTGGGCCTGAAAGGTCGTTGGTGTGGCAACCTGCAACATATGGGCAAAGGTACTATCGCTGGTCAATGGCACCGTTGTCTCTGCACCAAAACGCTTTTCCGCGTTGATAGTTCGCTGGACAGTCGGCGAAAGCGGCTTAATGGTCTCGAAGAGATTGGACATGCGAGAGTCCGCGATGCGAATGCCGTTTTCATCCAGGATAAAGGCATAGCTACCCTGTCCATTATGCGTATCATCCTTGACAATATTCCATATATAGTCAAGTTTGAGAGTGGAACGGATAAAGCCGAGAACCGTGTGTGTGGTAGCGTCAGCAATGGGTGAATAAATGTCTACCGAGGCCACGCGCTGAGCAGGATTATAATAGACATCCGTAATAAAGGTTTTACCGGCCAGGACTTGTTTGAGGTATTCCGGCGGCACTAAGTAATTGCCATGTGGAACTGGCTGAGAGGGATAATAGAGACGCAAGTTGCCCTGGGGATCGAAGAGCGACCAGTTGGTATAGTTTTTGTCGCGGAAGTTTCCAGCGAGCAGCGAATAGGCTGCGTGTGTGGCTAAATCCTGATAGCCGGGCGTACCGGGCTGAGCGGCCAGAAAGGTCTGCACAGAGGGGACCTGGGCCAGCGTTTCTGTATCCAGCATCCGTTCATTGAAGTACGTATCTATCAACTGCACACGTGTTTTCGCATCGCTCTGCATGGCGGCATTCGCCTGAGAGACCAGCGCCGGGCGGGCCAGTAATTCGCTAACGATAACAGTAATAATAAGGGGAATAATGGCCGCACTCACCATCCATAGCGAGACGCGCACCGAAAGCGGATATCTTCTACGTTGGAGAGGGGCCAACTCGTATTGCGTCATTAAGCGTCTTCCTTCAATTGCTGTCTAAACTTGTACTACTCCAATCTGTTCCAGGTCACGGAGGAACTTGATCACCTCATCTGGCTTGCGCCCGGTCAGGCGTACCAACTCTGCAATGCTGCGATGCCCATCAATAAGCAAGAGTAAATGTCGATGGACACGCGACAACTCTGCACGATCTAGCAGAGCCAGTGCTTCTTCCGGTGAGCGCGTGCGGCGCGGTCTACCACCTGAATCTATAGCAGGGGCGCGTGTGAGCATAGTCGGTAAGTTATGCGATGACGTTTGAATACGTGGTGACGTAGGATGTTCGGCTCTCAACGTACCTGTTCCGGGCAGAGAAGGAGTGCGTGGCAAGGCGACCAGAGGGCCGGTCAGCCGTTCTGGATGCCCCCTGTCCGTGTCAGCAGGAACAAAGGTGAAACGGCATGTTGTCCATGTCCCCAGCCATAAGAGCGATGCCTGACTTGTGCGTTGCCCGGCAGAGGCATGAGTAATTTGTCCCTGGATAAACGAGATCGTGCCTTCTTCACGCTGAGTTCCTTCACCGCGCTCTACGAACAATGTGCCGGTCTTCTTGCCAAGTTGAAGAACCTGAATAACATTACTCAGTTTGTCCGTCATCGTGCCGCGTCGTTCTGGCATAAGCCTGTTACCCCGTCTCTGAAAAGAGCATGCGCGTATTGTTGCGCAAGCGAGAGCTTACCAACACTATGTTGTGAACGAGCTACACAAGCATAGCATAAAGTGGCGCTAAACAACAAATTTATGTCAAGCGTAGCCGTTTCGGGCTATTTTATCATGTCGGATATATTTTTGGGTAGTATCGTATGCTATTCTGTATCGAATGAACGGGCTTGCTCTCGTTTCTCACGCCATAGCTCCACTACTTTCTGATAGGATTCCCACGTATCGACATCCTGCTGCGATGCCATTTCTGGGCGCTCTATCGTCGCCATCTCGGCACGATGCTTGACAATAACGCTGCGTCCCCCTTCGTCGCCGTCAATCTGCATAAACTCGGTAAAGAGGTCGGCAGCGAAGAGCAAGGGGTGCCCACGCTGGCCCTGGTACAGTGGCGCGATAATGCGCTTGCCGGTTGCTCGCCTGGCAGCAATCAAGGCATCAATGATGTCCTGGGTGATGAGTGGCTGGTCGCCTAAAAGCACTACGGCGCTATCAATAAAATGGTCAGAAATAGATTTATTGCTGATATTAGATGAATATACAAAATTTCTGTTTATCTCCTGTAACTTCTGTATGCCAAGCTTAAGCGAGCTACTCATCCCCTGACGGTACTCTGCATTTTCTAGCAACATTACCCCTGGTTGTACCAGCGCATAACCCAGCGCGGCACGTAAAGCCTCGGCTCTATATCCTGCGACAATGAGGATGGGACGCGCCTGTGAGGCTAGAGCAGCGTCAACGACGTGGGCGATTACCGGGCGATCACCGAGCGGCAACAGCAATTTATGGCGACCAGCTTCCATGCGGCTGGAAGTGCCAGCGGCCAGAACGAGTGCGGCAGTAGAGTATGTTTGCCTTGTATCCATATCTATCGTCCCTACCTGTACCTGATTTTCTATTACAGTCTGGTGGAGAGGTGCTATAATAGAGAAGCTAAGCTAAGTGTCATACTAACACAAACAGATCTATCAAGGTAAGTCCACTTTGATCATATGTTGAGACTTATCTACCCGGCAATCTATCAGGAGCTTTTGTCATGCTAAATATGCCTAATGTGGATCAATCAGTCGTCTTGAGTGCGGAGACACAGGCTAAATATAAGCAGCTACAAGCCATCTTGCGTGAGATGGAGTCGGTGCTGGTGGCCTACTCCGGTGGCGTTGATAGCGCACTCTTGTTGAAAGTTGCGCATGACGTGCTGGGGGAGCGTGCTATCGGGGTGATAGCCGCCTCGCCTGCGTATGCTCCTGAAGAGACGGAAGAGGCAATTAAGGTTGCTCGCCAGATGGGCATTCATGTGTTGAAGATTGAGACACACGAACTGGAAGATGAGCGCTATGTAGCCAACGATTTCAATCGCTGTTACTTTTGCAAAACAGAACTGTTTACTGAATTAGAGCCGTTGGCAAAGCAATATCACGTGCGCTTTATTGCGTATGGTCTCAACCAGGATGACCTGGGCGATTTCCGACCGGGGCAGAAGGCCGCACGTGAGTTTGGAGTGCGTAGCCCGTTAAAAGAGGCGGGTATGGGCAAGCAGGATATTCGCGCTGTGGCCCGTTTCCTGGGCGTGCCAGTGTGGGATAAACCGGCCATGGCCTGTTTTTCGTCGCGTATTCCATATGGCACAAAAGTAGATGTGGCGGCACTCCAGATGGTTTATAAGGCCGAAAAATTACTACATGAACTCGGTTTCCATCAATTGCGCGTGCGCCACCACGATAAAATCGCCCGCATTGAGGTTGAGCGGGCCGAGATGCCGCGTCTCATTGAGGAAGAGATGAGCCGCAAGGTGACAGAGGAGTTGCGCAAGATTGGTTATCTTTATGTTACAATTGATTTATTAGGTTTCCGCAGCGGGAGCCTCAACGAAGGTTTTTTCAAAAAGAAAGCTCAAATACGTTTGTCGGGGGATACTGAGACGAAACATGAGTAAAAAATCGAGCCGCAGACTGGAACAGCGGTCGCCAAAACAGGCTCAGCAGACAGCAACACCATCTTCAATAGTATCAACACCGTCGGCACCGTCCGGCAGACAGCCACGACGGGTACGCGAACGGGTGGTCGTGAAACACGAGAGCGTCAAGATTGGCTGGGTCTTCGGGGTGATCGCTGTTCTGCTGATCGCTATTGCTGCTATTGGCCTGTGGGTTGTCCATCGGCCCAACACATCAACGCAGGCAAGTGGCACATCCGTCAATACCCTGGTGCATCCAACGGTGGATAATATCTCATGTACACAGGCAACACCGGCTCCTACGCTCCATGCCCACCTGACAATCTATATAAAGAATACAAAGACGACCATTCCGCAGAATATTGGCATCCCAACGGATGGCACCTGTACATACTGGCTTCATACACAGGATACAAGTGGCGTCTTAGACATCCAGGTAGCACAAAAGCAGAGCTATACGCTAGGTGCATTTATTGATCTCTGGTCGGAACAATTTCCTCAGTTGCAGTATCCGCTGGAACTGAGTCAGTCTGAGGGCTGGCAGGCATGGGTCAATGGCAAACCCTATACAGGCGATTTTCGGCATATCCCCCTCTCGTCGCACGCGATCATTACGCTGGCTTATAACAGCCCCGGCGTAAAGCCCGACCTGACCTATAAATTCCCGGCGGGCGATTAATGTGCAGTTTTTATTTCTGTCGTGAAGACGATGGAGAGTTATGGAACGGATAGTTAGTAGTGAGACGACGATATAGAGAGCTTCGTATAACAAGGCGCAATGATCATGTCTGAGCGTATCATCTACCTCGATCATGCCGCCACCACGCCACTTGACCGGCGTGTGCTGGATGCGATGATCCCTTATATGACAACTGAATATGGCAATGCCAGCAGCATCTATACTCTCGGTCGGCATGCCATGCAGGCCATCGACCGGTCGCGGGAGCAGGTAGCTGAAATTATTCACAGCCGTCCCACCGAGATTGCCTTTGTGGGCTGTGGTTCGGAAAGCGACAATCTCGCGATTAAGGGCGTGGCTTTTGCCTCCCAAAAGAAAGGCAATCACCTGATTACCTCCTCGATTGAGCATCATGCCGTCCTGCATACCTGCCAGTACCTGGAGCGTTTTGGTTTCAAGACCACCTATCTGCCGGTCGATGCCTATGGGCGCGTTAATCCCGACGATGTGGCGAAAGCGATTACCGACCAGACGGTGCTGGTTTCCATTATGTTCGCCAATAACGAAGTCGGCACGATTGAGCCGATTGCCGAGATCGGGCGGATATGTCGCGCGAAAAAGGTACCCTTCCACGTGGATGCAGTGCAGGCGGGCGGGAGCTTGCCGATTGACGTGGCGGCGCTCAATGCCGATCTGCTCTCGCTCTCAGCCCACAAATTCTATGGGCCAAAGGGCATGGGCATTTTGTATGTGCGCCAGGGTATACGTATCCTGCCACAATTACAGGGCGGCTCGCAGGAGCGTGGACGACGGGCCGGAACAGAGAACGTGGCCGGTATCGTTGGCACCGCAACGGCGCTGCAACTGGCCTATGAAGAAATGCCCACCGTAATGCCCCGCCTGATGGCTTTACGCGACCGACTCATTCAAGGCGTGCTACAGATACCGCAAAGTCGCTTGACGGGCCATCCTACCGAACGTCTACCCAACAACGCCAGCTTCTGCTTCGAGGGCGTGGAAGGCGAATCGATTTTGCTCGGCCTGGATATGCAGGGTATCGCTGCCTCCAGCGGCTCGGCCTGCACATCCGGCTCGGTTGAACCCTCACACGTGCTGGTAGCGATGGGCCTGCCACTGGAATGGGCACGCGGTAGCTTACGTTTAACGCTCGGTAAAGAGAATACAGAAGATGATATAGAAACGGTGCTAAGCGCATTGCCGGGCATCATTGCGAAACTACGTGGCCTCGGAGTAGCGTGATGGGGATGCAGGTTGCAGTAGACGTTGCATTCCCCACGAGCGCGCCTGCTCTGCCTGCAAGCTCGTAGCTGCACGTACCGGAGACCCTCCCGGTACGTGTGAGGCCATGTGGCCCGTTGGGAAGAGACGCACGGTCATCGTCTTGAACCGGAAAAATTCTGGACGGCAGAGGGCAATAATCGTGAGCGGATCGTGTAAATAGGGCATTGCCGGATGCCAGCGCGGGCGGTGACGTTGCCAGACCGCGATCAGGTGACTCAAAAACTGTGTTTCAGGCCAGGGCGCGTCACGCAACACCGCTACATCCTCCTCTCGCAGTTGGCAACGCAACGTGATATTCATGCCGATCATGGTAGTGGGAATGCCAGCTTTCAGTACGATCTGCGCTGCCTTAACATCGCTGCGCATATTCCACTCTGCGAATGGCACGCCAACAGTGCCGCCCATAAAGATGATTTGCCGTATCGCCTTTGCCAGTTGTGGTTCTTGTCGCAGTGCGATGGCAATATTCGTCATTGGACCAATGCAGATCAACGTAAGCTGCCCGCTATACTTCAGGGCATTCTGGATGAGCAGTTCGGGGCCGGAGAGCGGACTGAGGTTCGGCAGATTAAGCCTGGCCTCACGTTCATCCAGCAACGCAGCTTGCGGTACACCAGAGGGTCGTTGCCGAGGTTGAAGCGGTGTGCCGACGCCTGCCGCGACCGGTATATCGGGGCGGCCATAGAGTTTGAGCAGGTATGCGGCCAGGTGGGCGCGTCGTCGCGTGTCCCCAAAAACGGTGCTAACACCTTGCAAATCGAGCACGGACGATTGCAGCAGTAAGGCCAGTGCCAGCGCGTCATCGATATCGTCACCAATATCGGTATCCAGATGGATAACCAGCGGCGCTGCGGATTGGCTGGCACCGGCAACGGTCAGGCGATCAGTTTGGTACATTGTGACAAAGCCCCTTTTGTGTTATGCTTGAAGAAGACAGGCCAATCTACTCTTTGACGCAATCACATCGTACTTTCCTCCTCACAAGAAAAGTAAAGAAAAGAGGACTATTTATGGATACATTGAAGCGTGAACTTCTCGCAGAGCGTGTGCGCAAGGTGAAACCTTCAGGCATTCGCAAGTTCTTTGACATCATCAACACCATGCCAGAGGTGATTTCGCTCGGCGTCGGTGAGCCAGATTTTGTGACGCCGGAGCATATCCGTCAGGCCGGTATCAGGTCGATTGAGCAGGGCCATACACAGTATACTTCTAATTATGGCACACTGGAACTGCGCCAGGAAATTGCCGCCATATTGCAGCGACGCTACAACATAACCTACGATCCTAAAACGCAACTGCTGGTAACGGTGGGTGTCAGCGAGGGCGTTGACCTGACGATGCGCACACTGGTTGATCCCGGTGACGAAGTGATCTCGCCCGACCCCGGCTATGTGGCCTACGAGGCCGATATCGTCTTCGCCGGGGGTATACCTGTGCCCGTTCCTACCTACGCCAAACACAACTTTGCCGTGCGCGCCAGCGAAATTGAGGCTGCCATCACTCCACGCACCAAACTCATCCTGCTCGGCACACCCAACAATCCCACCGGCGCGGTCATTCCACGCGAGGAGTTGACAGCTATCGCGCAGCTTGCCATTAAACATGATCTGATCGTGGCCGTCGATGAGGTCTATAGCCGCCTGGTCTACGATACCGAGTTTGCCAGCATCGTCACCATCCCCGGCATGCAGGAGCGCACGGTGCTGCTGGACGGTTTCTCAAAGGCATATGCCATGACCGGCTGGCGCGTCGGCTATGTCGCCGCCCCCGCAAACATCGTCGAGGCCATGCTGAAAGTTCACCAGTATGCCATCATGTGCGCCGGCACCGCTGCCCAGGAAGCTGCGTTGGAAGCGTTGCGCAATGGCGAGGCCGACGTACAAATGATGCATGATGCTTACGACCGCCGTCGCCGCATGTTTGTGGATGGCCTTAATCGCATCGGCCTCCCCTGCTGTGAGCCGCATGGGGCCTTCTATGCCTTCCCTTACATCGGCGATACCGGTATGACCGATGAAGAGTTTGCCGAAAAGCTGCTCTTCGAGGAAAAGGTCGCCGTTGTCCCCGGCAGTTCCTTCGGTGCAGCCGGCGTCGGCTATGTGCGCTGCGCCTACTGCACTGCATATGATAAACTGGAAGAGGCGCTGGTGCGTATTGAACGCTTCTTGAAGAAATACAAATAAATAAGGTGCAATCATGCGCATGAAAGTCGTCCTTGAACGGAGCGATGAAGGAGAGTAGACGGTCTACAGGTACATTTAGAAGTAGACGGATTCCTGAAACTTCTCTAAGGTTACTTATCATATGAGATTATCTGCTTTGGATAATCTCATATGATAAGTCGTCACAGTAGATTGGGTGCAATTTCCTTCACCACAGCCAGAAAATTCTCCACTACCGCCGAATCTACATCATGCCGCCAGGCAACCGCTGTTTCTGTTAAGATCGTCTCCGTTAATTCTCGATACACGACACCCTGACTGCGAATGTTGCGCGTGGATAAGGGAACCAGAGAAACACCGATGCCAGCAGCAACTAAGCTCACAATCGTGTGCATCTCCGTGACTTCCTGCACGACGTTGGGGCTGAAGCCGGAGGCCAGGCAGAGCCTCATCAACTGCAAGTAATAGCCTGCCCCACGCTGGCGCGATTGCAGCACAAAAGGCTCGTTGGCTAGTTGGGACACAGCGATCTGTTCTTGCGCCGCCAGCGGATGCTTTTCCGGCAACACGCTCACGATAGGTTCCCGGCGCACTACCTCCGCATTTAAGAGCGGAGAATTGATAGGCAGGCGCAGTAGTCCTACCTGTATCACATTCGCTTCCAACGCTCGCACCTGTTCCTGAGTTGTCAGCTCACGCAAGATGACTTCGACAGCGGGAAAGTAATCGCGGTAGGCGCGCAACATCATGGGCAACAGATCATAGGTGCTTGAGCTGATATAGCCGATAGCCAACCGTCCCACCTCGCCCAGGTTTGCCCGCCGCGCTGCGCGTTTGGCCTCCTGCACCTGCGCGAGAATCTGTTGTGCCTCCACCAGAAATACTTTACCTGCATCGGTCAACTCCACAGAGCGTTTCGTGCGTTTCAAAAGTGGAAATCCCAGTTCATCCTCAAGTTGCTGAATCTGCTGGCTGAGCGAGGGTTGTACAATCATGAGTCGCGCAGCGGCTCTACCAAAGTGCAACTCTTCTGCTACAACCACAAAATAACGCAGATGTCGTAACTCCATTGCTTCTTCCATTTCTCTCATAGGTAATACCTATTAATCTCTTTATAATTATGTATTGGACAAACGAATAGAAGCAAGCTACACTCGTGTTATCGGGAATGGTAAAGATTAATCTCATAGAAATTAGTGGGGTGATGAAAAAAGATATGATAACAGCAGAACATAAAATCATCAATAATCAGGATGTTCATAATACAAGTAGACCACTGGCCCTGTACCATGATCGGTCTCAGCAACAGGTGAATAAGTGGGCTATTTTGGTGTTGGCAGCGATGGCGGGTTTTATGACGACGCTGGATAGCTCGATTGTCAATATTGGTTTGCCGAGCATTTCGCGCACCTTTCACGTTGGGATCAGCGGTGCGACCGAGTGGATTATTATTGGTTATCTCGTAGTGATCGCCGCCGTCCTGCTCACCTTTGGACGGCTCGCCGATATGATCGGTCGCAAACCGATTTTTATGGTTGGCTTAGTCATCTTTATCCTGGGGTCGATGCTGTGTGGCCTTGCCCCTTCGCTCTTATTCCTTATTATTGCGCGTTTGTTCCAGGGTATAGGCGGCGCTTTAATTTTCTCGGTCAACGTCGCTATGATCACTAGCACGTTCCCCCCCAACGAGCGTGGATTAGCACTAGGCTTAAACTCGGTGGTCGTATCGCTAGGCGTGGCTGCCGGGCCAACAATAGGCGGAATCATCACGCAGTATCTGACCTGGCGCTGGATTTTTTATGTCAATGTTCCGGTCAGCATCATTACGCTACTAGCCGCGCTCTACTTTTATCGGGAGCAGCGCGTGCGTACAGTGAAAAAAGAGCAGTTTGACCCGCTGGGGGCAATAACCCTGGCGATTGGACTAGCCGCGCTAACACTGGCACTCTCGTTTGGCCAGGAATGGGGCTGGTTCTCTCTTGCCACATTGGGAACGCTTGCCACGAGTGCAATTATATTAAGTATCGCGGTATATATTGAGTCTCATATAGCGCATCCTGTCATTAATCTGAAGTTGCTGGCAAATCGCGTCTTTGCTTTTGCCAACATTAGTTTTATGCTCTGCATGATGGCTCTGTTTGCCCCCGGTTTTCTGCTACCATTCTACTTTGAACAGTTGCGCGGCTTCTCTACCATTCAAACCGGCCTGCTCCTCACGCCATTACCTCTGACGCTGGCTCTGGTGGCTCCTTTGAGCGGCAGCCTGGCAGACCGCAAGGGGTCACGCTGGCTGTCTCCTGTTGGACTGGCAATTGCCTGTTTCGGACTCTTCTTGCTGAGCCAGCTTAACGCGCATAGCTCAATCTGGGACATCGCCTGGCGACTCGCTGTGACCGGCCTGGGGCAAGGACTGTTTCAGTCACCCAATACTCGCACCATGATGAGTGCGGCCCCACTGCATGCGCAGGGTGAGGCATCGGGTATCCTGGCGACCGGGCGCGTGATCGGACAAAGCCTCAGTGTAGCGCTGACCGGCACAGTGTTCGCCGCGCTCGGTGGCTCTGTGGCCGGTACACTGCTGACCTCGCCACAGGCACAAAGCTTTTCGGCAGCGCATACTGCTATGTTGCAACAAACATTTGTGAGTAGCTTCCACGCAGCCCTGCTCGTGTGTGCCGCTTTCGCCGCCCTCGGCATCTTCACGGCCCTCGCTCGCGGAGACGAGAGGGCCGTGAAAAGAAGCTAATATTACTCAGATGAGAGCCGGCACTGTTTCATTCAGGAATCGGTTCACCCTGTTCGTGGGTATTGTGTCGGGAAGAGGAGATGCATTTACGAACACGGTGAGCCTTTTTTTTGTACGCCATAGACTTCAGGATGAATGACCCGCGCCTGCCAGCTCCGCACGATAATATGCTGATCAAGCTGGTGAGCAGGCAACGCAAAGTGGCGAGTAATAGCAGCCTTAATCTGGGAATCGGTCGCCTGACGGGTCAGTTGTAGTTCTTCAAGCGAAACCTCTTCACACCGTCCATTCAACTGCACATGTAACATCTGCTTCGTTCGCAGGGACATCGCCATACCTCTCTTTCCTTCGGAGATAAGAGGAAAATATGCTGCATCCTGCAAACTCTGATGGCCAGAGTTTGCTACTCCTCAACGAAAATACGAAATTCGGCAATTCACTTTCCGCTTTTGGCAATTTCCACTGTATTTATATTACAGAGGCTGCTTACAGCAACTACACGTTTGGAGGGTGATAAATGTTGACCGATACCGTTTGTAACCTGCTTTCAAAAAATCAGCTATTAGAATTTCTTAATCTGAAGCCGAAGCGTCAGTACACCAAACAGTATTTACTTGCCATGCTACAAGAACGACTGATGACAGATGAGCAAGAGCAGAGCCGTTTGCTGGAGATGTTCCCCCTTGAACTGGCTGTAGGGCCGAATGAACTGGAGGCGCTATTGGGATGTTCGCGCGTGGAGCGCAAGCGCTGGGTGAAAGAAGGCAAAATACCGGTGCTAGCATATCGGGACTTTCATGTCCCTGGCCATGATCTCACATATCCCGTCCACGACCGCCGCCTGATTATGGCTATTTCACCACAGCAGGTGCTAAACTGGCGTGAAGAATATACGACACAGGTACTGATCCATAAAAAGCAGGGATGGTGCAAGGCTGCGCAACAGCGGCGCAACCATCGCATCATGCGCAGTGAATTTCTGGCCTTGTGGCACCAACAGGTGAATGAGTGGGAGCAGCACGGGTCGCTGGAAATCGCGGCGGTGCTTCAACTGGCCTACTGGACGGTGGTCGCTTCACACTGGGCTAAAGAGAACCACATCAAGTTTTTACATGGTACCACACGCGCAGCCCTGTATGCAGCACGACGCGATGAGTGGTACAAATGCAAACATGAAGCAATGTATATACTGGCGCAAACTCCTTATGCTAAACTCTCTTTCTATCGTCCAGACAATAGCCACAAAATGACCTTGCATCTCTGCGAAGAACATTACATATCTATGCAAAAGACGTATTACAAGAATAAATGGGATTACTATGCCGATTTCTCTCACGAGATTACCCATTGCTCCGATTGCCTCGTGCATATCGAGCAGGATTACTACGCACTCTATTTTCTGGAGATTACTGTGCCCTATTTTGCCGATCTGCGTTTCGCCTTTCATCTGCCCTATCCCCTCGGCAAGTCCTGCTTCCCTGCACCCCACACGTTGCCCCCGGTAACACATATCGAGCAAGACGGTGAATTTCGCTTTGGACGCACTGTGACACCCTATGAGCGTGTCGTGCAGCGTGAAAAAGACGCACAGGTATTTCTTGAACATGCGCTCAACGAGACGCGCCGCCTCTTCCATCTCGACCATATACGTGTCCCGATACAAAGCTAACTTGACAACCCGCTCTTCTTCAGGTACCCTTAAAAAGGGACTAGCGAACGTTCGTTAGCAAAACGATGGAAAGAGCAATGTACACGAAGACGGACATCGTAAATATTGCCGGCAAGCTGTTCAGCGAGCGTGGCTATCACGGTACCAGCATGCGTGATCTGGCAAAGGTGCTGGCTGTGCGAGGCGCGACACTCTATTCTCATGTCGAATCGAAGGAAGAGATGCTGTGGGAGATTGTCAACCGTGCCGCCGATGAGTTTCTCGCGGCAGCGGCGGCGGTGCCCCAGGATAGCTCGCCGGAAGAGCGGCTGAGGCTGTTAGTGCACGGCCATCTCGATGTGATTGCCAGGGAGTTGCCCTATGCGACGGTCTTTTTCCACGAGTGGCAGTTTCTGGAACCGTCGCTACGGGAACAGATCAAGGAGCGGCGTGATGCGTATGAGCAGCATTTTCGACGGGTGATTGAGGACGGTATCGAACAAGGCTGTTTTCAGGCCGAGGATGCGCGTGTAGCAACGCTTTTTGTTCTCTCAGCGCTTAACTGGACATACCAGTGGTTTCGCCCCGATGGTTCGCTGACCATCGAGCAACTTGCAGAACAGTATAATGCACTCATCCAGCGTAGTTTGAAAGCGGACATCTGAATTTAAGCGAATTAAGTGAGGGAATAGCATATGAGTATGAGCTATGAAGAGCGAGTACAGGAGTTTAAAGAGCGCATCCAGGCGGGATATAAAGTCGAGGCGCACGAGTGGATGCCTGATGAGTACCGCAAACTGGTCATCAAATTCATCGAGAGGCACGCGCTCTCCGAACTCATGGGTGCGTTGCCGGAGCGCAGTTGGATTCTGCGTGCGCCGACCTTGCACCGTAAACTGGCGGTGGCTTCAAAGGTGCAGGATGAGGTTGGGCACGCCCAACTGCTCTTGCGCCTGATCGAAGACCTGGGCAGGCGGCGTGAGGATGTGATGACCGACCTCTTTAGCGGCAAGAGCAAATTTCATAACGTATTCCACTATCAGATGCCGACCTGGGCCGATATGGGCCTCTTTGTCTGGTGGGTCGATTCGGCCAGTCTCTTCGCGCAATCCGGCCTGCGCCGCGCCAGTTACGCGCCCTATGCTCGGACAATGGTGAAAGTCTGTTGGGAAGAGGCATTTCATCTCAAGCACGGCGAAGACATCGTGTTGACACTGGCAATGGGAACGAAGCAGCAGCGTGCCATGTTACAGGAAGCGGCCAATCGCTGGTGGGAACCGGTCATGATGTTCTTTGGCCCGGACACGCCCGCCGAGAACGATGATGCCATTCAGTGGGGACTGAAAGAAAAGAGCAACGAGGAACTACGGCAGGCATGGTTGACGCGCTATGTGAAGCAGATCCGCGAACTGGGCATTACTATTCCAGACCCCAAACTACGTTACGACGAGGAGAAACAGCGCTGGGAGTACACTATGCCGGACTGGCAAAAACTTTATGCGATTGTCTCCGGCCATGGCCCGGCATCCTATCAGCGCCTGAGTTTCCGCCAACTCTCCTATGAAGAGAGCGCGTGGGTGCGACAGGCCATTTTAGGTGAGAAGGCGCTGGTTGCCTGAGCCGTCATAAGACGAGATTGGAGGACGTGATGCCCATTTACGAAGTGTTTCGGCAAGAAGAGGAGGCGGGCTATCTGCGCCACGAGGGCAGCCTGGAAGCGCCTTCTGCTGAACTGGCCGTGCATTACGCGCGTGAGTTGTATAGCCGCCGTTCCGAGGCCATTCGCCTGTGGGTGGTGCCGCGCGAGGCAATTATCGAAGTGACCGACCACGATTTTCTGCAACCGCCTCTTGAGCGCACACATCGCATGGGCGAGGGCTACCGCGTCACCGTTGCCAAACGCCGCCAGTTGCGCCAGGGCGCTGGCGCAGGAAAGGAGGGCCAGCATGACGCCTGATGTACAAGAAGCTCTCTGTCGCTATCTGCTTACTCTAGCCGACGATGAATTAGTGATTGGCCTGCGTGATGCCGAGTGGACGGGCATTGCGCCGATGGTAGAAGAGGATGTGGCTTTTAGCTCGCTGGCTCAGGATGAGATAGGCCATGCACGCCTCTGCTATATGCTGGCCGCCGAGCTAACAGGACGCGATCCCGACCATCTGGCCTATCTGCGCCCCAAAGCGGCCTATTATCACTCCCGTGTATTGGAGGAACGCGCCACCATTATGTATGACCCGGAGGGCAAACATAGCGGCAAAGTACAGTGGGCCAAAGCGATCACGCGCCGTTTCCTCTACGACCTCTTCGATAATCTGCGTCTGGAAGCATTGCTCGCATCCAGCTATGAGCCGCTAGCCAACGCCATGCGCAAGGTCTATAGTGAGGAGCGCTATCATCTCTGGCATGGAGAGGCGTGGTGGAAGACGCTGGCAACCTCATCGACCATTGCGCGCGAACACCTGGAAACCGCTTTGACGGCGCTCTGGCCCGGCATCCTGGGCTTCTTCGAGGATGCCCCCGGCGAGGATACTTTGCAATCCGAGGGCATCATCGCCGCACGTACTGCACACCTGCTCACTCCCTGGCTTGAGCGCGCGCAATCTTACTTCACACAGTACCAGTTGTCATTGCCCGCACAGAAAGTTGATGAGAACTGGCAGGTAACAATTGAGCCATTGACAGGCGGGCGCGTGGGACAGCATGGCGCAGGCTGGGATGAATTATATGAAGAGATGACAATGGTGCGGCGTTTAGAGCCGGAAGGGACGTGGTAAGCTATGTCATCGATGTCAACCATTTCCGAACAGGATGTGTGGGATATCTTGCGCGCGATTCCCGATCCTGAAATTCAAACCATCAATCTGGTAGACCTGGGCGTCATTCGCAAGATCGCTACTGGCGAGCGCA
This sequence comes from Ktedonobacteraceae bacterium, assembly GCA_034436045.1. Taxonomy (GTDB): domain Bacteria; phylum Chloroflexota; class Ktedonobacteria; order Ktedonobacterales; family Ktedonobacteraceae; genus H111-94. Next base: position 14,595 of record DAOTVZ010000158.1, on the reverse strand, counting down.
TTGTTGTGGAGATCATGCCGACCTTCGTGGGCTGTCCGGCGCTGGAGATGATGCAGCGCGAGATCAAGGCGAAGCTAGCCCCCTATGGTGAAGTAGAGGTCAAGGTCGTATATAGTGAATCATGGACGACGGAGCGCATCACTGAAGCGGGGAGGGCCATGCTGCGTGCGGCAGGGATTGCTCCACCGACGCACCAGAAAGTATCGACATTGCCCGTGCTGCACAGGGGCACACGTGGCGTGGCGCAGGAATGTCCTTTCTGTCATTCGCAACAGACCCATATGGAAAATCTCTTTGGCCCGACTCCGTGCCGCGCTATCTGCTACTGCGATCATTGTCATCAGCCCTTTGAACAGTTTAAGGTGATATGATAAGCTCAGTTAGTCAGATAGTAAGACCATCCAATGGAGGTTGTGCGACAATGAACACTGTCGGTTTGTTTCAAGAGAAGCAGCATGCTATTTTCCCTGGGGTCTTCGCGCAGATTTTCAGTGGCAAGGAATTGATGATGATGCGCGTGACACTTGGCAAGGGAGCCGTCGCGCCCGCGCATTCGCATCGGCATGAGCAGATGTCGGTCATTCTCAAAGGGAAAGTTTCCTTCACCATTGGGGAGGAGACACGGGAACTGGCGGCAGGGGATGTCGTCTCTATTCCAGGTCATGCCGTCCACACAGTAACGGCACTCGAAGACGCAGAACTCATCGAGGTCTTTACGCCCATCCGCGAGGACTTCGTTGAACGCTTTGGCCTGTAAAGGAGAGCATATGATGTATAATCGTGAAATAGAGACGATGCCACGCAATTCACTACTTCAACTGCAAAACAAGCGCCTGCATAACATACTTAATTATGTATACGAGCAGGTACCATACTACCGGCAAATGTTTGAGAGCCTGCATCTCAAACCGGACGATATCCGCTCAGTGGAGGATTTGCCGCGTCTGCCCTTCACCAAAAAACAGACGTTACGCGATTACTACCCCTTCGGCCTGCTGGCGGTACCACGCGAGAATCTCATTCGCATTCATGCCAGCAGCGGCACTACCGGCAAGCCGACCGTTGTCTGCTATACCGCCAACGACCTCGACGTGTTTGCCGAGGTCAATGCACGTTCGCTGGCGGCGGCGGGAGCGCGACCGGGGATGATTCTGCACAATGCCTATGGCTACGGCCTCTTTACCGGTGGCCTCGGTATTCACTACGGTGGTGAGCGCCTGGGTCTGACAGTGGTGCCTGTCTCCGGCGGCGCGACGCAGCGCCAGATGACGCTGATCCTCGATTTCAAGCCGGAGGTCATCTGCTGTACACCCTCATATGCTCAGACGCTGGCGGAAGAATTTAAGAAACGCGGCATTGCCCCCGCCGACATCAGCCTCAAGTATGGCGTCTTCGGTGCGGAACCCTGGACGGATACCATTCGCGCCGACCTGGAGGCCACGCTGGGACTGGCGGCTATGAATATTTACGGGTTGAGCGAGGTCATTGGCCCTGGCGTCTCGCAGGAGTGCCTTGAGGCGCGTGCGGGCAGCCATATCTGGGAAGACCATTTCTATCCCGAAGTTGTCCACCCGGACACGGGCGAACCCTTGCCCGACGGCAAAGAGGGCGTGCTGATCTTTACGCATCTTACCAGGGAGGCGATGCCTCTCTTACGCTACTGGACAGGCGACATCACCTATCTGAACCACGAACCGTGCAGTTGTGGTCGCACTCATGTGCGCATGGGGCCAATTCGCGGGCGCACTGATGATATGCTGATTGTGCGCGGCATCAACCTCTATCCCACGCAGATCGAAGAAATTCTCAAGGGCATCTCAGAGGTCGTCCCCCACTATCAGGTGATCGTCAAACGCGACGGCACGCTCGATGAGGTTGAAGTTAAAGTGGAGATCGCCGACGCCGTATTCCATCATCTGGCGCAAGAGGTTTTGTCCGAGGAGGTGGTCGAAGCGGATCAACAAATGCGGGCGCTGCGCAATAAAATTGCTTTTCTGATTAAGGATACAATTGGCCTGACGGTGAAAGTGACGCTCATGGCTCCTGGCTCGGTGCCACGTAGCGAGGGTGGCAAGCTGCGCCGCACTGTAGATATGCGTAGTCTTAGCGCGTAGCCATTGAAGAATCCTTTCGGCAAAAGCATATGGGGCTTTTGCACCATGACTTCATGTGACGAAGTAGTTATACTGGACGTAGGCAAGCATAAATGGAGCTAGATGCTTTGCCGGGAGGAGATTATGACACGCAATCTTTATCGGCTCTACCTCTACATCGTGGTCGTGGCCTTGCTCGTCTTCATGATGGTGATTTTCGGGCAAGTGCTACAAACCTTGCTGAACTTCACGCCACTGAGAGATAGCTATACTGCCGTTCCCAGTCGAGCCAGCGTCATCCAATCGCTTGTGCTGGCGCTGGCTTCGTGGGTAATTGCAGGCGCATTGGGTGGGCTGCACTACTGGCTCATCCGGCGCGATATGCACAATGACCCGACGGCGGGAACCAGTGCCATCCGCTCGTTCTTTCTCAACATTCCCGAAGGTATCGCAGTCATACTGACGATTTTTACAATTGGTTTTCAGATCATCGATTCCTATGCGCGGAACATGCCCGGTGGCATTGTGGGTTCGTTAGCTTTCGCTATCCCGACGTTGCTACTGGCTCTTTTGTTGGAACTAGAGCGTAGACGCGCCTCTACCCTTTCGGGTCTGGCGCTCACATTTCGACGTCTGCACCTCTATGGCGTACAATTCTTCCTGCTGATCTTCCTCATCGCCGGCTGGCTACAGAATCTCAGACCGCTGGTTGATGGACTGCTCTTCGGTGGTCAGGGATTACTACAGGATTGCCGTAGTAGCATGGGTGGCTACTGTCCGTCCTATAATATGGTAGGACTGCTGGCCTCTCTTCTCTGGTTTACCGGTTGCTGGTTTGGATATGGCTGGCTTGCCAGAGGGGATGCCTCCTCGCGTCTACGCCTGATCATGCATCTGGTAAGTTTTGCCGGTGGAGTGGGCTTTTTCGTATGGGGATTGTATGTTGCCTTTGAGTTGCTCCTTTCTCCTCTTTTCCACCTTCCGGTCACCATCTCTATGGTAACTGGCCCATCGGCTTCGTTTGATTTCTTTTCCACACTAACGCTGGGCATGCTGATTATCGGCATCTATCATCTGTGGCTGCGCAATGCAGCAAAATTTAAGTTGATTGGATCAGATATGCTGGCCTCGATAGAGAATGCTATTGCGGCAGGTGGCTACGCCGTGAGTTTCTGGTGGGGCCTGGGACTGCTCCTGTTGAATCTGCTGAACACCCTGCTTCCGGTAGGCAACGTTCCTGATGCACAGGCATGGGACTCGGCGCTGGCCTTTGCAGTTGTTGGTCTGGTCTACATTCCTCTCGAAGTAGTGCTGGCCCGCAGAAGCGCAACAGAGGCTGCGCAGGCATCCGAAGCAAGACGGGTCTACGTCTTGATTTTGCTGGCGGCAGGTATTCTGGCGCTGGCCATTGGTGGTGCAACTGCTCTGTATGCCTGGGTCACTGCGCTGCTTGGCTCGCCGATAACCTCGTGGCAACAGGCCGCTTACGCGGGGCTGGCCGCATTCGTGGTTGGTATGCTGCTAATCGGCATCTACCTCACACAGGCGCTGCGAGGACACCTGTTTAGCGGCCTGCGGAAACACTCCCCTGCTACGCTTACACAGGAATCGATGCAACCAGTACCCTCTTCAACAGAGACGGTAGAACACATTCTCGATGAATTGCTGGCCGGACAGATTACGCGCGATGTCGCTGCCGCTCGTATTCATGCGTTGCTCAACATACCATCAAGTGCGAAGCACTAAGAGTATATCGTTACAGGAGATAGATCGTGAGAGCATAATGCAGCCAATTGTTACTCTCTATGAACGTGAGGTCGCGCCTGCATCTACGTTGCCTGCATCGCTGGCGCGGCTCTACGGTGGCGGATTGCTCATCCCGCAGCACGCGGAAGGCAAGCGCCCCTATGTGTTTGCAAACTTTGTTGAAACCATCGACGGCATCGTCTCCTATAACGCACCTGGCCAGAACGGCGGTGGCGTGATTAGCGGGGATAATAAGCAAGACCAGATGGTGATGGGCATATTGCGCGCCGAAGCCGACGCGGTAATCTTTGGCTCCAGTTCGCTCCACGAAGATGGCGGGCATATCCGCATTCCCTCGTTCATTTTTCCAGCGCTGGCCGAAGAATACGCTGCTCTGCGCACATCGCTTGGCAAACGAGAGCGCCTGCCAATAAGTGTGATTATGACGGCCAGTGGTCGGCTCGACCTGCGCGAGCCAACATTTCATACACCCGATCTGCGCGTCATAGTTGCTACCACCGCAAGAGGCTATGATTATCTCATGCAGCAGCAAGTGCCGACCTCGACCGAGGTGCGCATCATTGAAAATTCACAGGAGACGGTTTCCCCCCGCGAGACGCTGCGTTTGTTGGCCCACGAATACGGAGTACGGATGGCCCTCTATGAGGGTGGCCCGACGCTGCTCACGTCGTTTTTAATCGAACACGTCGTTGACGAACTATTCCTCACCCTCGCACCGCAACTGGCAGGCCGCAACGCGAGTATGCCACGGCTCTCATTAGTGGAAGGGCATGCTTTTCAGCCACAAGATGCGCCCTGGGCCACACTGCTGAGTGTGAAACAGGCCGGTAGCCATCTGCTGTTGCGCTACAAACTCTAAACAGGCAAGGAATAGTGCCGTGACTAGATGCCAACCTTGTTGATTTTATAGCGCGCCGTGTTCTTTGAGCAGATCGACGAGCCATTGTTCGTCGTGGATGGGGACACCGGCTTTTTGCGCTTTAGTCAGTTTGGAACCGGGGTCTTCGCCGACAATCAGGTGGTTGAGCGACTTGCTGACGCCGGAGGCGATGGTGCCGCCCAGTTTCTTGATAGCTTCTTCCGCCATCGGGCGTGTCATGCTACGCAGGCGACCGGTGAGCAGGAAGCTCTGTCCGGCCAGGGGGCCATCGTGGCCGGGTTGCTCTTCACGCATATTGACGCCGTGTTCGCGCAGGCGGGCAATGAGCTTGCGGTTGCTCTCTTGCTGCAACCACGAGTAGAGACTATGACCGGCGACCGGGCCAACGCCAGGTATGCTGGTGATCTCCTCTTCTGTCGCCGCCATCAGTTTGTCAATGTCTGGGAAGGCAGCAGTGATCAGTTGTGCCGTCTTTTCGCCTATGTGGCGAATACTGAGGCCAACAAGTAGACGCCAGAAGGGACGCTGTTTGCTGGCTTCAATCGCCTTCAGCATATTCTCCGCGCTCTTCTCCTTGACCCCCTCTAGTTGCAGCAGTTGCTCTTTTGTCAACGTGTAGAAGTCGGCCACGCTATGAATCAGACCAGCGTTATAAAGCTGTTCGCACATCTTCTCGCCGATAGTTTCCAGATCCATTGCGCCTTTAGAGGCGAAGTGGATCAAGCTTTCGACGATGCGCGCCGGGCAGTCCGTATTGGGACAGTAAGCCATTGCCTCTTCAGGGTCGCGCTCGATAGGTGTATCGCAGACGGGGCAGCGTTCGGGCAGGTGATAGACCTGCTCCTGACCCGTGCGTCGCTCAACAATCGGCTTTACCACCTGGGGAATGACCTCGCCTGCGCGCTGCACCACCACCCAATCGCCGATGCGCAGGTCTTTACGCTGAATGTCTCCCTCGTTATGCAGGGCGGCACGTGAGACGGTGACGCCACGAATGTTAACAGGTTCTAACACGGCCCAGGGATTAACCGAGCCGGTGCGCCCGATATTGACACGAATATCTAACAATCTCGTTGCCACCTGCGTCGGCGGATATTTGAAGGCAATAGCCCAGCGCGGATCGCGTCCTACCGTGCCCAACTCCTGCTGCTGCGCGAAATCATTGATTTTAATCACCACGCCGTCAATCTCATAAGGCAGATTGAAACGTTCCTTTTCCCAATATTTACAGTACTCCAGCACTTCTTCAAGCGTATGTACAAGTTTGATATGGGGGTTGACGACAAACCCCCACTCGCGGATGAGTTGCAGAGCCTCCCATTGCGAATGGCATTCCATCCCTTGCAGGTAGCCGATCTGGTAGCCGAAGAAGTCCAGGTGGCGCGAGGCGGTGATGCGCGGGTCTTTCTGGCGCAGGGAACCCGCAGCGGCATTGCGCGGGTTGGCAAAGAGCTTGCCGTCGCTGATCTCCTCATTTAGCTTCTCGAAGTTTTTGATCGACATGTAAATTTCGCCGCGCACCTCGACCCGTTCGGGGATACGTTCACCACGCAGATGGTGTGGAATGGTGCGCACGGTACGCACGTTGGGCGTCCAGTCCTCGCCAATGATGCCATCGCCGCGCGTGGCCCCGACCACGAGGCGACCATGCTCGTAGGTAAGCGCCATCGCCAGGCCGTCAATCTTGAGTTCGCAGACGTAAGAGAAGGTCGCGTTGGGCAGGATATTCTGGGCGCGTTTATACCAAGCATACAGTTCCTCTTCGCTGCGCGCGTTGGCCAGGCTGAGCATGGGTACAGGATGGCGGTGTTGTGGCACCTCCTGTGTCGGCTTCGCGCCTACGCGCTGCGTCGGTGAATCCGGTGTTTGGAGTTCAGGATGCTCCTGCTCGATGCGCTGTAGCTCAAGCATCAGCGCGTCATACTCGGCGTCCGTCAGTGTGGGATTATCCAGCACGTAATACTGGTAATTTGCCTCTTCGATCTGGTGACGTAACTGTGCGACGCGCTCGGCCAACCGTGCCGCTTCATTATCCTCTACCTGCGCCAGTGAGAGCGCACTACTATCCCCCTCGACGCCGTTTTGCCAGAGTGTGTCTTGACCGTCAGACATGCGATGTACTCCCAGGTCATAATTTTATATTGCCTGACACCCACCAGAGGTATCAGGCACGTGTGGGGTCAGGTTGATGCAGTCTTCTTTACAACTATTCTTTTCAGAACGGCTCATAGTGGAAAACTTCGGCCTGACCATCGAAGAGGCCGTTGATGTGGCTGCGCCACTGTGGGAAGAGCGGGCCGCCGCGAAAATCAACGGTATGGGCCTCCAGTGAAGTCCAGACTACTGTGAGCATGTAGCGTTCGGGCTTTTCGATGCAGCGCGAGACGTTGGCGGAGACGCAGCCAGGGTGCTGACGAATCACATTCAATCCGCGCAGAATGGCCTGACCAAGCTCGTCCTCTTTGCCGGTTACAGCATGAAATATGGCAATCTCTGTTACCATGAAAAACATCCTCCATCTGTATGTGTGTTATGGTCATGGTACCACATTGCGCAAGGCTGATAGGCATAGTTACTCTGCTCGCTTGTTTACACCGCCTGCGATGTCCCCCAATCGGTCTGGAAGGTCTGCTCAAGGCGGTTCAGGACGTTCTGGTCGGAGACGATAATGCCCAGCTCACGGTTATGGTCGAGCGAGTTGGTGGAGATGTTCTCGGAGCCGACAAAGGCCTTCTGGCCGTCAACGATGATGATTTTGGCATGCATATATAGCTTAGCATCCTCCTCTACCTTCACGTTCTGTCCTTGAATAGCGTCGATGCCGTTCCGGTTACTATCGGTCGAGGCCGAACTGGCCGAGGGAAGAATGACCTCCACTTGCACGCCGCGTTTGCCCGCGCTGACGATAGCCTGCTCAATCTGGCTATCCTGCATCTCTTCCGCCTCGATGTCCAGTGTGTGATGCGCACTGTTGATCAGTTTTAAGAAATCGGCGCGTGAGTTAATGGGGCTGACCACGAGGTTGGGGTCGGTGAGCTGCACGTTGCTGCGATTCCAGTCGGCGGTAAAAATATCGGCAACGGCCTGTACATCCTGCGGATTGCTGTCGATAATGCCATATTCACGGTTGCGGTAAGAACTGTGGCTGGAGCCACCCAATGCTGAAACAGAGAAGTTGGAAGTCATGATAAAGGCGGTTTTGCCGTCGATAACCATGCCCTTTTCGTGTGTCAAGGTAAAAGCGGGGCTGGTAGTTTCTGTTTTGGCTCCGGCGGCCTGAAGTTCATCCAGCACACGTGTTGGGGAGCTACCGCCAACGGGGTGCGGTTCCAGCATGACGCGCACATCCAGACCACGCTGCGCCGCTCGTTCCAGTGCATGTAGCACCGTTGTGTTGGTGAACAGGTACATTTCTAGCCAGATCGATTTCTGGGCGTTGTCGATGGCCTGGGTGACGACTGTGACGCCATCGTCAGGCTCAACATATAGCTGAACGTTTTGCGCACCTGAGCCGGTGAAGCTTGTGTTTGTACTGTCATTACCGCTACTGCTAGCGCTACCGCTATTACTGCCGGTGGTTGTAATAGTGACATCGCACGCGGTCATCAACAGGCAAAGCGTGAGCATGATGATCGAAAGTAGCACTGATGCTCGTTTATTGTCAGTGATACTGTTGTGCATAGGGGCCTCCTGAAGAAATAAGATAATCTCAACAATCCAGGGTTAGAAAAATCTGTATATATCGAGACATGTGACAGAATATTACATGAGCAAGAGGAAAAAGGCAATAGGGAAGCGTGAGGGAGCAAGGCCACAGCAGATGAGCGAGAGAGGGAGCAAGGCGTATCGTTGCGGTCGCCCTGTTTTCCTCTCTCGCTGCTGGCGGCTAATGCATCAGCTACGGATGCAGGAAGATGTAGAGCGGAGCCAGCACCAGGGTAAGGGTGCTGAGTAACTTGATCAGGATGTGCAGCGAAGGGCCGGCGGTATCCTTGAAGGGGTCGCCAACAGTGTCGCCGACAACGCTGGCCTTGTGTTCTTCGCTGCCTTTGCCATGCACCATGCCGTTCGGATCTATCTCGCCCAGGCTGTTGATGCGCAGGTAGCCGGCTTCGATATACTTTTTGGCATTGTCCCATGCGCCGCCACCGTTGTTGAGGAAGAGCGCCAGCACGATGCCGCCCATTGTGCCGACCATAAGCATGGCGGCAGCGGCCTGAGTGCCGAGGATGACGCCTACGGCAATCGGCGTTAGGACAGCTACTATACCGGGAAGAACCATTGCGCGCAACGCGCCACGGGTACTGATGTCAACGCAGCGGGCATAGTCGGGATCGATGCGATCCTCCGGGCGCTCGGCCATGATTTTTGGATTCTCGCGGAACTGGCGACGCACCTCGGCGATCATAGCTTTTGCAGCAGTACCTACGGCTCGAATCGCCAGCGAGGTGAAGAAGAAGATCAGTGTGATGCCGATCAGCGCGCCGATAAAGACAACAATATTAGCCAGGTCAACACTGTAGACACCAATGTTGTGCTTATACTGATAGAGCACATCCAGGTAGGCGCTGAAGAGCAGGAAGGCGGCCAGCGCGGCGGAGCCAATGCCATAGCCTTTTGTCAGCGCTTTAGTCGTGTTGCCCACGCCATCCAGAGCGTCGGTGATATCGCGTACAGATTCGGCCTGTCCGCTCATCTCCGTGATGCCTCCGGCGTTGTCGGTGATTGGCCCGAAGGTATCCATAGCCAGCACATAGGCGCAGCACATTAACATGCCGACGGTAGCAACGGCGGTACCATAGATGCCACCGATGTTGATAACGCCGTGTGTGCCCAGATCAACGCGGCTGCCCAGGAAGTAGGAAAGGCCGAGCGCGCAACTGATCGCCAGTACTGGGAGAGCAGAACACTCAAAGGCAACCGAGATACCGGTAATGATCGCCGTTGCGGGGCCGGTCAGGGTCGCGGCGGCAATTTCCTTCACGGGACGCCAGGTACCGCTGGTGTAGTATTGCGTGAGGTACAGGAAGGCGATGCTGAGCAGAATGCCGACGCAGCCCGCCAGGCCAAACCAGACCCAGGCCGGTAAGCCATTGGTGTTGATGATCTGCCCATTGCTAAAGGTACTCTGATTGACCAGCAGGTAGCTACCAACGAAGACGCCAATGGCGGAGATCACGCAGGTGATATAGTAGCCGATGTTGAGCTGGTGCATAGCGATCTCGCCGGGATCGCGTCCAGCCGCTTTATCCGGCTCAACGACCACGCCAGGGCGGATCCACAGCAGGCCGATGGCGGATGCGATCAGGCCGAAGGAGCCGAGAACCAGTGGAAAGAGAATCCAGCCGATATTGCCTGTGACCTGGTAGAGTGCTACACCGAGGATCATGGTGCCGATGTTCTCAGCGGTGGTGGACTCGAAGAGGTCGGCCCCACGTCCGGCGCAGTCGCCAACGTTATCGCCCACGAGGTCGGCGATGACGGCGGGGTTGCGTGGATCGTCTTCTGGGATGCCTGCCTCGACTTTGCCTACGAGGTCGGCTCCCACATCAGCCGCTTTAGTGTAGATGCCTCCGCCGAGCTGGGCGAAGAGCGCAACGAAACTGGCACCGAAACCAAAACCAACGATCAGTGATGGTGCGGCAGCCGTCAGTGCGGCACCGCTCAGGCCGCCATAAGCTGCGAAAACGACAGAAACACCCAGCAGTGACAGCGCGACGACCAGGAAACCTGAGACTGCGCCCCCCCGCAGCGAGATCATCAGCGCCTCGCCCAGGCTACGGCGTGCTGCACTGGCAGTACGAATATTAGAACGTACCGCGACCAGCATACCGATGTAGCCGGAGACGCCGGAGCAGAAAGCCCCGATCAGAAATGCCAGCGCCGTGTGCCAGGCCAGGCTGATCTTGACAGCTTCACTGCCTTGACTAAGTATGCCCAATACAATGGCTACTACAATAGCCGCAACGATTGCCAGCATGGCAATGGTTCGATATTGTCGATTGAGAAAAGCTATCGCTCCTGAATAAATAGCGTTCGATATTTTCTGCATTTCAGGAGTGCCGGTATCCTTGCTCAGGACATACCTTGCCAGGTAAGCAGCGAAGCCGACGGCGAGGATTCCGACGACGATGGGAATCCATATATAGTTATTCACGATAGAAAGCGCCCTCCTTTGGCTAGAAAAGATAAATGCACGTCAACGTTGACCATCACAAACACTGTGATCTTCTCACCAGAGAGGCGACCGATGCCCGTGTGAAACATGAGTATCAGGGAACAGAATGCGGTCGCCTCTACAAAGAGTTGTCTGAGTCGTAGCATAGTCTAACACAGTGCCGGTACCATGACAAGTAGATGTAACGGATTCCGCGCACTGCTCGTACATCTGCATCGTAACCTGAACAGGTACATTATATAGGTGTTACATTCTCTACCCTTTTTCAGCAATGGCGGCCTGAATATTTGGTAATACTGGCACCAGTTGCTTTTTGCGTGAAACCAACCCTTCTACTATCACTGAATGCCCGTCGGCTTCAAGTGGTGCGTGGAGTGCCTCCGCTACTGCTTGCTCACCACCATAGATCAGGAGATGACAATTCATATTAATGATATCGACGATCATGAACAGGAACGACACGTAGCCGTGTTCCTGTGCCATCTGACGCATGGTATCCAGCAGTTCTGCTTTGCGTTTTTCAACGGTAGCGGGGCTGGCCGTCTCGACAGTGCCGATGGCGAAGCGCATGTCTTTGACGACAAACTCTTTAAAGTCGGCTGTCAGCAGTTCTGCGGGCGGTTTATCCGCCAGGTCGGCAGCGGCGGCGGCGAACAACTCCTGTCCGTATTCTTCGATATTTTCACCCGTGATCTGCGCCAGCTCTGCCGCGACCTTTTCGTCACGGGCAGTGCAGGTGGGTGAGCGTAAAATCAGGGTGTCGTAGAGCAAGCCGGCCAGCATGAGGCCCGCCACGTCACGGGGAATGGCAATGCCGGCCTCGTGGTACAGAGTGGCAATGATCGTGCCTGTGCAACCGACCGGTTCGGCCCGAAACATAATGGGCTTGTTGGTGTGAATATCGGCAATGCGATGATGGTCGATCACGCCCAGTAGTTCGGCCTCTTCGATGCCATCTACCGCTTGTGAACGCTCGTTGTGATCCACCAGCACCACGCGCTTGGGACGCGCGTTGAGCAGATCGGTACGCGAGATATAGCCCACCAACCGCCCCTCGTTATCTACTACTGGCAATGAGCGTCGTTGCGCTAGCCGCGCTTGAATCTCGCTGACCTGATCCTCCGGGTGGCAGGAATCAAACGAGCGATTCATGATACTTTGCACACTGCTACTCAAGTTAATGAGACGCACAGTAGTAAAGGTGTGATGGGCTGTGCTGATGACCATGACGCCCTGCTTGCGGGCGGCATTCAAGGTGCGCTCGGAGACGAGCAAATCACCCGTGATGACCAGGACGGCGGCTCCGCGTTCGATGGCTTTCAGTTGCGCGTCCTCGCGGTCGCCCAGCACGACCAGGCAGCCAGGCTCAATATAGTCGGCCATTGTCTCGGCCTGCATCGCGCCCACCAGCACGCGATTGCCCAATGGGCGACGCCCCTCGACCAGCACGCGGCCCTTGAGAACACTCACCAGGTTAGCGCGATTGAGCGGAATGCGGTTCACCGAGCGCGGATCAAGGTCATTGAAAAAGAGTTTGGCGAAGTCTTCGTCCGCAATGATGCCATGTACTTTGTTCTCGTCATCGACGACCGGCATCGAGCGGCGATTATGCTCCTGAAGGAGTTGACCGGCTTCCAGCAACGACTGGTCGAGATGCGCACAGATGACACCACGACGCATGACATCACGCACCTGCAAATAGACATCATCTATCGCTTCCGGCGGCTCGACCTGGTAGCGTTCCAGGACGAAGCGTACCTCCGGCTTGAGCGGCCCGTTACGCGCGGCAATCACCTCTTCCTCCCCCTGCATTTGCAAGAGGCGCGCATAGGCATGGGCCGACGCTACCGAGTCCATGTCTGAATGTTTATGTCCGAGGACATAAATTGGGCGTGCCATATATACCATCTCCCACAAATACTTTCTGGCGAAAGCCTTTGCTCGCGCGTGTCTGGTCGTGGCAAGCAAGCGTGCCAGCGTCTCGTAAAGAGCGTAAAAACCAGATAAGATAACATATCTATATTATGCCGATTTTTTGACTCTAAAGCAACTGGTCTTGAAACGCAACACCGCTATTATTGTACTATCCCCTTGCTAGTGGAATAGTCGCTCCCGCCGTTTAACTCTTCCTTTCACTCAGCCGTTGGTGCCTCAGGAGCAGAACGAACACGATGGCGATGAGCAGGATGAGTCCTCCCACTATGGTAATCGGCAGCACGAGCGTGGTCGATGATGCGCTGTTGCCTGTCTGCGTACCCGGCATCGTGATACCACTGCTATTCGCCGCCATTGAGCTAAGGATGCTATCCGTCAGCGCGTTATTGGGCGTTGGATAGGTGATATTCGGATTGCTGGGCGGTACCCCGTTCGACGGATAAGCGACATACGGGTTGGTGTAGGTTGCTGGCTTATCCGTGACCGTGATCATCTTCTGGATGGTGCTTTGCCCTGATGTTGAACTCACGTTGAGCGTGAGGAGATAGTTTCCAGGTTGACGATAGCTATGACTCACCGTTATGCCGCTGGCCTGCGTGCCATCGCCAAAATTCCAGCGATACACGATGGGTGAATGATTGTTGGCGGGCACCCAGGTGGCAGCAGCGTTCAGATTGAGGGTCTGAGCGGGTTGCACAACGCCAATGTCGCTGATGGCTGCTATCGGATGCCCTGGCTGTGGCGTGTCGCCCAGAATGGCGGGCTGGTGCAGCATCCAGAGCGTGAGCTGTCCCGGTAATGCCAGGGCCAGCATGAGAGCGTTGGAACGCAGCGCGCTACCATCGGCGTAGGTATTCATCAGTTGAATGGTGTCCTGGGCCTGATCATAGGGATAGGCCGGTTGCTGATTTGCATCGTAATAGTTTGAGTTGCCGACGAAGGTGGCACAGGGAATGCCCGCCATCGTGAAGGGCATCTGGTCGCTGCTGCCCAGCGTGTCGTCCTCGATGTGGATGTTGTTGAGTTGATCCGGGGTGAAGATCGGCTCAGCCACATTCTGCCCATTATTGCCGTGATAAGTCAGACCCTGATAGCCAGCGGCGCGAAACTGCTGGAAAACCGCCACTGCCGCCTGCTGCATTAGCGCATGGAACTGTTGAATCTGTGCCCTCTGAACGGAGGACAAACTGCTGATGGCTGGATAAAGCTGATTATTCTGTAGAGGTGTGAGATCGGCATAGAAGGGCATAAGCGGGTTCGAGAGCTGGCCCAGATAGCGCAGAGGATAGGCAATGCCGCTCTGCTCCTCATTGAACATGGCAACGATGTTCGATAGATCGCCATTGACGGTGCTATTGACATAATGATAGGAGCCGAAGAGTCCCTGTTCCTCGGCATCGAAGATTACAAAGCGCAGAGTACGTGCTGGAGCCAGGTGATTGCTGCGCCAGTAATTGCCCAGGGCTTTGGCCACACCCAGTTCGATGGCGCAGCCACTGGCATCGTCGTTAGCCGATTGGGTTGAGATGGCCTCGCCATCATAGTGGCAACCGATAATTACTTCCTGTTCTGGATGCAGCGCCCCTGGCACCGTGACCTCGACGTTATAGGCCGGTACGACGGCGGGACGCCCGATCCAACCTTTGATGGGGAATAAATCGCGTTGCGCCTGTACACCGGAGCCTTGCAAGTCGCGCTCAATTTCCTGTGTCCAGTAGGTAGCGAAGGCGTCGTGGCCGTGA
>DAOTVZ010000157.1:0-4470 GCA_034436045.1 Ktedonobacteraceae bacterium | reverse complement strand
GGTGTCTCCGTCCATTTGACACACTCATGAGCCGTCTACTATACTAAGTAAAGTAAAGAAGAGGATGCGGTCAGCCAGGCCGCATCCTATCCATGTGTGTAGGAAAGGAACTACTACGTGCTGGTCGATAGCCATGCTCATATCGACACATCCCGCTTCGACGCCGACCGCGCGGCTGTGCTGCAAGCGGCCATCAATGGGGGTGTGACGCGCATCGTAGACCCAGGTTGCGACCTGGCTTCCAGCCGGGCGGCGCTGGCGCTGGCAAAGAGCTACCCTGGAGTCGTCTTCGCTGCCATCGGTGTCCACCCCCATGAAGCTACAACCTATAACGACGAAGTCGAGCAGGGTCTGCGCGCCCTGCTGCACGAGCCGGAAGTGGTGGCCGTCGGCGAGTTCGGCCTTGACTATTTTCGCATGCTTTCGCCACGCGAGGTGCAGCGTGCTGTCTTTGTCCGTCACCTGCAACTCGCCCGCGAGTATCACCTTCCTTGCATCATTCACGTGCGTGACTCGCACGATGACGTGATCGAACTACTGCGCGCGCATGGGCAGGGACTGCGTGGCGTCTTCCACTGCTTCTCCGGCACCGTCGCCCAGGCTGAAGAGTGCCTCACTTTCCCCGGTTTCATGCTCTCGTTCGCCGGCCCGCTCACCCGCGAGGGCAATGCGTTACCCGACGTCGCACGTATGGTCCCGGCAGATCGCATGCTCGTAGAGACAGATAGCCCCTACCTGGTTCCGAAACCGCTCAAAGCCCGGCGCAATGAGCCACTCTTCGTCACCTACACCGCGCGGAAACTGGCCGAATTGCGTGGTTTGACCTTGCCGGAACTGGCTCAAATCACTACCACAAATGCTGCTCGCTTGTTTGGTCTAGGAGAACCCCATGAAATTGTTTAATACGCTCACGCAGTCGCTCGAAGATTTCGTGCCGATAGATGACACTGTTCGTATCTATGTCTGTGGCGTTACCCCTTACGATACCACCCACCTGGGGCACGCTTTTACCTACGTCTCTTTCGATACGCTCATTCGCTACCTGGAATGGAGAGGGCACAAAGTACGCTACGTGCAAAATGTCACCGACATCGACGATGACATTATCCGTAAATCGAAAGAGGTCGGTATGGCATGGGATGAGCTGGGCAAACGCGAAACCGAGCGTTTCTTGCGCGACATGGACGCGCTCAACGTGCGCCGTCCCGACGTTTACGCCAAAGCGACCGACGAAATTCCCAATATCATCCAGTTCGTGCAGCAACTGATTGAACACGGCTATGCTTACGTCAATGAGGGCTGTGTCTTTTATGACGTCCAGAAGGACAAAGAGTTCGGCGTCATGGCACGCGCCATCGGCCTGAATGACTACCAGGCCATGCTCCAGATCGCCAATGAACGTGGCAACTTCCCCGACGACCCACGCAAGCGCGACCCGCTCGACTTCGTACTCTGGCAGGCGCAGGCTCCCGGCGAGCCGGCCTGGGAGAGTCCCTGGGGCGCGGGCCGCCCTGGCTGGCATATCGAGTGCAGTTCTATGGTGATTCACTACCTGGGTGAGCAGATCGACATTCACGGCGGCGGCTTCGACCTGGCCTTCCCGCATCACACCTGCGAGATTGCACAATCTGAACACTATACCGGCAAAAAACCCTTCGTGCGCATCTGGGCACACACAGGTATGGTCTACCAGGACGGCGAGAAGATGAGCAAATCGCTGGGCAACCTCACGCTGGTTAGCGACCTGCTCAAGAGCTACACACCCGATGCCATTCGCGTTGTGCTGCAAGAGCATCACTATCGTATGCCCTGGGAATGTTTCCCCGCCGACCTGCAAGGGGCCGAGCGCCTGGTGGAAATGTTTGCCCATGTCCGCTCACTGGTCGGGCGTCAGGCAGAGGGCGAGAATCTGGTGTTACGCAACCGCTTCAAGGCAGCGATGGATAACGACCTGAACACCCCGGAAGCCCTCTCCCTGCTACGCCAGGCAGCAGAACACGTTGCCGCCACTCATGACCTGAACACTGGTGCCGAGCTACTGCGCCTGACCGGCGTGCTAGGTCTATGCATCTAAAAAAATAAGACTCTTCCTTCATCATATACATACCCACGATGACGCCCATGTCCCCTGTGTGGGACATGGGCGTCATTATCTCGACGCTATTTGCCCAATTCTGGCCGAATGGCAAAATTTGGGGTCAGGAAGTAATGCTTTTTTGGCAGACATATGATACAATGTATTCGTGGTTAAGGGATTGCATATCCCATCTGGTCAGTAATCTTCAGCCCCGGCCCTCGCGCTCCGCCGCCTGGTACTGGAATCACTTACCGTAAGCCACCAGGAGCTGTATCCCTCTGTTAGAGGCTGTAACAAGGTGTAAAGTCCTGCATTGCGATTACTCATAACCATTGTTTGTACGCGGAGCGAATTGCATACTTGAATAAAGGGGAACTACCACTCATGACCTACGAGGAATACCAGGATCGTATTCTGACATGCCGCGACTGCGGCCAGGACTTTACCTTTACTGCCGGTGAGCAAGAGTTTTATGCCCGCAAGGGCCTGACCAACACCCCCAGCCGTTGTCCTTCCTGCCGCGCCGCCCGCCGTGCCGGACAGTCTACCACCCGCTATGAGCAGCGCGAGAACTATGAAACCACCTGTGCCTCCTGTGGCCGCCCTACCTCCGTTCCATTCATCCCACGCGAGGATCGCCCGGTCTATTGTAGCGACTGCTTCCAGGCACAGCGCGCCTCACGCCCACGCTATAGCAACAGCTATGCAGGCAGCGGCAGCGGTTATGGCAATCGTGGCGGTAGCCGCGACCGTCGTGGCGGAGACCGCCGCTCTGGCAATCGCTGGTAGCCACTAAGACGCACGGCTCAGCATTGCCTATCTCATAGGGAAGCGCCAGAGAATGATCTGCTGATAGGTCTTTCTCTGGCGCTTCTCCTTATGCGAAGCAAGCTATTTCAATCATACAGAGCAATGTGCTATACTTTAGGTGAACTTATTTCTATCATCCTCGTGCGGAGGTCCTTTTTACGATGATAAACCAGGACGGTCAGTGGCCACAATACACATACATTGTGCCACAGATATACACACGGGCAAAGGTGCGCCTGATCGGGCTGGGTAGCTACGCCCCCACAAGCATCATCACTAACGAATTCTTCGCCTACATCTCGACGCAACTCGGCGATCCGCGCAGCGCCGACGATCTGGAGCGCGTTACCGGCCTTAAAACACGCCATGTGCGTGCCAGCACCATCGAACTCTGCCGCAAAGTGGCCGGTGAGGACGCGCCCGGCCTCAAGCTCGATCCTGCCGCTCCCCGCGATGAATCGCTGGTAGATATGGCCGTGATCGCTACTCAGCGCGCGCTCGCCAGCGCCGGACGCGACGCCTCGGAGATCGATACCATTATCGGGGCCTCATCCTCCGACAACGACGCCTTCCCCACCATCGCCGGTATGGTGCAGATGCGCCTGGGGCTAAAACCCATCCGCGCCACCATGCTCAAGGGAGCTTGCGCCTGCCAGACTGAGGCGTTCCAGGTCTGCGCGGAGATTCTCAGCGCCAGCTCTGCCAAACTGGTGCTGCTCGTCACCTCTGAGGGACTCTTGCCCAATATCATGAATGTGCTGGACTGGAAGACCAGTTCCCTCTTCGGCGAGGGAGCCGCCGCCTTCCTGCTCGAACGCAGCGACGAAGACACCTATCTCATCAACGGCGCGGATGCACGTCAGACCTCAATTCTCTATCAAACGCCGCTACGCAAGGACGTGGTTGAGATGGCCGAGGTCGATATCAAGATGCGCCAGCTCTACCGCGAGGGCAAGGGCCGAGAATTGAACAAATTGCTTGCGCAATACATGGTTGGCTATACGAAAATGAACGGTAAAGAGGTCTTCCGCGAGGCCCCGCGCGCAATGGCCGAGTCCGTCGATGCGCTCTGCCGCCACGCCGCCCTGCCGCACGACGATCTCAAGTTTATCATTCCCCATCAGGCTAACTCGCGCATCACGCGCCGCCTGGGCGAACTGCTCATCAATGACTACGGTTGGCCCGCAAACACGATGAACAAGCTCGTCGATAACTTCACCTACTACGGCAACCTCTCCAACGCCAGTATCGCCACTGCCCTGGTCGAACTCCTGCGCCAGGGGCGTGTGCAAGACGGCGATTGGATGGCCTTGCCCGCCGTCGGCGGCGGCATGAACTACGGAAGCTGGCTCCTACGTTATCACACCCTGCACAATCTCGACGCTGTGCTAGACCCTGTATAGTGAATTTTTACTTTCAAAACCGGTAATAAACCTCTGTCCTGTAGGGGCGTGATTCATCACGCCCTGCTCCTCCGTCGAGCCGCTCCCGTCGGGCCGTGATTCATCACGCCCTGCTCCTCCGTCAAGCCGCTCCCGTCGGGCCGTGATTCATCACGCCCTGCTCCTCCGTCAAGCCGCTCC
>DAOTVZ010000156.1:0-4868 GCA_034436045.1 Ktedonobacteraceae bacterium | reverse complement strand
AAAGGGCGTGATCAATCTCGCCCCTACGGGAGTGCCGAGGTCGATGGGCGAAAAAGGGCGTGATCAATCATGCCCCTACGGGAGTGCCGAGGTCGATGCCCGGAAAGGGCGTGATCAATCTCGCCCCTACGGGTGCCGAGGTCGATGGGCGAAAAAGGGCGTGATCAATCTCGCCCCTACGGGTGCCGAGGTCGATGCCCGGAAAGGGCGTGATCAATCATGCCCCTACGGGAGTGCCGAGGTCGATGCCCGGAAAGGGCGTGATCAATCTCGCCCCTACGGCAGCAGAGGTCGATGGGTAAAATTCATAATGTTACAAATTTACAAGGGTACTTCCCTGATAGTGTACAATAAAGGCATGCGTAACGAATTATTAGCCTGGTTTGCCCGTGAGGGGCTGTTGCTGACCGATGTCGTGACGTCGGCGAATGACCCGGAGCATGATGAGGTCAAGGTGACGGTCAAGGCCCCCATGCTGGCCTTGAGCAAGGCCGATAACGATTTTCGCGAGTGTCCCGACCCGGTGTTGTTCGGCTACCCGGCGTCGGCGCTGGATATGATGCTGCTTGAGGACATGCATCAGTTTGTGCTGAAATGGTATGAACGCGCCGTCGCGGCAGGCATGGTGCGCTGCTTTGTCTGCAATCAGCAGTTGCACATCGATGACGAGAAACCCTGGGACGCAGTCTTCGTCTCCGAGCAGTTCTATTGCTGGCTGCTCGTCCACTTCGACTGTAAACGCTATCTGGCGCGCGAACTCAAAGGACGGAATCCGTTCGAGGTGACCGCCACCGAACCCGAATTTTTTGATTTGTGCTTGCCGGAAAGTGCCACCGACACACAACAGACATAACTTTTGACGTGGGAATAGTGCAATGAATAAGAATGAGGTTGCTACCCTGCTGGAAGACATTGCCACCCTGCTCTCGCTGAAAGAGGGCAGCAGCGTCTTCGAGGTGCGCGCGTATGAGAATGCCGCCCGCACTATCAATGCGCTCGACGGCGACATAGAGGAAATGGTGCAGCAGGGCCAGCTTAAAGGCTTGCCCGGCATCGGGCCAACGCTGCTCAAACGCATCGAAGAGGCCGTCACGACCGGCCATATCACCTTCTATGACGAGCTACGTGCCAGCACACCGCCGGTCAAGCTGGAGATGATGCGCATTCCCGGCCTGGGGCCGAAAAAGATCAACGCTATCTATGATAACCTGCACGTGACCAGCATTGCCGAGCTTGAGCAAGCGTGCAAGGAAGATCGCGTAGCACATCTGCCCGGCTTTGGCAAGAAGACGCAGGAGAATATTCTGAAGGGTATCGCCCATCTGGCACAACATTCTGAACGCTACCTCTATCCCATTGCCGAACAGGAGGCGGAGCAGATACGGTCTGCGCTGGCAACCTTGCCGCAGATTGTACATCTACAGATCGCCGGTAGCCTGCGCCGCCGCCGCGAGACGGTGAAGGACATCGACATGGTGGCCAGCGTAGCCGATGACGCCGATAGCGAGGCACGCCGCGCGATCATGGACTTTTTTGTCAGCCAGCCCTCTGTTCAGGCCGTCACTAACAAGGGAGAGACAAAATCTAGCGTGATCTTGCGTAGCACCATTGCGATGGATCTGCGCGTCGTCAACGATAGTCAGTTTCCTTACACACTGCACCATTTCACCGGCTCCAAAGAGCATCATATCCCTTTGCGCCGCCGCGCCCTGGGTATGAATATCACTATTAATGATTACGGCATCTTTAAAATCGTCAATGGCCAGGAAGAACTGATCCCCTGCCATACCGAGGCCGACATCTACGCCGCTCTCGGCCTGGATTATATCGAGCCGGAATTGCGCGAGGATATGGGCGAGATTGAGGCCGCCGCCACCCATAGCCTGCCTGTTTTGCTAGAAGAACGCGACCTGCGCGGTGTCCTGCACGCTCATTCGACCTGGAGCGATGGACAGGCTACCATTCGTGCGATGGCCGAAGCCTGCATCGCGCGCGGCTACAGCTATCTCGGCATCACCGATCATAGCAAGGTCGCCGCCTACGCCAACGGACTGAGCGAAGAACGCTTACGCAAACAGGGTGAGGAGATCGACCGGCTCAACGAGGAGTTCGCCGGGCGCTTCCGCATTCTCAAAGGCACCGAATGCGATATCCTGCGCGATGGCACTCTCGACTATAGCGACGAGGTGCTGGCGAGCCTGGATTTCGCTGTTGCCTCGATCCATAGCAACTTCAATCTCTCGCGCGAAGAGCAGACGGAGCGCATGTTGCGGGCCATCGCCAATCCCTACGTTGATATTATCGGCCATCCCACCGGACGCATTCTGCTTGGCCGCGCAGGCTACGAACTGGACATGGATGCTGTGATCGAGGCCGCCGTCGCCCACAACGTCTGCATCGAGGTCAATGCCCACCCCTCACGGCTGGATATCGACTGGCGCTACCTGCATCACGCGCGCGACAAAGGCATGAAAACGTCGATCAACCCTGACGCACACTCAACTACCGGCATTGACGATATGCGCTACGGTGTTGGTGTCGCGCGCAAAGGCTGGATACGCGCTAGCGACGTTCTCAACGCCATGCCCATTGACGAACTCCTGGCTTACTTGCGCGCGCGCAGACAAGCCTGACCCTTTTCGGAATGACGTCCGTGTTGTATATAATCAATGGTGACTATTCGCGGCATTATATACATAGCAATTGAAAGGAGATCAATCCTATGGCACATATCTCGGAATTAGAAGTTGCCCCACGCACGGTACTGGGAAAAGCCAATAAACGCTTGCGCAAGGCCGGTATCATACCGGCGCATGTTTTTGGACGCGGTGAAGAACCGGAGGCCATTCAGATCGACGCGAAAACCTTCGAACAATTCTTGCGTTCACACGCCGGGACAAATCTCATTACGCTCAAACTGCCTGGACACATCCAGACGGCGTTGCTACGCCATATCCAGCATGAGCCAACGACAGGAAAAGTGCTGCATGTCGATTTCTTCCGCGTCACGATGGAAGAGCGCGTGCGCGTCAAACTCCCATTGCATTTCGTAGGCGAGGCTCCCGCAGTGAAAAATGAAGGCGGTGTTCTCATCCACCTGTTAGATACGTTGGAGGTCGAATGCCGCGCCTCTGATCTGGTGGAGCACGTGGATGTCGATATCTCATCCTTAAAGGAGATTGACGATGCACTGCACGCCAGAGATATCGTGCTGCCAGAAGGCTATACCATGCTCACCGACCCCGACGAGGTTGTCGTGAAAGTCGTTCCCTCACGTGCCGAACTGGCCGAAGAAGCGGCCACTGCTGCTCCTGCCGCCACTACAACAGCGGCTCCAGCCAGTACACTCAGCAGCACAGGAAGTGCGGCAGAAGCATAAAATCGGAAAGCTGGTATTAGCAACATTCAAGCGAGGAAGCGGTAGTTTATGCGTATTATGATTGTGACCGATCAATACCCCCCGATGGTGGGAGGGGTGCCGACCGTATGTCATGGGCTGGCCGTCGATTTCGCCAATCGCGGTCATCACGTGTGGGTAGTCGCACCCAGTTATAGCAATCGTGATGTACGTCGTCTCGAACAAAATCGCGTCCGTGTCTACCGCTTCTCTTCCTTTGAGTGGCCCACCTACGAAGGGATGCGTATTCCGTTCCTACCCATTATGCCGGTGCGCAATCTGATTAAGCGCGTTGCACCGGATATTATTCACATTCATTCACCGGCGGTACTGGGCAATATCGCGCAACTACTGGCAGGTGGGCTACGCAAGCCGGTGATTGTTACCAACCATTACTTGCCTATTAACGTGAGCCGCTCGCTGAGTTCAGACCCACTGCTAGGCAAATACTTCAGCATCATCACCTACTCATACCTGGTACACTTCTGCAATCGCTGCGACTATGTAACAGCCCCGACGAAAACCGCGCTTGACTTGCTCTATGAACATGGCCTGCACGCACCCGCGCAGGCTATCTCCAACGGCATCGATCTGCAGAAATTTACGCCGGGGCCACCCGATCCTGCCATCCGGCAACGCTTCAACCTGCCCGCCGACCGTCCACTGATTCTGCACGTGAATCGCCTGAGTGAGGAGAAGCGTATTAATGTGTTGATCGCAGCAGCCACGCATATAACCAGCAATGGGCATGTCGTGCTGGTTGGCACCGGCCCTGCCGAGGCGGAACTGAAAGAGCTGGCCAGAGCGCTCGGTGTGCTGGATAGCCGCGTCAGCTTTCTGGGCTACGTACACGATGACGATCTGCTAGCCCTGCGCCGCTCATCCGCAGTCTTTGCTATTCCCTCCGAGGCCGAGCTACAAAGCATATCGACCATGGAGGCAATGGCCTGCGGTTTACCGGTTGTCGCCGCCGACTCCTACGCCTTGCCGGAACTGGTACATCATGAAGAGAACGGCTTCCTTTTTGAGCCAGGAAACAGCGAGGAACTGGCTTTCTACCTCGATCTCCTGCTCAGTCAGGCCGACCTGCGCGCTCGCATGGGCCAGGAGAGCCTCAAGATCATCGCCAGACATGATCGCATCGAGGTTCTCAACCAGTGGGAGGCGCTCTACAACCGGCTTTCAAAGGAGTTTCTGGAAGCCAAAGAGCGCCAGCAACGCCTGCGCATGATGCGCAAATATCCCGGCGTGCTACCTGCCCCCCTCTACCATTCGCGTATCCGGCGTACCGGCGAGCTTGGCTTCGACCGCCCTGCTGCGGGTTCTCGCAAACCTATGGCGCGCTAGTGTCTAGTCGGCACATGCATGATGCCGGTAATACCTGTGCCGGTATCATGCACGTCCATATCTATGCTATTCACATTATTCTCGCCGCGCGTTCCACTATTTCCTTGCGCTATGAGACACACTG
>DAOTVZ010000155.1:0-33276 GCA_034436045.1 Ktedonobacteraceae bacterium | reverse complement strand
TGGACTGCTGTCGCAGAACTCATTGCTTATTGACAAGACCATGTTCTCTCCATCCTGATCTCCTGTCAGAGATCGACGGAGCGCACACACCTTGCTGTTCTGCTTTCCACTCTTCAATTGTTAAGGTCCCCACTGGAGAGAATATCTCTCCCTCATCGCCAGTGTATTATAGCACACACTCACAAAGAAGTATTTCCTCGTGAGAAAAAAGTACTTCTCGATTTTTCCTTCAGGGAAATGACCCTTACCGGTTTCGTCGGGGAGTGTTGTATTTCCGTATCGGCGACATCGGTATTATGCCACAGCTTCCTTGCGTTGTCAATAGGTTTCCAGGGAAATTTTTATACTTTTGGAAAATTCCAAAAGTTGTCCTGAAACGAGAGAACAAAAATGACGTGCAGCAATTGCTACACGTCGTTTTCCACATTTCTTGAGAGCGCTTACCGGCCCAGCAAGAACGCCAGCAGACCACTGGCGGCAGGATTCGCCAGGTTCAGCACAATCTGAGAAGCCACCGTGATGACCAGCAAGGCCACCGTTGTCACTGTGATTGAGACGTTCAGGCTCATTGGTGTCCTCAGATGATCCTTCCTGGGGGGTGCATCAAAGAACATCGCCTTCACGACGCGTCCATAGTAGACCAGAGAGATCACACTATTCAATAGTGCCACAATCACCAGCCAGTCCAGATTGGCATTCTGGCCCAGGCCCCAGGCGGCGGTGAAAATGAAGATTTTGCTGAAGAAACCCGCGACCGGCGGAATACCGGCCAGCGAGAGCAGGCAGAGCGCGGTGCCAGCACTCAGGAAGGGCGCGCGCTGCCACAGGCCCCTGAAATCCTCGATGCGCTCACCGCCGGTCAGATCGGCCAGCGCGATGATGCCGGAGAATGCACCCAGATTAGTGATGACATAGACCAGGATAAAGAACAGCACGGTAGCGTTACCGGCGGGGTTGTGCGTCGCCAGGCTAACGATAAAGCCGACCAGGATGTAGCCCGCCTGCGCGATACTGGAGTAGGCCATCATGCGCTTCACGTTCGACTGCACAGCCGCCACCAGGTTGCCCAGCGTCATCGTCAGCACCGCTACAACCGCGAAGATTACCACCAGCGAGGTCAGATTGACCTGGCCGAGACCGCCGTCGATGAAGACGCGAATCAGGGCGGCAAAACCTGCCGCTTTAGAGCCGACCGAGAAGAAGGCCGTTGCCGGAGTGGGCGCGCCCTCGTAGATGTCCGGTGCCCACATGTGGAATGGTACTGCCGAAATCTTGAAGCCGAAACCGGCCAGAATCAGTACACAGGCCACCAGTTCCATGGCATTGCCGTTCTGCACACCTGTTTTAATCGCATTGGCAATACCGGCCAGGTCGGTCGTGCCGGTCAGGCCGTAGAGTAGCGCGAAGCCGTAGAGCAGAATGGCAGAAGACATTGCACCCAGCAGCACATATTTCACTGCTGCCTCTGCCGACTTCTGGCTGGTGCGCAACAGGCCCGCCATCACGTAGAGCGGAATGCTCGCCAGTTCCAGCGAGATATAGATCGAGATCAGTTCGGTCGTACTCGCCATGAACATCATGCCCGTGACGGAGAAGAGCAGCAACGTATAAAATTCGCCCTCAGACTTCACGTAGCGGTTCATATAATCATAAGAGGAGAGTATGATTACCGCCGCGATCAGCACAAAGACGATGCCGAAGAAAATGGCATAGGGGTCAACCGTCAGCATGCCGTAGAAGGCACGATGCGGCACAGCAAAATTTAGAGTTGTTGCCTGCGTAATCAGCAGAGCCAGTGGGACGATCAGACCGATAAGGGCCACCGCCACCGTCACGAGGCGGCGGTGTACAAACAGATCGAGGATCATCACCACCAGAGCCAGGATAGTCAGGCTCAGCTCCGGCGAGAGCAGGTAGAGATCCGTTGCAGAGAGTCCCATAGTATTCTTCCCTCCATCTCTCCTAATGCACTAGCGCCAGAGCCGTATTCAGCGTACTCATGATATGGCTCAAGCTAGGACCGATAGTATTGATAAAAGGCTCAGGATAGACACCCACGAAAATGATAACTGCGGCCAGCGCGTAGAGCGGAATCATCTCGCGCAAGTTTGCGTCTGGCAACCAATCCCACTTCGTATTGAACGGGCCGAAGAAGACGCGCTTAATCATCCACAGCAGGTAGGCTGCCGTCAGGATCATCGTAAAGACCGAGATGATCGTGATGACCGGCAACTCGTTAAAGCTGGACGTAAAGGTCATGTACTCTGCCACGAAACCGGCCAGACCGGGCAGGCCGAGCGAGGCCAGTGCCGCGAACGTAAAAAGCGTTGCCAGCATTGGCATGCGCTTCGCCACGCCACCGAAGACCGCGATTTCGCGCGTATGGGCGTGATCGTAAATGACGCCGACGCAGAAGAAGAGCAGACCGGAGATGATGCCGTGACTGAAAAGCTGGACGGTTGCACCGGTCAGCGCCGCCGTGCGGAAGGCCAGACTGCCTCCGCTTGCCGCTGCCGCCACACCGAGCAACACTATTCCCATATGGCTCACGCTGGAATAGGCAATCAGCCGCTTCATGTCTGTCTGCACCAGACAGACCAGGGCACCGTAGATGATATTGATGACCGCGAAGACCGCCAGCGGGCCGACGAACGCATGCACACCGAGCGGCAGAAGTGTCAGACAGATACGAATCAGACCATAGCCGCCCATCTTAAGCAGCACGCCAGCCAGAATCACGCTCACCTCTGTTGGCGCGTCCGTGTGCGCATCCGGTAGCCATGTGTGGAATGGGAACATCGGTATCTTAACGGCGAAGGCCACGAAGATCAACAGGAAGATCAACAACTGCGCGCTCACCGCCAGGCCGCCGAGCATCACCGTTCCGCCAACCTGGTGCGCCGCGAAATACGGCATGCTGGCAGTGTGTCCGCCCTCGATAAAGTACAGCAGGAAGATACCGGCCAGCATGAAGACGCTGCCGAAGAAGGTGTAGAGCAGGAACTTCCAGGCTGAATAGATGCGACCGGGCATGCCGTGCTTCTCGTGCGGATTGCCCCAGATGCCAATGAGCAGGAACATCATCGGCAATTCGACTTCCCAGAACAGGAAGAAGAGGAACATGTCCAGCGCCATAAAGACGCCCATCACGCCAGCTTCCAGCAGCAGGATCAGCGACATGTACTGCTTGACATGCTCTTTTTCCCAGCCGCCGATAATCGCCAGCGTCGTCAGCAGCGCATTCAGCACCACCAGAGGCAGGCTCAGGCCATCTACGCCCAGGAAGTAGTCGATTTTGAAATGAATTGCCCCTACCGGCAAGTTGATCCAAGCCAGGTCAATCGAGTCGGGCAGGTGTTGCAGGTTGCCAAAGGCCCCGAAGCCACCATTGGCCAGAATCCTGAAAAAGATTATGAGTGAAAGCACGAAGGTGGCCGCGCTAAAGACCAGCGCGATCCAGCGTGCAGCTTTTACGGGTGCTGCCAGTAGCAGTAATCCGCCGATCAGTGGCAGCAGGATAATCCAGGTAAGATCGCTTGCGAATATCGTCATCTGTTTATCCTTTCGGACGCGATAAATCGGTCCCTACCGCACATAAGTGACCAGCACAAAAACTACTGCCGCCAGCACAGCGACACCGCCGAAGAAGCCAATCATGTACGACTGCACACGACCGGTTTCGGTACGGCGCACATCGCGGCCCAGGAACATCACGAAACTTGCTACACCGTTGACGATGCCGTCCACCACGTAGGCGTCGAACGCCTGCGCAATATGCGCCAGGCCCAGCACCAGATAACGGGCAATCCAGTCATAGAGCGTATCCAGATAGTACCGGTTGTACAAAATGCGATGTGCGGTACGCAAGACTGCGTTATTCTCAACCGCAGCATGTAGCTTTGCGCCATCGACGCGCGCGTACATGACATAGGCCACAACCAGCCCGACAACGGCGGTCACGATCCCAATATAGGTCAGACCATCACTGAAGATGCTGCCGAAGGAAAGTGCTGGTGCGCCCGGATGAAGATAGTCGAAGAAGCCGAACCAGTAACCGGCAACGACCGAGGCAATAGCCAGCACGATCAATGGGATCGTCATCGTTGGCGGCGATTCGTGCGGCTCACCCTCACCGCGATAGGTGCCGCCCCACAGGCCCCCGAATTTGCCATCGGTACCGCCGAACGCCAGGATATAGGCGCGCAGCATGTAGAAGGCCGTCAGGCCGGCGGTGAAGAGTGTGATGATGTAGAGTCCCCAATTGCCGCGTTCCAGCGTCAGACCGATAATGGTATCTTTACTGAAGAAGCCAGCGAAGAGAGGCACACCGGAGATGGCACAGGTGGCAATGAGGAAGGTGATGGCCGTGATCGGCATACGTGTTGCCAGACCTCCCATCTGACGCATATCCTGCACCTCACGATGGGTGGCGTGATGGAGACCATGCAGCACGCTACCGGCGCACAGAAAGAGTAGCGCCTTGAAGAAGGCATGCGTGAACAGGTGGAACATACCAGGGCCAGGGCCATACTCAGCGCCTCCCACTCCCAGGCCGACGAACATATAGCCCAACTGGCTAATCGTCGAGAAGGCCAGCACGCGCTTGAAGTCCGATTGTACCAGTGCGATAGTCGCGGCAAAGAGCGCCGTGAATCCACCGACCCAGGCCACGACCAGGAACGCCGCCGGAAACGCTACCAGGTAGAGCGGGAAGACACGCGCTACCATGTAGACACCGGCCGCCACCATTGTTGCCGCATGGATCAGTGCGCTGACCGGCGTCGGGCCTTCCATCGCCGACGGCAACCAGCTATGCAGCGGGAATTGCGCCGATTTACCGATAGCGCCGCAGAAGATCAAGATCATGGCGATGGTCAGCACCGTTTTATCCATGTGCGTCACATCGACGGCCAGCTTCTGAAAGTCGAAGGTACCGGTATTGGCGAAGAGAATCATAATGCCGATGATAAAGCCAACATCGCCAATGCGGTTCATCACAAACGCCTGCATCGAGGCGGTGGCCGGTGACGGTCGCTGTTCCTCCGGCTTTGCGCGCTTGTTGATCCAGAAACCGATCAGCAGGTATGAGCTAAGGCCGACCAGTTCCCAGCCGATGAAGATCACCAGGAAGTTTTGTGCGAAGACGATCACTAGCATGGAGAAGGCGAATAACGAGAGGTAGGCATAGAAACGCGCATAGCCTGCCGAGTTCTCCATGTAGCCCTGTGAGTAGATATTCACCAGCAGCGAAATCGTCGTGACCACCACCAGCATAGCAATCGCCAGATGGTCGATATGGAACGCAATCACATAGCTGCCTGTCGCTCCTTGATTGAACCAGTTATACGAGAAGATATCGTTTAGTCCATTGGCCGGCATCGAAGAGGGAACGAAAGCAGAATAGAAGAGCAAAATCCAGGAATAGATGGCGGCAATCGCCATAATGGCAATGCCCACATAGCCACTGACGACGGCCCATTGTGTGAGTTGTGGCACTTTGGGGTCATCGTCATCGTCTTCGCCGTGCTGGCCATGGTCCTCGCCGTGTGTACCGTGAGTCTCAACGGCATGCTCCTCCGCGTGGGTAGTTGCCACCGCCACGCGCGGGCGACTCAGCATATCGCCCACACGGGTGCCGAAGATAATCACCACGAAGGAGAGCAGTGGGGCGAAGAGAACAATCCATGAATATTCATACAAACCCATTATACTCACCACTTCATCATATTGATCTCGCTAACATCCACTGTGTTGCGCTTGCGATAGATAGCGATCACCATTGCCAGCGCCACCGCTGCCTCCGCCGCCGCTACAGTGATAATGAAAATAGCGAAAATCTGGCCTGTCAGATAGGTTGCATATGGCTTCACTGTGTTAAAGAACGAGAAGCCCACCAGCGTCACGTTGACAGCATTGAGCATAATCTCAATGCCCATCAAGA
This sequence comes from Ktedonobacteraceae bacterium, assembly GCA_034436045.1. Lineage (GTDB taxonomy): Bacteria > Chloroflexota > Ktedonobacteria > Ktedonobacterales > Ktedonobacteraceae > H111-94. The sequence goes on along the minus strand of DAOTVZ010000155.1, from coordinate 27,335 downwards.
CTGCGATAGCATTGCGCTTGGCGATAGCACCATACAAACCGATGCAGAACAGCACCGCGCCGAGAATAAGAAAATGATACAGCGTTAGACCCATAAACCCCTACTCCTCTCTGGCAATCACAATGGCTCCGATAATCGCCACCAGCAACACAACCGACGCAATTTCAAAGGGTAAGACATAGCTGTACGCGCTGGGACTATACAGGAGTTGACCGATGCGCGCCACATTATTGATGTTCGCAGGCAACTGGCTGGCTCCATTGCTCACGTCACTGACCGCGTGCGGGCTGAGCATGATTGCGAGAACGATGCACAGGCCAACCAGGGCGCTGATAATGAAGGCGACCGGCCAGAGTCTGTTAGAGGGATTGGTCGTGGGTTGCCCGGTGATGCGGGTCAACATCAGTGCAAAAAGAATGAGGATCGTTACCGCACCAGCATAGATGAGAATCTGTACGATAGCGATAAATTCGGCGTCGAGCAGGAGATAGACACCCGCCGCCATCGCAAATACCAGCACCAGTGCAATCGCACTATGAACGATATTGCGCAGGCCCACCACCAGCAGCGCCGCCCCGACCAGGATCACCGCAAAGACCCAGAATAAAATGGTGGCCAGGATCATAAAAACATACCTCCGATTGATGTTGGATGGTAATTTCAGTCGCCAGGAAGCGGAGAAAGATTACATCCTATCGGTTTCTTCAGTTCTATTGTATCATGGGTATCATCCGTGGCACGGTATCGTACAGACACAGCATGAACGGGTGATAAGAAAAAGGGGAAAACGTTAGAACTCCCCTTGCGATTCTAGCAAAACCTGTGACGTATGACAAGAGCAATGTTGCGCTCTCGCCCGCACCAAAAGCACAGCCCCCAAAAACCCCGCCACACCCCCATTAAATAAAACCATTCCTCCTTCTCAGCACATTTCGTTTCCGCTTTTGGCAATATTCGCTGTATCAGGATAATAGGTAGCATTGCGTAGCCTGCCTTTGACGGCGGTAGCCGATGGGCAATAGAGTATCCAAATGCGTGGCGTCACCGTCCCTATGCTCACGCAGGCCATAGAAAAGATGAGACAACACTACCCACCTGAGGCGTTGGGCGACCATCTCTCTCGTTTTCAAAAAATCTTGTGGCGCACAACCATGTTAAGCGAGGAGTAGAAAAAAGAGGATAATGTTTGTGGCATAGCGTGTACCACAAACATTATCCTCGTTCGTCTTACTGCCTTAAGAGTGCGAGGCACCTCTGACGGCGCTGTCGTACTCGCCGATATGCACGAAGTCGCGGGCGGTGGTGGTGCATCCTTTAGGCTGGACGCGCCAGAAGAGATGGCGCATATGCTCCCAGTTGTCCAGGATGTACGAGGCCCGTTTGCTGCGCGTCTTGCGCGCGTGCCAGCCGATGATGGTACTCAAGGCTGCTAGCTCGCCAGCATCGTCAATACGTTGCAGGCTAACCAGTTCGGTATTGCAGCGCAACGGGAATATGCCCTGCTCGTCCAGCACATAGGCTACGCCAGAGGACATACCGGCTCCGAAGTTGCGCCCGGTCTCGCCCAGTACCGCCACCAGACCAGCGGTCATATACTCACAGCAGTGATCGCCAACGCCTTCCACTACGGCCAGCGCGCCGCTATTGCGCACGGCGAAGCGTTCGCCCGCCCGTCCGGCCACGAAGAGTTGGCCACCGGTGGCACCATAGAGAACGGTGTTGCCCACGATGGTATTCTCATGCGAAGAAAAGTGGGCATCAGCCGGTGGCGCAATGACGATCTGGCCGCCGGTCATGCCCTTGCCAACATAGTCGTTGGCCTCGCCGCTCAGGATCAGGCGCAGACCAGGGACACAGAAGGCCCCAAAGCTCTGACCGGCAGAACCCTGGAAGGTACAGGTGATACTGACCCCTGGCAGGCCCTTGTTACCATAACGGCGCGCAATCTCACCGGCCAGACTCACGCCAACCGAACGATCATCGTTGTGAATGACGTGCTGCGTCAGCACGCTGCGCTCACCCGCCAGCGCTTCCTCTGTCTCGACCAGCAGTTGCTCGGCGACAGGGGCCGAGGGCACCGAGCGATGCGCACCCGGCACAAAATGATAGGGCAACGCAACGAGCATGGATTTGAGGTCGATGCTGGCGTCTGCGGGACATGTCAGCAGGTCGGCACGCCCGATCAGATCATCGAGGCGACGGAAGCCGAGTTGCGCCATCCATTCGCGCACCTCTTCGGCCACCAGCGTCAGATAGTTAATCAGGAATTGTGGGCGACCAGTGAATTTGGCGCGCAGGTCCTCGCGCTGCGTGGCAATGCCCGCCGGACAGGTGTTGAGGTGACACTGACGCGCCATGTCACAGCCGAGCGAGACCAGCGCCGCAGTGCCAAAGCCGAACTCCTCTGCACCAAGCATAGCTCCGATGATGACGTCGCGCCCCGTCTTAAAGCCGCCATCGACGCGCACCTTGACGCGCGAACGCAGGCCATTTTTGACCAGCACCTGTTGCGTCTCAGAGAGGCCGCGCTCCCAGGGCATACCGGCGTGCTTGATCGATTGCAGTGGCGAGGCACCCGTGCCGCCGTCATGGCCACTAATCAATACGTAATCGGCATGTGCCTTCGCCACACCGGCGGCGATGGTGCCGACGCCAATGCTGGAAACCAGCTTGACACCAACCTTCGCCTGCGGGTTGATGCGGTGCAGGTCATAGATCAACTGCGCGATGTCTTCAATGCTATAGATATCGTGATGTGGCGGCGGCGAGATCAGCGAGACGCCCGGTGAGGTATGGCGCAAGCGCGCGATGAAGGGCGTGACCTTGATCGGTGGCAACTGCCCACCCTCGCCGGGCTTGGAGCCTTGCGCCATCTTGATCTCGATCTCCTGCGCGCGCACCAGATACTCAGCCGTGACACCAAAGCGACCGGAGGCCACCTGCTTGATCTTGCTGCTGACCTCGTAGCCATCCATCGTCTCATGATACCAGTTCGGGTCTTCGCCACCCTCGCCGGTATTATTACGACCACCGATGCTGTTCATAGCCGCCGCAATGGTTTTGTGCGTCTCCGGGCTGAGCGCACCGAGCGACATGGCTGCGATCACGAAACGCTCACGAATCGACTCCATCGGCTCTACCTCGTCCAGCGGCACAGGCGTGGTGGCCTTGAAGCTAAGCAGATCACGCACCGCTGTAGGCGGACGCTGATAGACCAGCGAGGTGAACTGTTGATAGTCCTCTTTACTACCCGTGCGGGCCGCCTTTTGCAGCGCGCGCACAATCAGTGGATTGAAGGCATGATACTCGGCATCGCGGCGAAAGCGGAAGCGCCCCAGGTCGGTCAGTTTGCGGCGATGGGCCGGTGTCTCGTCGGCATGGGCCGATTGCTGCAAGCTCTGGCAGTGCTTGATAATCTGTTCCGCGACATCTGCGTAGGTCAGCGTGCCGGGATGGACGGGTGAGCCGCTAAAGCAGCGAGCCGCAAAGGCTGTCTCCAGCCCCAACACCTCGAACTGGCCAGCGCCGATGATATTGCGGATGGTCGAGATGCCCATGCGCGCCATGATCTTGCACAGGCCCTCTTCCAGCACATGAATATAACGCTCGACCGCGCCCTCACGTGTCAATTGCTCCAGCTTGCGCTCTCCAGCCAGCGCGCGCACGCTCTCCAGCGCCAGGAACGGCACTACCGCCTCAGCGCCATAGCCGAGCAGCAGCGCTACCTGGTGAATATCCCAGGCCGTACCTGTTTCACAGATCAGCGAGGTATTCATACGCTGTCCACTGCGGATGAGAGCGCGATGCACCGCACCAACAGCGATCAGCATGGGCATGGGCGCACGCTCCAGCGTGGCATCTTTATCGCTCAGAATCAGCAGCGTGGCTCCGTTAGTCACGGCCTCAACAGCAGCAACCTCTAGCGCATCCAGCGCATTTTCCAGCGCGTTGACACCATCGGCGACCGCAAAGGTAGTGCTGAGCGTCCGCGTCTGGAAGTAGTGAGTATTGATCTCGCGCAATCGCTCAAGCTGTATTTCTGTCAGAACAGGCGTCTTCAGATGCAACAGTTTGGCGTGCAAAGGCGACTCGGTGAGCAGGCTCTGGCTGCGTCCCATGTAGGATTCCAGCGACATCACGATGCGTTCTCGCAATGGGTCGATGGGGGGATTTGTCACCTGCGCGAAACGCTGATGGAAATGGTCGGAGAACGAGCGCGGTAATTGCGACAGAACTGCCAGGGGCGCGTCATCACCCATGCTCCACACCGGCTCTTTGTTGTCTTGCAGCATGGGACGCAGCACCATTTCACCATCTTCATGCGTAAAGCCGAACAGTTGCTGGCGCGTGAAAAGCGTCTCAGGATTGAAGCTTTCCGGTACCTTGAGCGCCTCATCCACGTCAACCAGTTCGGTCAGGCGCAGCAGGTGATCTTCCAGCCAGCGTCCATACGGTTGCTTGTGTGCCAGCATCTCTTTGATCTCGTGGTCGCGCAGCACGCGATGCTGTACGACATCGATGGCCACCATCTGGCCGGGACCCAGACGTCCATTTTCGATAATTTCATGCGGCGGGCAGGAGACGACACCGGCTTCAGAGGCCAGCACGAACAGCCCACCGGCGGTCAGCATATAGCGGGCCGGTCGTAGTCCGTTGCGGTCGAGCGCGGCCCCAACCACGTTGCCATCGCTAAAGACCAGGGCAGCAGGGCCATCCCAGGGTTCGATCAGACCGGCATGGTACTCGCACCAGGCTCGTTGCGCTTCGTCCATCTCGACATCCTGCTCCCAGGCGGGCGGAATCAACATCTGCATACTATGCAGGAGATCGCGGCCCGACTGCGCCAGCAGTTCCAGCGCGTTATCAAGCTGACCGGAATCGCTGCTGCTTTCTTGAATGACGGGCAGGAGATCATGGATGCGCTCGCCCCAGAGTGGCGAGGCCATGCTGCCCTCGCGTGCCAGCATCCAGTTGCGGTTGCCTTGAATGGTATTGATTTCGCCATTGTGCGCCAGCATGCGCATCGGCTGTGCCAGGGGCCAGGCTGGGAAGGTGTTGGTGCTGTAACGCTGATGGAAGACGGCGATAGCGGAAGTGTAGCGGGGATCGGCAAGATCAAGATAGAAGCGAGCGAGTTGATTGGGGGCCAGCAATCCTTTATAGACGATAGTGCGCGAAGAAAGGGATGCGACATAACAATCGAAAAGCTGTGCCTCGCGCCAGAGTCGCTCGGCGCGGCGGCGGACATAGTAAAGATCGCGCTCGTACTGCTCAAGGGATACGTGCGCCGGACGCGCCAGGAACACCTGCTGAATGGTCGGGGCCGTCTGCCGCGCTCGTGTGCCAAGCACGGAGTAATCAATGGGTGGGGTACGCCAGGTGAGCAAGGTCAAACCGGCATCCGCGATAGCATGCTCAAAGAGACGGCGGCTGGCCCAGTAGGCTTCGGGGGCGTCGTCTTGTGAGGGAAGGAAAAGCATACCAACGCCCAGGTCGGCCAGGTCGGGTAACGAGAGTCCCTGCTGCTGCAAAACCTCGCCAAACAGCGCGCGAGGGAGCTGCGTCAGGATACCAGCGCCATCGTTGGTCTCGGCATCGGCGTCTTGCGCGCCGCGATGAGTCAGACGCGCCAGAGCTTCGAGGGCCTGCTGCACGAGAGCGTGGCTTGCCTCACCGGAGATGTGAGCCAGAAAACCGGTACCACAGGCGTCGTGTTCCCAACGAGCATCGTAAAGAGGGAAATTCTGGACACAGTCGGATGCGAGGGTGGCAGAGTTGCGATTGTGCATAGTGTACATGTGTTGCTCTCCCAAAAAAAGACAGTCTGCTCAATGCCGACGGCACCGCCATTGGAGCCTCTAAGCGATTTCGGTCATCAAACAGCGATGATCGAATTCATCGAGATGGTAGGAACTTATGGCCCTAGCCAGCCATATAGCCACCTACCGGCATGAGTACGACCCACCACGGGTCAAACTGAGTGGACGAAAGAACGCAATGAGCGCAAAGTGGAACAGCATCGAACCTGGAAGAACAGCAATGTTCGTTCACCTGGGAAGGGCTACATTACCTGTGTGCAGAGTATACCATAGCCCTCTTTACATAAACAAGGGTTGGCAGTGTGAAAAGTAACCATTCTCACAAGCATCGTATAGGCTATGACTGTGCAAAGGTTCTGTAGGGATGGATTAAAAGAGGCAAATGGGGGCGGCTAAAAAGGTGAGTTGTTCGGGTTGCTCTTTCAGTGCTTTAGCCAGCACGGTCACAAAGCGCGCACCAGGAAATATGTATCAGAATGTTTAATGCAAGTTGTGAACAGTCTGGGCCAGCACACCGAGGGCGATGACGGCGAGCAGGATGATCACGATGATGATGGCGGCCAGGCGAAACTGCTGCATCAGGTTGTTGGCCTGGGGCTTATCGGGATGGTAAGGCACGGCCTTCACCTGCTCCAGGTGGTTCAAATCATTCAGCATCTCGCGCATGGTCTTATAGCGTTTTTGGGGATCGCGGCGGATAGCTTTCATCACTACGGTTGCCAGTTCCTGCGAGAGATTGGGGTTACAGTCGAGGATAGAGGGGGGGTCTTGTGAGACGTGCTGATTCATAATGGCGAAGACGTTCTCGCCGTCAAAGGGCGTGCGTCCACATAACATTTCGTAGAGGATAATGCCGACCGAATAGATATCGGAGGCGGCAGTGCCACGCTCACCTTTCAATTGTTCTGGCGACATATAATCGGGGGTGCCGACAGTACCGGTGAGGCCGCGCCAGGTCACGCGACGCGCACCCTCTAGCAGCGCCACACCGAAATCGATGATCTTAATGTGACCATCATCCTGTAGCATAATGTTCTCCGGCTTAATATCGCGGTGCAGAACGCCATGCTCGTGACAGTAGGCCAGTGCATCGCAAACCTGGAGAATAATACGTAACGCCTCATCGACCGGCATGGGATTGGGCGCGTAGTCCTCTAACACAGAGCGGAGTGTGCGACCCTGAATATACTCCATTACCAGGTATTGATCGCTACGCTCCTCATCGGTATTGAGCATCTGCTGAATGTAAGGATGGTTAATGCGGCTACCGATCTCCGACTCGCGTTTATAACGCTCATAGACGGCGATATTACCAATGAGATCATCATTGACAAATTTAAGCACAACCTGCTGCTGATTATTAACATCACGAGCAAGATAGACACGGCTCATGCCGCCGTGACCAAGCATTTTAATGATCTCGTAGTGATCGATGCGCGCCCCTGGTGCGTATGTAATCGTCATTACATCCTGCGAACTAGTCTCATAAAGAGACAACAACCCTCTAAGCCTCTAGTATAGCACACAGTAAACATATCCACTAGAGACATTTTAGACGATTATTCGTGAACGCAACACCACATGACATCCACCGTTGGATGCCATGTGATGCATGACGCGGGCAGCAGAGCGACAAGGAGTAACGGGGAAGAGTTCTTTCTTTACTTTCCGGCACTCACTTCGACCGCAGTCACTCCGCGTCTCTCTTTGTAGTCCTCAGGATGCAGAATGGGTACTCCTTTCGTCAATTTCTGAATATACAGATAGCCGAAGCCGATGACCAGCCAGGCGAGACTAAACACGCCCGCAATAATCGTATCGGTCTGCGTCGAGCCGCCGGCGGTGATGGCATAGTATAGCACACCAACCAACATCAGGATGTTGAGTATTGCGCCTAAGCCAGGGGCCAAGACCGTCGAAAAGATGTTGCGCTTAACAACACCGGCAAAAGCCACGATACAGACGATGCAAGTCATGCCATAGAGCAGGAAAGTGCCGATATTGGAGACGAGGGTGATTTGCGTCAGGTTATCGACGTTCAGCACACCATAGGCACCGATCAATGCTGAGAGAACTGTTAGCACGATCACACCCACGTGGGGAGTACGATACTTGCCATGCAGGAAGCCGAAGACGACCGGCAATTCGGTATCTTTGCCCATCGCATAAGTGACACGCACGCCCGTGTTGAGGCAGGAAAGCGCGGTACCGACCAGCGCGATGACCACAGTGGCGGCAACAATAGTAGCCAGTGCAGTGCCGTTGCCGTGAAACATCTGATCGCCGATCATCTTGAGCATATCACCGATAGGTGCACCAGAGGCATTAGCAGCGGCAAACCCCGTACCGGCACTGCTCTTATAGCCGGTGTTGATGAAGAAGTTGGCCGCGAAGTACTCTAGAAAGTAGAAGATCACCGCCTGGATGACCAGCGAGAGAATGACACCGCGCGGAATATCACGCTTAGGATTCTTAGCCTCAGCCGCCAGCGCTGTAGCGGACTCGAAACCGACGACCAGCAGAATGGCGATGGTTGACTGATAGATAAGACCGCTCAGGCTGTGTGGTGTAATGACGCTCAAAACGCTGGGATGCAGATAATGTACATTGGGATGCTGTAAGCGATAGGTGATAGCCAGTACCGAGAAGGTGACCAGCGCGATAATCTGGATGGCGTTGATCACAATATTCGCCAGCGTTGCGCCCGTCACACCGATATAGGCAATCAGACCAACTACCGCTGCGAAGACAACACAGACCAGAATCTCCTGCCAGGGCGCGCCGAAACTTGGCACGAAGGTCTGGATAATGTAGGTAATAACCAGCCCCATGAAGGCTACCATCACACCAGGATAGACCCAGTAGTACAGATGCGAGGCCCAGCCGACCACAAATTTACTGAGGCGGGCAAACTTGAAGTGACGATGCTCTTCACGCTGTAGCACCGCAGCCTCTGCGAAGTAGTACGAACTGCCGGGACCCGCTTCGGGGTAGCGATTGGCCAGGGCGGCATAGGCGATAGCCGTCAACATAGCGATGGCGGTGGCGACAAAAACCGCGAACCACATGTTCATCGCCGATGAGGGTGCGGCCTGAATCTGGTAGGTTGTCCATAAGAAGGCTCCAGGAGCGATCAGAGCCATTGCGTTGATCGTGACACCGGTCAGGCCGAGGGTAGGCTTCATGCCGGTATCTGAGGGTGCTTGAGCTGCCATGTAGTAGTCCCCTTTACGTATCTCTCTCAAGAAACTTCCAACCCTGATGGCTTCGTTACCACACCGGTAGCTGGCTTTGCTCTGAAATGGCGACAGGTACGCGGCCATTGCGCCTCTGCTCCGCTCTTTTCTTCAAGTATAAACGGTGAGCTTATGACAAACATAGGGATAAATTACGAGAACCATGCAATGTATTTTTGTGCATTATGCATAATCACCAAAACACATACCCTTTGCACCGGTACTTCTCTCACTAAAAAGGTCGGCAAAAAATGGCTATAAGATATTTTTATTGTGCATTTTACCTATACTTATCTGGCAAACAAACAGGCCGAGCGCAAGGCATTACCCATTGCCATCAGTTTCAGGAGTAAGCATGCGCTCATCTGTAGGGACGCCGCCTGTTACTGCACATTGACCGATGTGCTACAATACTCATGCATCGACATGATACAAGGCGCGACGAGGTGCCAATAGCGCAAAGATGTTGCTGCATTTCCACTCACTAGAGAAGGGTTCTACCTATGGCAGAACGAGATGACCGCCAGGAAAAAGATGCTCCTCTCCGGCGCGATATTCGCACGCTCGGCAATGCGCTCGGTCGGGCCATTCAGCAGCATGACGGATACGCCGTCTTTGCGATGGTCGAGAAGCTCAGGCAGAGCTGTAAACGACTGCGCGACTGTAGCGCTCAACTGAGACGCGCCAGTGCCGACGAGCGCGCGGCCCTGCAAGCCGAGATCGCTGCGCTGGACAGGGAGATCGATGAAATTGTTGAGCAGTGCGATCTGGATACCGCGATTGCCGTCATTCGTGCCTTTACCGTGTATTTTCACCTTGTCAATACTGCCGAGCAGTACCATCGCATTCGTCGCCGCCATACGATAGAGATGGATGTTGAGGCCATGCGTCAGTATCCGCCGCGCGGTTCGCTGCCCGCACTGCTCAAGTACTGCCGCGACCAGCAGTTATCGGCGAGCGCGCTACAAACCCTGCTCAACCGGCTCTCGATTGAACTGGTCTTTACTGCTCATCCCACCGAGGCCACGCGGCGCAGCCTGATCACCAAGTCGCGTCGCATTGCTGAGCTATTGGCCGCGCATGACAGCATGGAACGCATGACGCCGCTGGAACGCCTGCGCTGGCAACACGAACTGGAGAGCGTAATTACGCTGCTCTGGCGCACCGATGCTGTGCGCTCGGTACGCCCCCAACCCATTGATGAGATCAAAATGGGCATCTACTACCTGGACGAGATTCTCTTTGAGGCGTTGCCCGATCTCTACAGCGAGTTCGAGGAACTGCTAAACGAGCAGTATCCGGGCGTGCATGTGCCGCCGTTCCTGCGCCTCGGTTCCTGGATTGGCGGAGACCAGGACGGCAACCCGTTCGTCGGGCCTGATACTCTGCTCAGCGCGCTGCGCCTGCAACGCAGCTATATCATTAACCATTACCGCACCGTCATTCAGGCACTGGCTCAGGAATATTCGCAATCCCTGACACACTCGCGCATCACCCAGGCCCTGCGCGCTTCATTAGATGAAGATGCACGTTGCATGCCCGACTATAATCGCGAACTCGGTCGGCAAACTGCTATCGAACCTTACCGTCGCAAGCTCTCATTTATGTGGAAACGCCTGGAAAGCACGCTGGCAATGCCGCCAGACACGCCGGTCGAAAGCTGGCTGACGCCGGAGCGCGAGACGCAGCAGGAATGTCAGGTAGCTTACCAAAGCGCCGAGGAACTGTTACGCGATCTGAGGCTGGTGCAGGAGAGCTTGCTGGCCGATGGTGAACGGGAACTGGCCTATGGGCAATTAGGCCGACTGATACGCCAGGTCGAACTCTTCGGCTTCCATTTCAGCGCGCTTGATGTACGCCAGCACAGCGAGCGCCACGCCGCCGCGCTGGCCGAACTGCTCCAGGTCACAGGGCTGTGCAAAGATGACTATAGGAAATTAGACGAAGCTCAGCGTCTTGCGCTTCTAACCGATCTATTGCGTGATCCGCGTATCGTCTCGCGTCCCGGCTTACGTCTCAGCACGGACACGACCCATATTCTCAACACCTTTCGTGCCATTCGCCAGGCACGTCAAGAGTTTGGCGCGCGCGCCGTCACCTGTTACATTATCAGCATGGCACACGAGCTAAGCGATTTGCTAGAGGTGCAATTCTTCTGCAAAGAGGTAGGCATTACCGACTTGCCGATTGTGCCGCTCTTTGAGACGATCCATGATCTGCGCACCTGCACGGAGATATTGGAACAGGCTTTTGTGCATCCTGCCTATCAGGCTTATCTGGCCCACTGCCCAGGCCAGCAGGTCATGCTTGGCTACTCGGATAGCAGCAAGGATGGTGGTATTCTGACCTCATCCTGGGAACTCTACAAGGCACAATCGCAACTGGCCACGCTGGGACAACGCTACGGCATCGTCATTACGCTTTTTCATGGACGCGGCGGCGCGATTGGACGCGGTGGTGGCCCCATCTACCAGGCCATTCTGGGCCAACCCCCCGGCAGCGTCAACGGGCGCATTCGCATCACGGAGCAAGGCGAGATGCTCTCCTTCAAATATGGCTTGCACCAGATCGCCTTGCGCACGATGGAACTGGTGGTGGCGGGCGTTGTGCAATCCAGCATTCCCGAAGAATGGCTTATCACCAAGCCGGTTCATCCACATCCACCCGCCGAATGGTGCGCCGCTATGAACTGGCTCTCAGAGCGGGCCTATCAGCACTATCGTCACCTGATTTATGAGGATGCCAGCTTCCTGCCATTCTTTGAGCAGGCCACTCCCATCGCGGAAATCGGCTGGCTCAATATCGGCTCACGCCCGGCTCGCCGTACAAAAGGGCGCGCCATCGAGGAGTTGCGCGCCATCCCCTGGGTCTTCTCGTGGATGCAGAGCCGCTATGTGCTGCCCAGTTGGTACGGCGTCGGCAGCGCACTTGAGGAATATATTGCCGACAGACCGGAACACCTGGCACAGCTTCAGCAGATGTACCGCGAGTGGCCCTTCCTGACCGCGTTTCTGGACAACTTACAGATGACGCTCTCCAAAGCCGATATGCATATTGCACACCACTACGCCACGCTGGTCGAGGACGTGGAGATTCGCCAGCGTATGGATCAGATCATTCAAGCCGAATACAAACGCACCGAGGAGATGGTGCTACGCATCGTCGGCGGTCATGCCCTGCTCGATAACTCGCTTGTCTTGCAAGAATCGATTCGCCGTCGCAATCCTTACGTTGACCCGTTGAGCTACTTTCAGGTCGCGCTCCTGCGCCGCTTACGCGCCGCTGGTGGGCCATTGATGCCTGGCCAGAATGCGCTGCAAGATGAGCTGATGGACGAAAAGGAGCGCGAACGTGCCCGCCTCACCTATGCCGTCCTGCTCACCATCAACGGCATCGCGGCGGGCGTGAGGAATACAGGTTAGACATTATCCATAGGGACACAGCTTACTCCCGTCCGAAATCACCACAGCGTATGCTGTAGACGGGAGCAAGCTGCGTCCCTACGGCGTGAAAGGCTCTCTATCCTTTAGGGGTTATTTCCCCCGGAAGGATAGGGAACCGCGTGAAATCGCCACTTGACGTCATAGCAATAATCTCCTAGAATCAGAATATACTGCAAGTATATAGACAGTACTGTGCCACATATAAGATTCAGGAAGGGACTGCTATGGCATCACAGGTTCAGGACGAGTGGTTGAGCTTGCGCGAGGCGGCAGAGCTACTCGGCATCCACCCGGCCACCGTGCGTCTATGGGCTGACCGCAACGAAATACCCTCGCGCCGCACCACCGGCGGTCACCGTCGCTTCCGTCGCTCCGACATCGAGGCCCGCCTGCATCAAGAGACGGCCACGCGCCCCAATCCGGCGGCCCAGGTACTGATCCAGAGTATCCTGGGGCGTGTGCGCTTCGCCTTTACCGATGGCACGCTCAGCAGCTACGAATGGTATAAACACTTCAACGAGGCCGCACGTACTGCCTATCGCAGCCTGGGGCGTCGCGTCCTCGAACTGCTACAACGCGCCATCACCGATAGCCCGCATATTGAGGAACTGCGCCAGGAAGCTATCCAGCTAGGTGCCGAATATGGCACCATCACGCGCCAATCACAGGTGCCGGTCGCCGACGCTGTGCGTGCCTTCCTTTATTTCCGTACCCTCATCGACGAAAACATCTTGCAAATGGCCGAGGTGCGCGGCAGCCGCGATCACCAGGACATCCCCTGGCTTGAGAGCCTCTACCAGATTCAGACCATCACCAACGAAATTTTACCCGCTCTAATCGAAGCGGCTACCCAGCAATAGCCGAGAGCGGTAAGATAAATCACCTTGTATAACGTATCTTTGTAAGAAGCCCTCGCACGCGGAATCTAATCTATAAGTTCATGACCGGCAGCGTATCACCAACAGAAGGATAGCCTGGCATGTCAACACAGCAACCGCCAAAACGCACCATGTATTTTTTGCAACGCACGCACAAAGATAGTTTCATCCGCCCGGTCAAAACTAGCAGAGATGCAAAGGCACAACGAGCAAGGCGGACGGTTTGGGTGGCAGGACGAGAGACAGAGCAAGAACGCATCAGGGCACGAAATCCATCTACAATGAAGAGCGAGCCAGAAGCGCAACCCATCAGTGTAGGGGCACCCCTTGCGGATGCCCTGTCGCACGTTCGCCTTGCCCCTCAAACATCAGCACAGGTCTCCCGGCTCACACAGCCTGACAGACATGTATTAAGGGCAAAGAACGTTGAGTACGAGAGGCTACAACGCTGGCGACGGCAACGTCAATCCTATCGTTATCGGCTCCTGCTGCGCTATCTGTCGCGTAGATATTTACAGCAGGCATGGGCTAACGAACACAAGGCCACGCGCCGCTTCTGGCTTATACTCGCCGTTCTCACCTTTGTTGCCCTCATCTTGCTTCTCTCTATGAGTGGGGCCATCACTTACGCGGCCTACCGCTTTTACACCAGCACAGAACAACATTACGGGGCACAAGTCCTGACGCTGGCCGATCTCTTGCCACGCGACAACTTGAAGATGTATGACCGCAACGGCATCCTGATCGGTCAACTTGCCGACCAGGGCTTGCATACCACCGTCACATTGCAACACATCTCCCCTATGTTGATTAATGCCACCATTGCCACCGAGGACAAGAATTTCTGGACCAACCCTGGTATCGATATGCAGGGTATTTTGCGGGCCGCGCTCGATGATGCGCGTAGTGGACGTATTATTGAAGGCGGCAGCACCATTACGCAACAACTTATTAAGAATCTGCTGGTCGGCGACTCCGTCACCATCCAGCGCAAAATAGAAGAATTGATGCTGGTTCCGCAGATAAACCTGCATTACAGCAAGCAAGAAATATTGCAAATGTATCTTAATAGCATCTATTACGGTGAGCAGGCGTATGGTATCGACGCGGCAGCAACAGTATATTTTGGCCTGGAAGACCAACCCGGCAGGCCCGCAGCCGCGCAACTGGATATCGCGCAGGCCGCTATGCTGGCCGGTCTGCCCCGCTCTCCCTATCAGTACGACCCGCGCCTGCATCCACAGGCCGCTTTTGAGCGCTTCCAGACTGTTCTGCTGCTGATGGAGCAACAGGGCTATATCACGCGCGTGCAGCAGCTTGACGCGATCAAAGAGGAGCAGCAACCACACTTTTTCAAAACGGCCCCTAACCTGGTTAATCGTGCGCCTCACTTCTTCAATTTTGTGCTTACACAACTGGAACCTATTTTTCATCTCACCCGTGCCCAGCTCTCGCGCTCAGACATGCAGGTTTATACTACACTGGACATCACACTACAGGATAAGATTCAGAAAATCATGCAGCAGCATATCGCTGCTCTGCGCTACACACATAATGTGACAAACGCGGCTGAAGTGCTACTCGATTTTCATACAGGTGCCATTGTTTCACTGTTAGGCAGCATTGACTACTACGACCAGAGCATCGACGGTCAGTTTGATGTAGCCACGCAGGCGTACCGCCAGCCCGGCTCATCCTTCAAGCCCTACGTCTATGTCACCGCCTTTGCACAGGGGATCTCGCCCGCGCAGACCATTGATGATGCGCCACTTACCATTATCTTGCCCCCCGGCTCCGACCCGCCGACCTTCTCGCCGACAAACTATGACCTGCACTATCACGGCCTGATGACGCTACGTTGCGCGCTGCAAAACTCGCTCAACGTGCCAGCCGTCAAAGTGTTGCAACACGCAGGTATCAGCGCGGCCATGCAAACCGCGTACAACATGGGCGTGACAAGCTATCAGGGCACGCCTGGCTACTCACTCGTTTTGGGCGGACTGGGTATTCGCCTGATTGACCAGGTGTCGGGCTACGGTACCTTCGCCAACGGCGGCATCCATGTTCCCTACTACGCCATTCAGAAAGTAGTCTTTGCCACCTCACAGCAGACCTATGTCCACGCCAACAATCTCGGCACGCGCGCCATCAGCCCACAACTGGCCTATATGATGACCAGCGTGCTGAGCGATAACCAGGATCGTATACCGGAATTTTATGACTGCAACGTGCTACAACTATACTCCAATTCGCAACAGGAGTGCTGGGCAGGCAATCGTGGCACGGTGCGCCCGGCGGCGGCCAAAACTGGCACGACCACCGATTTCCGCGACAACTGGACGATTGGCTACACCACCGATTACGTGATGGGCGTCTGGGCAGGCAACGACAACAATAGCCCGATGTGGAACATCACCGGCGTCGATGGGGCCGCGCCTATCTGGCACGACGCGATGCTCGTGGCCGAGCAGGGACATCCGATCCGCAACTTCACCAACCCCGGTGGCCTGCTCTGGGCTACTGTGACCTACCCGGACGGCGTACACACCAGCGATTGGTTCCTGCCCGGCACCGTGCCAATTTTCCGATACTCGCTACCTACCACAATCGGCACGCCCGACGAAACTCCCACCCCATCGCCCGTCAACAACCAGGTACCTGTCACATCCCATCCCTATTGCCCAAGTTATAGCTTCGCCTGGCAACCCCCCGCCAATAGCGCATCCTTAGCCAGCGCTGGCTCGTGGTAATAGCACGATACCTGAACAACTAAAGCCTGTACCGTTACCAACCGCTTAGCCCTTCCGTTAGAGGGTATAGAAACACATTTGCACCGGCGAATAAAAGCTATTGAAATATATTATAAATGCAATAAAATACGTATGGAACATTGTAGAAAATTTGAGGATACTGCATGCAAACTGAAGAGCGTCCCAGACAGTTTCCGGCTCCTGTCCCAAATGCGCATACATCGTCACTCCCGCCACAGGAACAGGAACAGCGCAGCCTGGTCGTACAGCGGCCCGTGGCCCGTTTACCGAAGCACAGTCGCGCCGCCGCAGCACAGCGCCTCAACGATAAACCTGAGTCTCCTGTACGTGGCGTGTATTACGCGGCACCGCATCGCCGCCTGCATCCTACGGGCTGGCGCACACACCGCCATCTTAAACGCAAGAACCTGCATGCCAGCAACCTGCGCTACGCCAGCATTGATCGCATCGGGACCCAGTGGACAATGCTACCAATGGCCTTCTGTGCCCTCATCATCTTTGTGCTGTGTGCGAGCTTGCTGGTAAGTTTGCTGGCCATGACGAAGGCCACCAATCAGCGCTATGGACAGGACGTGACAACGCTACAAGATATTTTACCTAAAGATAGTCTCAAAATGTATGACTCACAGGGCAACCTGGTTTATCAGATGGCCGATCAGGGCCTGCAAACAACGGTGCCGCTCTCGAAAATCTCGATTTATCTACAACACGCTGAAATCGCCATTGAAGACCAGAATTTCATGAGTAATCCTGGCTACGATATCACCGGCATCGTGCGCGCCGCTCTCTCCGACCTGACTCATGGACGTATTGTGGCCGGCGGCAGCACAATTACCCAGCAGCTTATCAAAAATGCCATCGTGGGCAATCAGGATACCGCCATACGTAAGTTGCAGGAGATTATCCTCGCGCCCGAAGTGACGCGCCAGTACACCAAAGATCAGATTCTCTCTATGTATCTCAATACGACTTACTACGGTGAGATGGCCTATGGCGCGGATGCTGCTGCCTTTACCTATTTCGATCTGCAAGATACACCAACCAGAACGGCTGCTTCGCAGCTTGACATCGCGCAATCGGCCATGCTGGCGGGCATTCCCAGTTCACCTATCGCGCGTGATCCCTTTCTCCATCCCCAAGCCGCTTTCTTGCGCATGGAAGACGTACTACGTCAGATGTATCTACAGGGCTATATCACGCACGATCAGGAAGTTGCGGCGATCCGTGAGGCCAGCCAGCCGAACTTCCTGCACCCCGGCACCATCAATAACAATGTCGCGCCGCACTTCGTCAACTACGCGCTCAACGAACTGGCACAGGACCTGCATGTGAAAATTCCCGATCTGGCGCGCGCGGGCCTGGTCGTCTCCACCACGCTTGATCTCAAGCTGCAAAATCAGGTTCTGAAAATTGCTCAGCAGCATATCGCGGCACTGGCGCAGGCACATCACATGTCGAACTCCGCCGAGGTGCTGATCGATTTCCATAATGGCGCTATTCGCGTGCTATTAGGCAGTGTCAATCCGAACAATCCCGTCGATGGCGCATTTGATGT
Source organism: Ktedonobacteraceae bacterium (assembly GCA_034436045.1). Classification (GTDB taxonomy): domain Bacteria; phylum Chloroflexota; class Ktedonobacteria; order Ktedonobacterales; family Ktedonobacteraceae; genus H111-94. The sequence goes on along the minus strand of DAOTVZ010000155.1, from coordinate 9,633 downwards.
GGCTACGCAGGGCTATCGCCAACCCGGCTCATCGTTCAAGCCTTTCATTTATGCCACCGCCTTTGCGCAAGGAGTCAGCCCCGGCTTGGTCGTTGATGATGCACCGCTCACTATACAGATGTGCTGTGGCTTGCCCCCCTATACACCCCATAATTACGATCTACGCTATCACGGCCTGGTGACATATCGCTACGCGCTGCAAAATTCGTTCAATATTCCCGCCGTCAAGCTGCTTATGCAAACCGGCGTACAGGCGTCGCTGCATACGGCCCAGGTCATGGGCATCACTTCCTACGAAGGCACGCCCAACTACACGATGGTGCTGGGCAGCCTGAGCGTTCGCCTGCTGGATATGACCTCGGCCTATGGCGTCTTCGCCAACGGCGGTCTGCGTGTTCCCGCGCACGCCATTGACACCGTGACGGATACACAGGGCCGCGTCATCTTCCATTTCCAACCAGCGGGCCAGCGCGTTATCAGCAAGCAGGTGGCATACATGATTACGAATGTGCTGAGCGATAATAACGCGCGCACCTACGAGTTCGGCAAGTGCAGCGCGCTCTATCTCTATAGCAACAGTCAGCAGCAGTGCTACGCAGGCATTCCAGGGACAGTGCGTCCGGCGGCGGCCAAGACCGGCACCTCGAACGACTTTCGTGATAACCTGACGGTAGGCTATACCACCGACTACGTAATGGGCGTCTGGGCCGGCAATAACGATAACTCACCGATGGTCAATGTCACGGGTGTGGACGGCGCAGCTCCTATCTGGCATGACTCGATGCTGCTGGCCGAGCAAGGCCATCCCATTCAGAACTTCGTCAACCCCGGTGGCCTGGTCTGGCACACTGCCATCTATGATGGTATCAGGACGTCTGACTGGTATCTTCTCAATCCCGCACGGGCGTAATGTTGAATTTTCATAATCGAACCTCACCATTAACCCAAAAATTCGTAGGGGCGTGATGAATCATGCCCCGCCTGTGACACCTCTCACACACTCCATGCACCCCCTTCCCCTCGCCATTCCACACTCCACTCACCCGTTCTCCGCATGTGGAACCATGCGACCTCACAAGATTGGTGTGATAGACGGACAGGGCGTGATGAATCACGCCCCTACGGGAGAATGGATTCCGGTTCGATGGTTACACCGCCACGTTGGTTGAGCGGCTATAGGGTTTGTTGGGATCGATCAGGACGTTGATGCAGGCGGGCAGACCGGAAGCGAAAGCACGTTCCAGCGCCGGACGAATATCCTGCGGGCGCTCGACCAGTTCGCCATAGCCGCCGAGCGCTTCGACCATCTTATCGTAGCGCGTGCCCTGCGAGAGTTCTGCCGCTGTCGTGTGACCCACCATCGCCTTCTGCGGATGCTTGATCTGGCCCCATGCGCCATCGTTGCCGATAATTGAGACAACGGGCAACTTATGGCGTACCATGCTCTCGAACTCCATGCCGTTCAACCCGAAGGCTCCATCGCCGTGCAGGATGAGGACACGCTTGCCGGGGCGCGCCAGTTGCGCCGCCATCGCATAGCCCGTGCCAGCGCCAAGACAGCCCATTGGCCCGGCATCCAGCCAGTAGCCTGGGCGCGCGACATTGATGACGCGGCCACCATAGCTGACAATATCGCCGCCATCACCGATCACCGTCGTCTCCTCATCGATGAAATCGCGTATCTCGCGGCAGAGGCGCATGGGGTGAATCGGCACAGCATCGGAGTTGAGCGCAGCCTGGTCGCGTTGCTGGCTCTTCTGCTCCTCTTGTCGCACATAGGTCAACCACTCACCGCCCGCTCGCGCCTGCACGGCCTCGCTCAACTGGCTCATACTCAGACCGACATCGCCCGCCAGTCCAGCAGCAGCACCGCGATTGACGCCGATATCTTCGCCCACCAGATCGAACCAGATCAGATTGGCGGCGGCGGGAATAAGCGGCGGCTGACCATGATTAAGGCGGAAGTCCATGCGCGTACCGATGGCCAGGATGGTATCTGCACCTTCCAGCGCCTTGCGCCGCGCCGCACTGAAGAAGAGCGGGTGTGTTGGCGGCAGACAGCCACGTCCGGCCCCGTTGAGAAAGACGGGAGCTTGTAAGCGTTCGGCAAGCTGGCGCAATGGTTCGGCGGCATCGCACCACCAGACGGCGCTCCCGGCCATAATCACCGGTCGCTGTGCCTTAGAGAGCAATTCAGCAGCTTTCGTGACCGCCTGTGGGTCAGGCGCGCTACGCATTCCAGCGCGATAACCCATCGGCTCACCGGGGTCGAAGACATTATCCATATCAACCAGATTGTTTAGCACGTCCATTGGCATTTCAAGAAAGACCGGCCCCGGCTTACCGGTAAGCATCTGGCGGAAAGCGGCAGCCACGTACTCGCTCAGGCGCGTTGTCTCATGCACAGTGCGCGCCCATTTGGTGATAGGACGCAATAGATCAATCTGGCCCATCTCCTGCAATGCGCCGCGATCCCACAGGCTGAGCGGGGCAGCGCCACCAATCACCAGCACGGGCGTATTGGCGAGATAAGCATTGGCAACTCCTGTGACACCATCGGTCACACCCGGTCCGGCGGTCAGCAGGGCTACACCGGGGCGGCGCGTGCATTTGGCCCAGCCCTCGGCGGCATGCACTGCTGCCTGCTCGTGGCGCGTATCGATCACGCGAATGCCTTCGCGCACACATCCATCATAAATACCGGCAATATGTCCACCGCTCAGGGTAAAGACGACCTCGACGCCCTCGCGCTTCAACGCCTGCGCGACCAGCCAGCCACCATGGATGATCCCCATTGATGTTCTCCTTACTTAATGCCAATAAAATTCTGGTACTGCCAATATGCTACCACACCTGATAAGCCTTTGGCGGTACAATACTCGCACAGCATCCGTTATAGCAACATTAATGATGGAATAGCGTTGGAATGACGAGTTCGAGCGCGTATTCGATATGCCAGACGGTCAATGCGACGGTCAGGAAGGCGAGGGCAACGTGGAAGATGCGCCAATAGCGAATGATGTAGCGGTAGCATTGCTCGCGTTGCAGCGCCTGTTGTACCTCGCTCATCGCCGAGAGCTGCTCTTTCGCACCTGGAATCAGGGCACCGGGAGCGGTCAGTGCGCTCTTGCGGTCGGGCACAAAGCGATATTGGTGCGCATCGAGGTTGACCTCCTGGGGCGTCTCTTCCAGTGAGATATAGGCCAGGTCCCACGAATCCTGTAGCGGCACCAGGCTGCGTGGGCGGTCAGCTTTGGGAGCAGGCATGCCTTGCGTGCGTGCCGCCGCATTCGCGGACGAGTTGAAGGCGAAGCCGCGCGGCGGCTGTGTATTATGCGTTACGATAGATTCAAGCTGCTTTGTGATGTTTTGCAGACGGTCTTCGCCCTGCGCCGTCAGCGCCTTATTGGCCTCGGCGGCTATCATGCGCGGCAGCAGCATATCCAACAGTTTGCCAATTACACCACTGATGACCAGCGCGATCATGGCATAGAGCGCGTAGGTGCCGGAGCGTGGATTGAAGTTGCCGAAAGAGTGCATGAACAAGATGGCCAGCGCCGCCACACCGAAGCAGATATGCCAGTCCAGAGCGGTGTGCAGTTGCCCAACAGCGCGTCTGCGGGCACGACGGCGCAGACTGAACATAATCGCCGCCAGCACCATCAGTATAGTACCGAGGACGGCATAGACGAGGCCAACGGTACTGTCGGCGGCCGGGTCGGGACTGGTAGTGCTATACCAGACATAAAAGATGCCGCAGCCACCAGCAATCAGCAGGCCAACAAAGAAGCTGGTCAACCAGGAGGGCGTTTTCTGGAAGAAAATGAATGGATAGCCTTTTTCACCTTCGTCATAGAACATGAGTTACTCCCCTCCTGAACGCAAGAGCCGCACCTTGAGCCACATCATCATCGCGTCACGGTGCAATCCGACCGGGCAAGGGGGAACACAGGCACCGCATTGATAGCAGGCGCGGGCAAAGCGCGCCACCGGCCCTGAAATAGGCCCGGAAAGCGTTTCGTGATTTAAGCGATCTATAGTAATCGGTTCGGCCAGGGCGGGGCAAGCCAGCAGGCACTCGTTGCAGCCAATACAGGCTTGCAACTCCTGCATGACCTGCGGCCCTGTTTTATGTAAAAGCACGGGATTAGGCATGCACGCCTCTTTCTCCTCTTACCGTTGCAGTGAATTACCCTTTTCTGACATAAGACCAGAGATTGTGTGATGGATGGCGTTCAACCTTCTCAGCCGAATTCTCCTCCTGGCGCGTTTGACGCTCGCGCCGCACGACCGCTTGTTTACCACTGTAAGACCAGAGGTTGCGCCCAGATGCGGTGGGGGCCGATTGTGCGGCGTCACGGTAGACCGGGACGGGTTCCAGCGTAGATTCGACTACCTGCCTGGGCAGCGCAGGCAGTGAACCGGTAAAAGGGCTGATCTCTTCATCCTCTTCGAGGAGAGAGGACGCGGGTACAGGCACAGGCGCGAGCGGAATTTGCGTCTGCATTCTATCAATGGCATCGGTCTGGCGCGTCGGCCCTTGTGATAAGGATATCGCAGGGTTGGCCATCAACGTATCGGTTCTGCGTTCCACGCGCCAGGGATTGAGCGCATCGGTATCGCGTTGCGCCTGTATCGGCATGGAAGCCGCCGGTTGTGCAGGCATGGGCGCAGACACACCAAAGCGGTTCTCTGTCGGCATGGAGACCGCCGGAAGCGGTTGTGAACGCACCTGTGATGTACGAGCCGATGTTGTCATTGGCGCGGGCAAGGCCGGTGCTGGCAACTTGCCTGTTGGCTTGCCCGTTGGCAGACTTGGCAGCTTGCCGGTCAGCATGGCCTGCGCCATGTAAGTGTGACGCTGCGAGAGATAGCGGCGCGCATCGAAACTACCTTTGAGCAGTTCCTTTGTGATGTCGCGTATCGGATGACCCTCGTCAATGATCTGCTTAATGGCAAGGCTATCAGGCTGAGCGCTGCCGAGCGCAAGGTAGCCGATAAGGCGGTCATCAATAATGGCCATACGCCGGTAGCCGCCCTGGCTGGTGTCGGTTAGTGTCATGATATTGGGACCAGTCTCTAGCGGACTGCCAACGGTGAGCATCGAGAGTTCGCCGAGGTGCGTGGCATGCCACTGCACACCAAAGGACTGATTCGCCAGATCATCGTGGCCAGTCATGGATGCGGCCGCGACACGAGCCTGCGCGACGGCGGCGTACCAGAGCGCGCGTGGTTCATATTTGCCGGTTAGTGGATTTTTGAGCGCGGCCACGTCACCGGCAGCAAAGATATCAGGGACGCTGGTGCGTAACTGGTCGTCAACGATAATGCCGCGCTCCTTTTTAAGAGGGAGCGTGCAATGATCGGCCAGGGTCATTACCGGATTAGTGCCGGTGCAGGTCAGTACAAGCTGGCAGGGGATCATCTCCTTGTGGTTGGTAATCACACCGGCTACCGCGCCTATACGCCCGACTACGCCAACGACCTCGGTGTTGGTATACACCTTACAGCCATTGTTGCGCACGTGCTCCAGCACAATTTCTGAGGCCGTTTCGTCCAACACGCGGCTCATGAACGTCGCGCCGCGAATGAGCCAGTGAACGCGAATACCCCAGTAGAGCAGGCCCATCACCGTCTCGATAGCATGAACACCGCCACCGATGACTACCGCGTCACTGACTTCGGTCAGGCGACGACGCAAATCAAGGTAGTCTTGCAGACGGTGCAGCGTGCAAACACCATCGAAGTTGCGCCCTGGTGTGCCTTCCGGCAATCCCTGTGGCGCGCTCCCTGTCGCAATCAACAGCTTATCATAGCCAAAACCGTAGTTATTGCTGGTCTTGATATACTTGCTGTTCGCGTGAATCTCGGCGACATGCGCGTTGACAACATGAATGCGTTCCGCGCGTTCCGTCCCTGCTGGATAGGCCAGCAACTGCTCCCGTTCCAGCTTACCGATGGCAAATTGTTTCAAGGCGGGCGTATTGATCGTCGGATGAATCTGTTCGGTGATGATCACTATGCGTTTATCAGGAGCAAGGCGGCGCGCCTCGATAGCTGCCGTTAAACCGGCGATGCCATTGCCGATAATCAAGATATCCGCGCGATCCAGCTGGGGCATGCCCATCTGGTGCCCGATTGGTACTACTGCTCGCTCGTTTTCCATCATCGAACCTGCTTTACTAGCAAATAAAATCTATTGTATGAAACTGGTTTCTGTATTATCAAATAGCACCTGGCGACATCAATCGACATCAACAGCGGCCAACATATGATCGGGCATCTGGATATAGTAAACATCCGTGTGCGCCTTCTCACGTACATGGCGCTGCATGTGTGCTACTTCACGTAGACATCGCTCTGTGCAGATAAAGTGCAGTTCCTGACCACCGGCGCTCTTGAAAATAAAGCTATGATCCGGTTCCACTTGAACGATAGTGCCAGCCACATGGGTCGTGTTCTCTCCGTGTGCCAGCGCAGGCCCGATCAGTGCAACCGCTTCAATCGCAATCAGGCTCAGGCCGCCGATCAGGAGTAGCACAACGATTGCCGCTGCAAGGCGGGGAAATTTCATCATCTTCCGTTTCTAACAAGGTCTTGTGACCGAGATATATTCACTTCTCCCTATGCTATTGTATAGCAGGGTATATCAGATAACGAGATACCAGCCAGGGAAGTAGCCTAAATATACCAGAGCCATAGCTGTGATGCTGGCAATTATTACGAAGCAGGGCACCCGCTTGCCATCACAAGATAATGGCTATTCACGCACAAGAGGCCGGTGATATAAAATGAACCCGTTCATCTCATACGCTCTATGCCGCTCCGCGTCAGAGAAGCTAGAAAATCATTGATCAGCGCGTTGACCTGTTCGGCCTGAGCGTACATAAAGAAGCGTTCACCGCCATCGATGACGTGGTAGCGAACGTTTTGAGGCAACTGCTCGGCCAGCCAGCGTGTTCTGGCCTCTGGCGAGAGCGCGTCGTCGCGTCGGTTAATGAGCAGGATGGGCATAGTCAGTTCATGCACGCGGGGCCGGATGTCGAAATAATGAATAATCGGGATGACCGAGAAGCGATAGACGGCGGGCCACTGCGCGATTCTGGCGAACTGCTCTTCAAGCAGGTGACGCGGCAGAATGGGCCTGACGGCGTTTTGCGCGTCTCTGGCGGTGATGTAGTTGATGACGGTATCACGCAAGAATCTGGCCGGAAGGATACGCTCAACGGGCAGTCGCACATAAAGCTCATGCAATAGCCAGATAAAGGGGTGGGGAGCGATCTGGTAATCGGCCCCTTGCGCGATAATTAGCAACGAGCGGCAGCGCTGTGGATAACGCAAGGCGAAGGTGAGTAACACCATCGCCGCATCACCGTGACCGAGCAGATCGGCCTGTTGCAGTCCCAGACTATCCAGCACACGGCGTAACTCCTCAGCGCGCTCCTCAAGTCCCACGAAGCGTGTGCGACTCTCGTGCCGTCGATAGAGTAGCACGCGCCGTGTCTGACTCAGCGCGCGTATCTGCCGTGCGTAGACGAACTCCAGATGCTCCAGGATCGGCACGAAGACGAGCGGTGTACCACTGCCAACATCAATGAGCGGCAGATCCAGTTCTCCGACAGGCGTGCGTTGCCAGAGCGCTTCGAGATAGGCCACGTCGCTACGAAACGTGGCATCATCGATGTAGCGTGGGGGCATGTTTTGCGTGTTATCCAAGTGCCGCCTCCTCTATTGGTAGGATCGTTAGCAATTAAACGCTGTAGTATGGAGATAGTGTATCATAATTTATGGGCGTGAAACGCTAAAGAAGCGAGGCATCACCATCGTCGGCGATGCCTCGCTTCCCGCTCCTCCCACATCCTCCCTTTATATTTAACTTGCGTGCCTCATTGCACGGTCAAGGTACCGACCATGTAACCTTTTGTCAACATGGGACCCATCCAGCCGGTTGCTCCGGTGCCACAGGGGTCAAAGCAACGGAAGGTATAAGTACCTGCTTTACCGGTATGAAAGGTGAAGGTCACGCTGCTGTAGGCAGCTCCTTTAGGCGCATCACCCGGAATGGGAACATTAAGACCTAATTGTGGGACGGAGAAGGTGTGCGCAACTTTATCAAGAGGAAGAGCCGTATAAAGAGTACCCTCTGCCTGTGCAACATCGCCTATCGTGCCCTGCACTTTGCCAAAGGGAGAGCCGTTGGGAAGCGGCGTATCGCCCAGGTCGTAGTTGTGGATGGTCACAGTCACCAGACTATTGGCCGGTACGACAAGATTCGTGTTGGAATATCCCGGCCAATCTTTTTGCATGCCAGGTTGATTAATCACGATATTCAAATTCAGGTAAACATGCCGAGTTTGCGCGGCATGCACCGCTGGCTCAGCTCCTGGTACTCCCAAAATTGCGTTCAGCGCGTAGAACATGCCTGTAAATAAGACAGCGATACAGAAGATACCAACAACGAGACCAGCGAGAACGCCCGGTAGCGATGAGCGAGTATGCTGCTCATTATGATTATATAGATTTGATGTTTGTGTCTGCGACATGATTATTGTTCCTCCAAACAACTGGTGTGACTTCTCTCCGAAGGCTTGTTTAGAATATAGTGCCGACAAATCACCAGCGCATCACAAAGTACAAGAGAACAATCACATGCCAATCACAATAAAACACGAATCGATCACAATAAAAAATCATCGATGCCTGATTACGCCTTCATCACGCCCAGATAGTTGCCTGCGGCATTACCCGCTGTAAACCAGATGGCTCCGCTGGGGGCGATAGCAAGGGCAAAGGGCGAGGCTGGCGCGAGTGCGAGTCGGTAGAACGTATAGCTCTTCTGAACAGGCATATAGCGTACCAGCATATTGGCACCGACATCCACGAACCATACACTGCCATGCCGATCAATAGCCAGTTCGGAGAGCGAGGGGGCGCGCCCATCGATAGTAGGGACGGAGAATGCAGTCAGCGTGCCCGTCGTTGGATCAAACATATCGAGCCGACCGGGCGAGGCTTCGGTAAACCAGAGTTGGCCGCTGGCGTCAATGCTCATAGAATAAACCTGTGCCTGCGTATTCGCCAGTTTATAGAGCGTGATCTGACCCGTTGTTGGGTCGAGACTACCGATAACGCCGCCGGTCAGATAACCGAACCAGATGAGTCCATCAGGCGCAACGGCTAAGCCAGAGGGCGAGGCCGGTAAGGGCCACAGGCGTAGCGCACCCGTCTGGGGATCGAGCCGTCCAATTGCGTTGCCATCCGCCGCCGTAAACCACAAGAAGCCTTGCGCGTCAAACTGCAAATTCTGCGGGCCGAGTGCGGCTCCATGCAATGTGCCGAGCGGAAAGGTGCGAAATACCTGCTGTTTGGGGTCGAAACGCCCAATATAGTTAGCAAACTGCTCAGCGTACCAGATATTGCCCTGGCGGTCAGCAACGGTTGCCATGATACCATAACGTCCATCAGGTAATGGCCAACTTGTGATCTTGCCTGTTTGCACGTTGAGGTACCCCAGACGGTTCGCATTCATCTCGCCGATCCAGACATTGCCCTGCATATCTATTGCCGGATACATCAAACCTACATCCGTTGTCGAGAATGTGTAGAGATGACGTTGCGCATTGACTACCGTTG
>DAOTVZ010000154.1:0-5605 GCA_034436045.1 Ktedonobacteraceae bacterium | reverse complement strand
GCCAGCGTGACCTCAGCATCACGGGCAGCATAAGCGATCATGGCTTGCGGCAGTGGGCGGCGCGTCCAATCGGTGCGTTGCAGGCTCTTGTCGAGATGAATACCGAAGGCGCGCTGCAACATTGCCGCCAGCGAAGACTCGTGTTGCCCAAAAATCGAACGGCTGGTGGCTTCCAGATCGTAATAGTGCGGCACATACAGACCGCGCTCAGCCATCACGCGCAGGTCAGCCCCCGCGCCATGCAACAGCGTCACAATGGTAGGATCGCCAAAGACGCTCATTAATGGTGTAAGACTATTAAGGCGTAGCGCATCAATTACAAAGCACTGCCCCTCGATGGCTAGTTGCAGCAGCGCGAGACGTGGTACCGTCGATAATTGCTCCTGTTGTGTCCTTGAGCGTATCTGCGTAAATTCAGCATCAACCGCGACAACAGAGGACTGTTTGAGGGCCGCGACGGCTTTCAGTAATTGATCCGGGTGATCAACCCAGTGCCGTTCACCTTTTGGCGGCAATTGGCCCTGGGGAGGTGTCGGGCCTAGATAGCCCTGGGGAGGGGCTGGCGCTTCCTCGAATCGCTGGCCTGGGATGTAGTCCTTCAAAGAACCCTCTTTTTCTGTTCTAATTGCAACACTACAATAGCATTAAGGCCGCTTTAGCATACCAGATTTTTGCATAAACGGATCGGCAGAAGAGATTGGCCTCGTTATAAAAAGACACAAACATAGCCTTTCAGTATTATACTCTGATTATCCGCTCAGTACAAATAGCAATTGCAGGCCGGTATAGGAGCAGAGATTGATCCCAACCGACCTCGTGAATCATGATCTTTACGTAAAAAAAGTGATTTCGATACTACATTGATCTACAACACATTTGACAAGCTTCATAGACTACAGCAGATTGATAATTTTCCGAAGAAACCGGTAATCTCATAGAAATTCGATCAATCATGTCTCTGCGGGATTACCGGTTTTACATTGGTTAGCGCGCGGTGCGATTGCGCTGCTTATCCTCGTAACGCTCGATGCCGAGTTCGATTAGACGGTCCAGCAACTCTTTATAAGGAATACCGCTGGCTTCCCAGAGCTTGGGGTACATGCTGATCTGCGTGAAGCCGGGCATGGTATTGACCTCGTTAATATAGACCTGGCCCGTCGCGCGTTCCAGGAAGAAATCGACGCGCGCGAGGCCACTCAGATCGAGGGCGAGAAAAGCTTTGACGGCCTGACGACGAATCTCCTCGGCGGTCTCACGTGGCAGATCGGCAGGAATGATGGTCTGCGACTTATTATCAAGGTACTTGGCATCATAGTCGTAGAACTCGTTGCTGGCGATAACCTCGCCGACCACCGAGGCGATGGGTTCATCGTTGCCCAGCACGGCGCATTCCAATTCGCGGCAGTTGAGGCCCTTTTCGATCACAATTTTGCGATCATACCCGGCGGCAACATTCATGGCCTGCACAAGTTCGGTGCGGTCGTGCGCCTTGTTAATGCCCACGCTGGAACCGAGGTTGGCCGGTTTGACAAAGTTCGGGTAGCCCAGGCGTTGCTCGATAGCGTCCAGAATACTTTCCTGCGCACGCTCCCACTCGCTGCGGCGATAGACCAGATAGTCACAGATGGGCAGACCGACGGCTTGAAAGATCATCTTCATCTTCTCTTTGTCCATGCCGAGGGCCGCGCCCAGCACGCCGCAACCGACATAGGGCACATTCGCCATCTCCAACAGGCCCTGGAGCGTGCCATCCTCTCCGTAAGTGCCGTGCAGCACCGGAAAAATAACGTCGATGATGGCATTCTCGCCCAGTGCTTCATCGCTATGCAACGACACAAGGCGGCGCAAGGTGGGATCGCCGGTCAGCGTTACGGGCACGGGAACAGAGAGGCCCTTTGTGGTCGCCTCTATACTACCCGTAGATGGTAGGGGCGACCCTTGCGGTCGCCTTGCTTCCTCGCTCTGCACCACTTCCTCACTATCCCCCCGTTGACGGGCCTCAATCAGTTTTGTCGGTTCCGTGCCGAGCAGCCATGTGCCCTGCTGCGTGATGCCGATAGGCACCACCTCATATTTTTCCTTGTCCAGATTCGCCATCACGGACTGCGCAGAGGCCAGCGAGACATCGTGTTCGCCGGAACGCCCGCCAAAAATAAGTCCCACCCGTATCTTTCTTTTTTGTTGCTTTTCTACCACATGTTTTCTCCTTCAAGATCATCTATAAACGTTTAACCTCTTAACTTCAATATATGTTCGTATGCCAATCAACCACGTTAAAAAGCGCATCAGGGGCGGCAAGACTGTCGCCGCCCTTTGTGCATCAACGATTTCCGGTGCCGTCACCATGTAGTCCCGACCATGCCAGCGTAGGCGAGTCTGCGGCATGGCTTGCATATTGCGATACCAGTCGGTTTTGGTACCATAAGTCAGTGTAATGATGAAGCCACCGGCAGTCGGTAGCGCCACGACGGGCGTGCGATACAGCCGACCGGAGCGGCGTCCCACGTGATAAATGACCGCGTGGGGACTACAGCGTTTTCCGGCCCAGCGCAGCACCGGCGGGTTGATAAAACGCCGACTGATGACGCGCATGATATTGGGTACGCCGTTGTGCCGCAGCAAAAGAATACAGGCCATATCACATATCACGGTAACGATTGACGATAGGCAAGCGGCGATCACGCCCGAAGGCACGCGGCGTGATCTTGATGCCAGGCGCAGCCTGCCGTCGCTTATACTCGTTGATGTCCACCAGCCGCATGACGCGCTCGACGACGGCGCGGTCGAAGCCCATGGCCAGCAATTCCTCGAAGCTGCGATCATCCTCGACATAGGCTTTGAGAATGGGGTCGAGAATTTCATAGGGCGGCAGGCTATCGGTATCCTTCTGGTTGGGGCGCAGTTCGGCGGAGGGCGGCTTGTCGATGACGGCCTGCGGAATGACCGGCTTGGGGCCGAGGCTGTTACGATAGCGGCACAGGTCATAGACCAGCGTCTTTAGCACATCCTTGAGGACAGCGAAACCACCGGCCATGTCGCCATAGAGCGTGCAATAGCCTGTTGCTGTCTCGGACTTGTTGCCGGTAGTCAGCACCAGCGCACCGGACCAGTTGGAGATAGTCATGAGAATATTGCCGCGAATGCGCGCTTGCAGGTTCTCCGCCGCCAGACCGGGATATTCGTCGCCGAGTGCGGGGCGCATGGCCTTGAGCGAAAGACGGAAGACATCCTCGATAGGAATGGTCAGGTACTGGATGCCGAGATTCTCGGCCAGTTGCTGCGCGTCGGTCTTGCTGCCCTCAGATGAGTAACTGGAGGGCATGGAGACGCCCAGTACGTTCTCGGCTCCGAGTGCATCGACGGCGATGGTGGCTACCAGCGAGGAGTCGATGCCGCCGGAGAGACCGATAATGACCTTTTTAAAACCACACTTGCGCACATAGTCGCGCGTGCCCAAAACGAGAGCGGCATAGATCTCCTGCAAGCGATCCATGCTCGCTTCGATGTGTTGCGGCGCGCCGAGGCGCACGTGATTGTTGGAACGCGGCGGCGTGAGCGGGCGCAAGTCCACACTGATGAGCGGCACCTCTTCGTGGCGCAGCTGCCAGCGTTCCAGGCGGCGGCGTGGGTCGTGCAGGCGTGAGCGAAAGACCGAGGCGGTATCCAGGTCTACGATCAGCAGCTCTTCCTCAAACTGCCTGGCGCGTGCAATGAGCGTGCCTTGCTCGTTAAAGACCATGCTAGCACCGTCAAAGACCAGTTCGTCCTGCCCGCCAACCAGGTTGACATAGACCACAATCACGGCGTTGTCGGCGGCACGGGTGGCAATCATCTGCTCACGCGCATGCCTTTTACCGGCGTGATAGGGTGAACTGTTGATATTGATAATAACCTCGGCCCCCGCCTGCGCCTGCTGCGTTAGCGGGCCGGTCGGGTACCAGATATCTTCACAGATATTGACGCCAATATGAACATCGTGCAGCAAGAAGAGTGGAGCCTGCTGACCGGCCTGGAAATAGCGCTTCTCATCAAAGACTCCGTAGTTAGGCAGGTAATGTTTATGATAGACACCCACGAGACGCCCTTCGTAGATGAGGGCAGCGGCGTTGAAAATATCATCCTCGCGGTCTACAAAGCCGACCACGCTCATCAAACCGGGCAGGTCACGGCTGGCGGCCACCAGTTCGTCGAGTCGCCGCAGGTTAGCAGCAATGAAACCGGGTTTGAGCAGCAGGTCTTCGGGCGGATAGCCGGTCAGGGCCAGTTCGGGGAAACACACGATATGCGCCCCCGCTTCATGCGCCTGCTGCATGAAGGTGAGTATCTTGCTGGTATTGCCTTCCAGGTCGCCGACGGTAACATTGATTTGCGCCAGGGCGACACGAAGCGGTATGATATTCATGGTAGTTAGCCTCTCCTATTTCTGTACAGGGCAGTAACCTTATCTCGTAAGAGATTAAAAGATAAGATAAGAAAAGAATAAAAGGACTAAATAAAAGACATGGAGATAACGGGCTTTCTGACACTGGTCGTGCCATTTATCATTGTTTTCTATCTTGCCGTCATCTTGTTCATCCATGCCCCGCGCCAGGTGCTGCAAGCCTCGCTGCTGGGAGGGCTGGTGATGGCACTCATCAACATGCTGGGCGACCTGGTCGCTTATTACTTCCACTGGTGGCATTATAGCCTGAACGGGCTGATCTTGCACCTGCCTATCCCATTTTATATTACACCATTCTTGATCTACGGCAGCCTGGGCTACCTGCTGATCTGGCGCTTCTGGCGTGCCTCAACCGCATCCACGATGCCTGGCCCTTCTCAACGAAGGGACAAACACTGGCTGGCACTACTGTTTCTGATCGGCATTCCGCTTTTCGGTATCGTGCGCGACCTGTCCGGCTGGCTAACAAACTCGGCCTATAGCGTGCCGGATAGCTGGCTTGCCTGGCCACTGGATGCCGTGTTGTGGGTAGTGATGTTCTACGCAGGCTATGCCCTCTTCCGCCGTCTGGCCCCACCCCGCGAGGTATTTGAACAGAAGTCCGTAGGGGCGTGATTCATCACGCCCTGCTCTCTCTTCGATGGTTCTTGCGTTCCCTGGGCGTGCTCCATCACGCCCTGCTCTCTCTTCGATGGTTCTTGCATTCCCTGGGCGTGCTCCATCACGCCCCTACGGTCGGTTATCGCGTTGATACCTGCCAGATATGTACGCTGTTATCCCAGGCAGCGGAGGCAAGACGGGTACCATCCGGCGACCACGCGACCGCATTGACCTCGCTTGCGTGAGCGCGATAGATATATCGTGTGCGTGTACCGGTACTGTCCCAGATATGCACTGTTTTGTCGCGCGAGGCGGAGGCAAGATGGGTACCATCGGGCGACCAGGCCACCGACCAGACCTCGTCGCTGTGGCGCGTGTAGGTGGCTAAGAGTTGACCTGTGATGGCATGCCAGAGACGCACGGTCTTATCATCCGAAGCGGAGGCAAGACGGGTACCATCCGGCGACCACGCGACGGCGATCACCGCCTTGCTGTGACCACGCAGAACCAGCAACTGCTGACCGGTGACAGCGTGCCAGACCTGCACCGTCTTATCGTCCGAGG
>DAOTVZ010000153.1:0-3273 GCA_034436045.1 Ktedonobacteraceae bacterium | reverse complement strand
TACCCGTGGCTCCATATATGAGTAAGGGCGGCAGAGTGGGGCGAGGCGCGCTGATGGAGAGCGCGCTGGAAGCTTTAGGCGCTAATCGTGTACGCTCTCTGCTGACCATGCTTGGTGTTATTATTGGTGTATCCGCAGTTATTGCAGTCGTGACGCTCACACAGGGCGTAAATCAAAGTGAGAGCCAGCGTTTTGCTGCCCTGGGAACGAATGTCTTAACAATCTCGCCTGGTGCTGCCTCATCCAATGGCGCGTTCAGCGCGGCAGGCACAAGCCAGACTTTGACACAAGGAGATGCCGACGCGCTGGTACAGGTGCCACATGTCATCAATGTCAGCCCTGTTTTGAGTGTATCGGATCAACTCGTGTATGGCGATCAGAACTGGAACACACGAGTGAGCGGTGTCTATCCTGCCTATCAAGCAATTGAGAACTGGCAGATTGCCCAGGGGGCCTGGTTCACTGAGCAGGACGAGCAGATGGCATCTCCTGTCATCGTGTTGGGACAGACGGTGGCACAAAATCTTTTCCCGACCGGTCTGGTGAATCCTATAGGGCAGACGATCCGTGTTGGTGATCAGTTATTTAAGGTTGTTGGCGTCTTACAGCCGAAGGGAACGCAGGGGCTGGGGAATGCTGATGATGTGGCCTTTGTCCCTTTTAGTGCAGCCGACGAACGCCTGAACCCGCAAACGTATGTCAGTCAGATAGTAGTGCAAGTTGACAGTGTGAACAACGTGAGTACGGTGGAGCAAGCCATCATCACCGTACTCAGGCAGCGGCATCATTTGCCCGGCCCTGATCCTTCGCAAGGCAGTTCGACGTCACCGCGTTCGACCTTCCCTGGAGCCGGTGGCCCTGTAGTGGTTGGCGGAGGAGCGGGTCGCGGCGGATTTGGCGGAGGAGCCGGTGGATTTGGTAGAGGAGCCGGTGGCAGTGGTGCTTCATCGGCGGCGCGTGCAGCTCGCCTGGCGGCAAGTGATCCGCCAAATGACTTTCAGGTCTTCAATGGCAATCAGCTTGTGCAATCAGCGCAGCAAAGCTCGATAGAATTGACGATTTTGTTGATTGGTATTGCTACGATCTCGCTGGCGGTCGGCGGTATCGGCATTATGAACATCATGCTGGTTTCGGTGACGGAGCGCACGCGCGAGATTGGTATTCGCATGGCCCTGGGGGCACGCCGCCGCGATATTCGTAACCAGTTCTTGCTGGAAGCCTTGCTACTGAGCCTGGTTGGTGGCGTTATTGGTATTGTGCTTGGTCTGGGCGGCGGTCTGGCGCTCACGCTGGGTTTCGGTCTCCCCTTTGTTGCCAGCCCTGTTCCTGCTCTGGTTGCCTTCACTGTCTCGGCAGCAGTTGGCATCGTCTTCGGCCTCTATCCTGCCGCTCGTGCCGCCCGCATGGATCCTATCGTTGCGCTGCGTACAGAATAGATCGGCTCTGGATAAGCTGAGCATTGTTGAGGTTACGTGGTCGGTTCTGGCTCATGCCGGAGCCGACTTTTTCATACACAGGATGCATATGGTAGAATAGGTCATGCACGAGACAGGGTACCTTTTATCAGGCTATCCTGGATTGTTTTCCGAGAGATGAAAGGACATTGCTGAGGATGAGCAGAAAAGGTAGGTGGAGTAGCGTGGTAGTCTTACGCTTAGCGGCCAAAGCCACGCTGCTGGCTCTGGTGCTGTTGCTTGCGGCCTGTAACGGTATAAACATATCATCTGTCGGACAGAGCAAACCATCTGCTCAGAGTACGGCAGATATGGCGGATATGTCTGGTCTGGGCGGCGATACCGTCTCGTTTGCTCATATTGATGAGACGCCGACGGCTGGAGCGATAACAGTATTTGTGACACTGGTAGACTTTAAGATATATTCTACGGTAACAACCTTCAAAGTCGGTGTGCCGTATTATTTTGTAGTGACCAATCGTGGCCCATCCGTTCACGAATTTGCTATTTTCCCCGATAAGCCGGATGGTTCCCCCTTGCCAATGGATGTGCAGTATGTGCATCGCCTGATTGAGATTGAACAGGTTGCACCTGGTTCAACCATCAAGCTCAATTTTGTGTTCTCAGCGGCAGGTCGTGACGAAATTGCCTGCCAGATGCGCGGTCATTATCAGGCAGGGATGCGACTTCCCATTGTTGTGAACAAATAGCACTCAATCATCCACCTGTTTTATTGTCGTGAACCTGGGTAGCAAGTAGAAAGATGAATATTGTGGAGCAGCCTGCCAGACGTGAACGTGCTACACGCCAGAGGCGCAATTCCGCCGATTATGGCTATCCAATCAATGACATGGAGGTGCTAGCGGCAAAGGCGCGGGAAGTCACAGCGCGACTCACGGCACTGTATGGTGAGTTGCTTTTCTCCGATAAAGACCCGATGAGCATGCTTGTGGAGATTATTCTGTCGCACCGCACCCGCGACGAGCAGACGGCAGCGGCATATGCCAATCTCCTGCACCGCTTTGGTTCCTGGGAGGCGGTACGCGATGCACCAACGGCAGAGGTGCAGGAGGCAATTGCCAATGTCAATTGGCCCGAAGTGAAAGCGCCGCGTTTGCAAACCATCATGCGCCAGATTACTGAAGAGCGTGGCGATCTCAACCTGGATTTTCTCCGTGACCTGCCTGTGGAAGAGGGAATGGCGTGGCTCAGCCGCTTTGACGGGGTTGGCCCAAAAACGGTTGCCTGCGTTCTGCTATTTAGCTGTCAGAAACCGATATTACCGGTTGATACGCATGTGTGGCGCGTCTCCGGTCGATTGGGGCTGATTGGCAAAAAGGTCACGGCGGACGCGGCTCATGATCTTCTCCAGGCGCTTTTGCCGCGAGATGCGCGTGCCATTTATGATTTTCATAAAGCTTTGCTGCGACATGGGCAGCGCATCTGCGTGTATGAGAGACCGCGTTGTAGGCAATGTGTGCTGACTGATCTATGTGACTACTATCATATAGTGGCTGAACCACAGTAATAGTATATGTTACCTGGAAATGTCGAAATACGCTGGTATGTTGAGAGCCGTCCTATACGCTAACTCGGCAAGCTGACGGTCTGAACTGCCCTTGAAAGAGTTTAACAGACAGCCCCTCTAAAAACAAACGTCAGCGTCATATCTATCCAAGGAAAAAACCTGGTTGTGAGCAAGATAGCTCACAACCAGGGATGTAGATGACCTGGAAGGTTCCGGCGGAGTCGATTACTCAGGTGAGGTTGCGGCCAGGGTCTTTGCTTCGTTAATCCACTCCGCCACCTGAGCCAGGTT
>DAOTVZ010000152.1:0-9310 GCA_034436045.1 Ktedonobacteraceae bacterium | reverse complement strand
TCGCTCGTCCCCCTCGGAGGGACATGATTCATCACGCCCTGCTCGCTCGTCCCCCTCGGAGGGACATGATTCATCACGCCCTGCTCGCTCGTCCCCCTCGGAGGGGCGTGATTCATCACGCCCTGCTCACCCTTGTTCCTCCCCTCGGAGGGGCGTGATTCATCACGCCCTGCTCACCCTCGTTCCTCCCCTCGGAGGGACATGATTCATCACGCCCCTACGAGATCGCCGATTTCGATGGTGAAAATTCATAATCACGTCCGACTTATCATGTCTGATTTATTGTGCCCCTAATGCTCGTCTGCCTGTCGCCACAGGGCATAATCCATCCAAAGGGCATGATTGATCATGCCCCTACTCATTTGCGTCCGTTGCGGAGGTTGTTTCTGACTGTCCAGAGATAGTAACCCAATTGTTGGCCCAGGTGTGAATGGCATCGATGACAGGCTTGAGAGCATAGCCTTTTTCGGTCAGTTGGTACTCGACGCGCACCGGAATATTGGGATACACGACACGTTGCACAACCCCCTCAAGTTCCAACTCACGCAAGCGATCACTCAAAACACGGTCGGAAAGCCCCTCGACCAGCGCAGTCAACTCGCAAAAGCGCCGAGGCCCGCTCATCAGTGCGTCGAGCAGCAAGCCGGTCCAGCGCTTTCCTAACAGTTGAGCCGCGCGCTCATAGCGGGGACAACTATGAACCGTAGCTGGTGGTGAGAGTGTTACTTCGGTTGGCCTGGTTGCCATGGTTGCCTGCCATTTCTGGTTGCGTAAGAAACCTGCGAGTGTTGCATTGCACAGTATTGAAATGAAGACCGATCCTAAGATTCTGATTTTCTGTACGAATTAGTATATCATGAAACACTCTCTAAGGCAAGTAATGTTACATGTAAAAAGTAAGTGGTATTAATGTAGGGATATTCTGCCACCCAGGACGGCCACAAGGTACGCGCGCCTGCTACCACGCATTTCCCTTCACACTCGTTTTTCATCGTAGGGGTATTCTCTGCTGGCACCCTGGTCTCTAACCACAACTATTCATGGACGGTTTCGCTCTGCCACTGGCAGCCCTCCGGCAGCAGAGCTTTGAGCGCAGCGGCCAGACCATCCAGGTCGGTCACGTCGTCACGATAGACGGCCCAGGCTTTCGCCTTCTGCTTCGGCTCGGTCACTTTGCGATAGACTGTGACGCTGATGCGAGTGCCGTTGGGGAAGAACTCCTCCTTAATACGGCTGATCTCGCTCCAGTGCAACGCAATCGTTTCGCCGTTGCGACTCTTCTTTATCACCATCTCCGGTGTCAACGTGATAACGAATGGCACCGGCGCGATGAGGCGCAGGTAATAGACGAAGCCCAGCACGAACAGCACGGCGACAATCGTGCTGCCGACCGCCGAGATGCCCTGGTGAATGGCAATAATCAGTATGACCAGGATAATACCCACCACGCCCACTATCGTCACGATGCGCTTGAACGGACTCAAGCCAGGGCCGATAAACTCTTTCTCTTGCGCTATCGGCGATGTTGCCATACAAAAGCCCCCTATCACTGTTCTCGTGAATGCAAAAATAGCGCTGTTATTTCATTGCTCTGCCACGTATTGTAGCAATCCTCTGAGGGCAATGCAACTATGAAGAAGCCTCAGACAAATCTTTAACGAAAGGTTTATTTGTACAAGCTGTTCAGACATCAGTATCAAGCAAGCCAGGTCGGGCTAATTTTTTTGCCAGCGCATAAATATCGGCTTTATCACCTTCTTTGCGTATACCAGCAGCGACAACGATGACAACAACATGCTCGGTTTCCACCCTGTATAAAATATGATAACGTTGCCCAACAGCACGAATACTGCGATAACCGGAGAGGTTATCAAGTAGAGGTTTTCCCTGCTTTTCAGGCTCAAAAGCTTCGCCCCTATCCTACACGGTGCCGTTGATACCTGTCGTATGTTCGTTGATGATGGGCTAACACCAGACAGGACAGATTATCACGAGAAATGCTAGTTCTATGGCACGTGAGCAAAGAGATCGTTTTCACCGGGCTGATCCTGCCCGACGCGCGAGGTAACGAGCTGGAAACATTCCTGAGAGCGCCACTTGCGCTGCAATGCTTCCGGTATCGTCGCCATGACGGTGTTGGGGTTCATCTGCGTGCGGTGCATGGCCCACGCACGCGCCTTCTCAGCCTCCCATTCCTCCACATTGAGCCGTACTGTGATGAGTTCATCGGGCAAACCGAATTGTTCAGGATCAAGGCGCGTAAACCAGTCGTCGTAGGTCTGCTCGCGCATCCACTCGATCATCATGCGAATGCCGCTACGAGGAAACGAGGTATAATAGAGTTTGGAGACGGCGTGCGCTGGACCAAGCTCTGGATATTGCACAGCGTCGGCAGCAGCGTGATAGGCAGCAGTGGTGTAGCGATAGATAGCGATATGATCGGGATGGCCATAGCCGCCGGTTTCGTCGAACGTGACCATGACCTGCGGACGAAATTCGCGGATAATTGCCACCAGTTTGCCCACGACCTCCGCCGGGCTGGCCTGAATAAAGGCGCGTGCATCCTGATTTTCGGGCGTACCCTCCATACCGGAATCGCGGTAGCCCAGGAACCAGAGCTTACTGACATGCAGCGCATCAGCCGCCGCGCGCATCTCTTGTTCGCGCACCTGACCCAGCGTCTCCGGCGTTGCCAGCGCGGGATCGGCAATCTCGCCGACTTCGCCTCGTGTTGCATAAACCAGCCCGGTTTCCACACCCAATGTGTGATACTGTAGGAGCGTCCCACCAATCATCCCTTCGTCATCAGGGTGAGCGAAGACACCAAGTAATCGCTTTGTCGTCATAATCCATTTTATCCTTTACGAGAGCCTTAGCCGTATATCGTTTCTACTTTAGCATGTATCTGAGTGCTTGTCAATTTTAAACCCCGTAGACGCATATCCTTTAAGAATAGAAAGAAGAATGTAATCAGGACTCTATCTTTTCTAGCAAAAATATGGTACATTATATCCATTAGATAAGGCTGTGGTGCTTTGTAACGTGTAGCCTGATACCCACCCCGGTGAGTACCACCCTGGTGGGTATCAGACTAAAGGAGAGGCAAAAGATGGCGAGAACGCTGCTGGATAAAGAACTGCACGAGTTGGATGAGCAGATTATCCGGCTCGGTACCCTGGTAGATGATGCTTTGGGATTGACGCTGACTTCCCTGGCAAGTGGAGATCTGGCGACCGCTGGTCGCGTGATAGAGAACGATACCATCATTGATAGCTTGCGCGCTGCAATTGAGGAACACGCGATTCGCCTGTTGACGCTGCAACAGCCGTTAGGGGGGCGCGATCTGCGCTACCTGGCCTCCGCGCTCTCTATTGGGGGCGAGCTGGAGCGCATTGGCGATGGGGCTGCCGGTATTGCTCAAAACATCTTACGCATGACGCCATTACGCGGAAGCCATATGCCTTATGTCAAGGTTGATACTGCAACCGGTTCGACGGAGCGATTGAGCGCCGGGGGTATCACGGAGGCCTCGATTATGCATAACCTGTTAGAGCTGGGCAATGAGGCACGCCGCGTATTACAGGGAACCATCAAAGCCTTCGCGGAGCGTAACGTGAAAGCCGCGCGCTACATCTGGGAAGAAGACGACGTGGTCGATGTGCGCTATCATCTGGTACGCCACGATTTAATGGAGATGATGTCAGGCGCACACGCCGTACCTGCGCTCCAGAGCGACTCGCTAGTCTTACAACGCGCCACCTATCTGCTCTGGATCGCCCACAAGCTGGAGCGCGTCGCCGATCACTGCACGAACATATGTGAACGTATTATCTTCATTGTTGAAGGTGAGACATCCATCAAGCCGGAAAACGAGATTGAAGCAAACGGATAGGGCGAGCGCAAGGCTGCTTTCTACTATGAAAAGCAGTCAGGTGCGGTATTACCTTATAGTAGGAATGCTGCCTTGCGCTCATCCTGTCTTGTTACAGCTCAGGCCCCCGCGATAGCCCGCCAGAAGAGTTGCGCCAGCACGGCATAGCCCTGAGCGCTGGGATGGAAACCATCGCTACTGACATACTCCGGGTGGGCCGTCAATTGGCTGCGCTGCGCGAACAGGTCCACAACGGTGACGTGATAGCGAGCAGCTATGGCAGCGATACCCGCGTTCCAATGCTGAATCTGTGTGCGCATCGTCCGCTTCTGTGTCGCTGTAAGTTGCGAGAATGCAGGCAGCAGCGTCAGATCAGGCAGATTAGCCATCACGATGCGCGCCTTTGTTCCTGCTCGCAATTGCTGCAAGAGCGTATTGAGATCGCTCATGTAGTCGTTGTAGACCACGTGCCCAACAAAATCGTTGGCGACGAGCCAGATCGTGATCAGGCGCGGATTGGTTGCCAGCGCCAGCGGTAGTTCCTGTGTGAGTGCCTGATGTAATTGAATGCCGCTAATCCCCAGATTGATCAGGCGCGATCCCTTCGGCAAATGTTGCTCAATTAACGGCACATACCCCTGTGTAGACGGTTGCGTGGTGCCAATGCCCACCGCGTCGGAAGCACCCAGCGCCACGTAGGTCAGTGGCCCCGCCAGAATCTGCTGGCTCGACACAGGCTGCCCGTCCGGCGTCGGTGTGGCAATTGCTACCGGCATCTTTGCGGTCAATGAACCGCTGCAAGCTGCAATAAGCGGCAAAAGCGTGAGCGAGAGAGCGAGTAAGATGATAAAGGCACCTGCGCTCGTTTGCTTTCTCTCAATCATTTACAGCCTCGGTTGTATCTAGCAAGAGTTACTTGACGTTCTAGCTCATTGGCACTACAATATTTGTACCTTAGAAGAGTGTTCCCATTATGATGGAGGTCATTTCCTATGCCATTATACGAGTACTATTGCTCAGATTGCAAATCAAAGTTCGAGTTATTGGTGAATAACCACAGATATGCCGACGACGTCGTATGCACAAAATGTCACAGTGAGCATGTGCGTCGCCTGCTCTCTCTGTTTGCAACACCACACGGCAGCGAGAGCGCCGACCTGTATGATGATGCGGCCCCTTCGATGGGCACTTGTGCCTGTGGCGGCAACTGTGGCTGCCATTAAGCACCCCTCAAACAAGTGGGTTAAGCGAAGATGTTTTATAAAGTGAGTTACCGGCGGGGCGTGATAGAGGGCGTCATCCTCTACACGCTCGGTCGTCTCGGCGCGCTGATCAATCCGGCCATCTTTCCAGACTGGACGTATGTCGCGGTTCCACTGCTCTTTATGGCGCTGCAATTTCTGATCGCACCAGTCTGGGCCACACTGCGCATTGCCTCGACCAAACGTGAGCGCTTGAGCAAACGTTTCTGGCTGCTCGGTATTCGTCTCGCTGCCATCTGCCTTGCCATCGACATCGTGATCTCGCTGGCGCTCGGCATGTCGGTCAATATCTTTGGTAGTGCGCCGCAAGGGCCAGTCCTTCTGCGTCTGTTCAGCAGTGGGCCGAATCATTTAACATGGCTGGATTTTGTCGGCTACGAGTTAAAAACGGCAGCGGCGCTCTTCGCCCTCTATACCTTATGGGTCATTAGCATGAAACTGGCGCGCGGCGGCTTCCTGCGTTTTACTATGCCCGCCGGTGGCAATCGCGTCACCCTCTAACCGTAAGATATAATGCTGCTATGAGCATGAAACATCGTGTTGCTGTCATTACGGGGGCCGGGCGCGGCATCGGGCGCGCCACAGCCCTGCATTTCGCGCGCGCGGGCGCGCAGGTCGTGCTGTTCAGTCGCACGGCGGCCAATTTAGAGCAGACCGCCGTTGAGATCGCGCGGCAAGGTGGTGAGACGCTGGCGGTTGTTGGTGATGTGGCACGTGAAGAGGATGTCAGCCGACTTTTTCAGCAGGTGCGCCAGCAGTTTGGGCGCGTGGACGTGCTGGTCAACTGCGCCGGAATAGTGGCCGTACAACCTTTTGTTGCTATAGATATAGCGACCTGGGACAGTGTGCTGAACGTCAACCTGCGCGGCACCTTCCTCTGCTGTCGAGAGGCTTTTCGTATAATGAGCGAACAGAGAGGGGGCGTCATCATCAATCTCTCTTCGCTTTCGGGCGTTAAAGGCGTCGAAAAGTTCCCCGGCCTGAGCGCATATAACGTCTCAAAGGCGGGTGTGGCAAGCCTGACGGAGATTCTGGCCGTCGAGGGTAAACCGTATAATATTCGCGTCTGCGCTGTCAGTCCGGGCGCGGTTGATACCGAGATGCTACGGCAGGCCGCACCCCATCTGAAAGCTGGCATGACACCCGACGATCTGGCCGCTATTCTGCTTTTTCTGGCCGATGATACCGGCAAGATGTTTAGCGGAAGCAATATCGAACTTTTCACGAACGCATAAGACAGAGGAACCAGCATGGTTTACCTGACACGGCGTAGCAGCTTCAGCGCTTCGCACCGCCTCTGGAGTCCACATTTGACTGAGGCGGAGAACGTGGCGCTGTATGATAAATGCGCGAATCCCAACGGACACGGACACAATTATATTCTGGAAGTCACTCTGCGCGGCGAGCCGGACCCGCGCACCGGCATGCTCCTCAACCTGACTGAGATGAAACGGATTGTTGAGGAGCAGGTCATTCGCTGGGTTGATCATAAACACCTCAACTATGACGTACCCTGGCTGGAAGGCGTTATTCCGACCACCGAGATGCTGGTAATCAAGTTCTGGGAGCGTCTGGTGCGTAGCTTTCCCACCGGTATGCTCTATGAGGTCAGGCTGCATGAAACGCAAAACAATAGCGCCGTCTATCGAGGTGAGGCATGAGGATCGCCCTGGTGGCACCGCTTGTCTCAACCATCGCGCAGCCATTCCTGGGCGGCGCACAGGCCATGCTGGCGACACTGGCGCAAGGGCTGGCGCGACGCGGACATCATGTCACCTTATTCGCCCGTGAAGGCTCAGATGTGCCCGATGTGCAGCTTGAAACTATTGCCGTTCCGCATAGCGTTCGCCCGACCGACTTTTCTACACCCATGCAGGAAAGCGCCGCCGATAGTGGTTTCTTCGCACAGGCGGCGCTTTTTCTCGATCTCTTTTTGCAACTGCGCCAGCGCCAGCAGGAGTTCGACATCGTTCATGCGCACGCCTTCGACTGGCCTTCCTTTGTATGCAGCGCTTATCTCACCAAGATTCCGGTGCTTCACACGCTGCACCTGCCCGCTATCGTGCCGGAGATCAATGATGCTCTGCACATCCTGCATCGGCGTGGTCATCCGCTCCCGCTCATCACCGTCTCACGAGCCTGCGCGCGTACCTACACCGATTATACACTCATCGATTATGTGATTTACAACGGCCTGAATCTGGACGCCATCCCTTTCTCCCCTCACGTACCATCAGATGCGCCGTTGCTCTTTGCCGGTCGCATCGCGCCCGAAAAAGGTGTTGAGGCCGCTATCGAGATTGCTGAACGAGCTAAACAACCGTTGCTCATTGCAGGTAACATCTACGATCAGCAGTATTATAAACAACGCATCGCCCCCCGCGTTCAACAGAGCAACGGGCGCGTTCGCTACCTGGGCCATCTTGACCATGCTGCGCTATGGACAACCATGAGTCAGGCGCGTGGTCTGCTCTTCCCTATTGCCTGGGATGAACCGTTTGGGCTGGTACCGGTAGAGGCGATGGCGACGGGCACGCCGGTGATTGCCTTTCGGCGCGGAGCTACCGATGAGATCATTAAAGATGGTGAAACCGGCTTTCTGGTCGCGCCGGATGACTGCGCACGCGCGGCGGCGCTGGTCGATGTCTTGCCCGCGCTCTCCCGCGCGGCCTGCCGCACCCACGTCGAGCGCCACTTTTCGCTGGCAAGGATGCTGGATGAGCATGAGCGTGTGTACAACGAAGTACAGAGGAGAATCTATGACACGTAAAGGCTGGCTCTTATTTATCGCTATTTCGATCTTCTGGGGCATTCCATATTTCTTCATCAAGATCGCCGTACAACAACTCGACCCGTCAGTCGTTGTTTTCGCGCGCCTGAGCATCGCCGCCATCGTGCTGATCCCCATCGCGCTCCGACATGGAGCGCTCCAGCAGTTGGGTCGCCGCTGGTGGCTGGTAGCTGCGCTGGCGCTGGTGCAAATCGCCGCGCCTTTCCTGCTCATCAGCTACGGAGAAACGCATATCTCATCCTCGCTAACCAGCCTGCTGATCGCCTCCGAACCGTTGCTGATCGCACTATTCGCGCTCCGTCTCGATGCCAGAGAGCGCGTGAACGGCCTGCGACTGATCGGACTGCTAATCGGCATGCTGGGTGTGATCGCGCTCCTGGGCCTGGATGTGGGCGGCGATAGCCAGGAACTGCTGGGGGCAGGTCTGGTGCTGCTGGCAACGTGTGGCTATGCCATTGGTGCGCTGCTCATCAGACACCCGGTCTTTGCAGCACTGCCTAACCTGGGCATGGTGACGGTCGAATGCATCGCCTCTGCCATCGTCCTCGCGCCCCTGGCGGTGACGCATCTGCCCCACCAGTTGCCCTCGATAGAGATACTGGTAAGTTTGCTGGCGCTGGGCCTGATCTGCACGGCGCTGGCCTATCTGACCTTCTTCGCGCTGGTCGCCGAGGTAGGCGCTAGCCGGGGCAGTGTCTTCACCTACGTCAATCCCGCCGTAGCCGTCCTGCTCGGCATCACCATCCTGGGCGAGTCATTCACCGCCGCCACCGTCGCGGGCTTCCTGCTGATTATTCTCGGCTCCTGGCTCTCTACCGGTGGCAAATTGCCGCGCCCGAAAACGTTAGTAAAGCCTGCGAAAAACGTATAGATGTGATAAATCATGCCTCTCTGGTAAGTGTTATACCCGATCAAATACGGCGCAAAGTCGCCCTGCCATCGTTTTAACCTCTCTTCTCACTCTTGCTGTTCCTCCGGTGGGTGAATATTTCTGAAGAAAGCCCAGTAGAGGACGGTGTTGATGCCCATGAAGAGCGCTGATAGCTCCAATGGCAGATCGAGTGAAACAGTTTGGATCAGGTAGCCAGCGATATAGGGACCGATAGAGGCGGTGATCTGCGAGGGCATGTTTGAGAGACCGGCGGCGCGCGCCCGCTCGCGCGGTGGAATGACACCCATCAGATAAGACTGGCGCACCGGGTTGGAGAGCGTGTTGGCGATCATGCGCACCAGATAGATCACTGCCGCCAGCAAATAGGTTGGCATCAGCGCCATCACAGCCAGCAAGACAACCGAGACGGCGCGCGTGATGACGACGGTATTGACGGCACCCAGGCGACGCGCCAGCCACCCGGACAGCAGATAAGGTAGCGCCGCCGCCAGGTT
>DAOTVZ010000151.1:0-6452 GCA_034436045.1 Ktedonobacteraceae bacterium | reverse complement strand
ACTGTCCCTCTCGACATCCATGCGTCAACGACACCCCCTGACGAAAGGCCGCGTTGAGAATTGTCTCGTCTTCGTTGACCTCAATCTCAATATCGACCGGTTGAAAACGAACTTTGTGAGTAGCCATTCCTGAATCATCCTTACTGATAGGGGGGATCATCACATCTTACTCAGGCAGGGCGACCACAACGGTCGCCCGTGCCCTATCCTGAGCAGGCAACATCCATAGCGTCAGGGTACGGGCGGCTCTTGCGGTCGCCCTGTTCCCTGTAGGACGCGATTAGTTACATCACTACTTAATGGTGAAGCCTTTGCGATATTCGGCCATGTGGGCCTCGCGTTGCTCCGGCGTCATCTGGTTGAGCATCACATTGGGACTCTTGAACTCGATGCCTTTGACATGATCCAGCGTCCACATGTACTTGTCCTCGAATAGGACGTGTGGCTGCGGGATGAGCGTCTTGCCATCCGGGCGCACAAAGCCCTGATCGACCAGCACATCGGCCAGGTCCCAGCCGTGGTAGCAGGTCTCCCACTCGCGTTTGCCTACGAGCTGGCCCATCGCGGGCGTCGGGCGTCCCTCGTATTCCTTACGGAAAGCCACCTTATCCGTCCAGTGGCAGGTCTTGGAGCAGTATGTACGCACCTGACCATCGACGGTATCCATAATTGTGTCCTCGCGGATCATGCACGGCACCATGCAGGTCCAGCAGCGATGAGGATAGACATAGCCGGTATCCTCAAAGGCGATAGGCTTGTGACCGTTGGGCTTGGATAGGCGAGCATAGTGTTCCCACCACTTG
The DNA here is from genome assembly GCA_034436045.1 of Ktedonobacteraceae bacterium. Classification (GTDB taxonomy): domain Bacteria; phylum Chloroflexota; class Ktedonobacteria; order Ktedonobacterales; family Ktedonobacteraceae; genus H111-94. The sequence goes on along the minus strand of DAOTVZ010000151.1, from coordinate 5,649 downwards.
CCATACTTGTTGTACCAGCCCGGATACTTGAATTCAAACCACTCGAAATCCTCTTCGGTCATGGGGTCGATGCGCCAGAAGTTGGCGAACCAGCCGGTCGCAAAGAACTGTGCCGTCTCATGGACATAGCCTTTGTTGGCAATACGGTTCCACGCTTCCTCTATATCCTCGTGGTGAATCTTCAGGCCGTACTTCTCCAACGGCAGCAGATAGCTGCGGTAGTAGTCATCATAAATCCAGCGCCGCCACATTTCGGCATAGCTCTCGCGGTTCTTGCGCCGATCCTTCGTGCCATACTCGATAAAGGTGCCGATAGCAGCGTCAACGACACAATGGTTGTTCCAGAAGGCGTAGCGCAGATCACGTTCGAGTAATGGGCGATTCTCCGGGTCGGCCAGGGCCATGAGCAGAGTCGCATAGCCGTTACTGATATGGCGCGACTCGTCGGATTGCACGGAGAGGAAGACTGTCGGCATCAGATAGTCACCATTGGCGGCGGCCTCTGAGGGCATAGCCACGAACAGCGTATTCGTGAAGGCCGTCTCAGCCACAATCTGCAGATAGATATTGGCCGCTGTTACCGCGTCGCCGGTGGTGAAACCCTCGCCAAACTGACGACCGATAGTCCCCGCGTAACACTTGTGGAAGGACTTCTGCGTTGTATCGAATCCGGCAGGATCGATATAGTTCTTCATGTAATAGCGTTTCAGATGCATCTGGATGGTGGAGTGGCGCACCTCATCGATCATCTGCAAGGCAAGCCCGTTATGTAGTTCGGGGTTAGGAACCGCCGAAGTCAGTAGTGGCATAGCACGGGCGGCGGAAATCTCCGGGAAGGGGATGATGCCCAGGAAAAGCTTCATCCACTCAATCCAGCGCGGTTGCGTTGAGCGGAACATATTGCCACGCAGCGCGCCATCCATCACGCCCATCGAGCGGTCGTCCTTTTCCTCCTGCATGGGGAAGTAGGACTGCATGACCTGCTTTAGCGGCTCCTTCTTTGGGGCCTTCGTGAATTTGTAGTCCGTAGGATACTTTTGTACGGGGGTGACAAAGGTTGGCTCCCAGGAAAGCTCCTGAATCTTCTGGTATGCCCTGGTCAAGCTATTACGAGGCATAGAGTTCTTTCTCCTTTTCTGGGGCGGCCTCCAGGTTGGCTGCCCAATCAAATACAACGCTGCACGATATGATGAATAGCGCTACGTATGTCTTCCAGACTACACAACCGGTAGAGAGCGATACTGATAGTGTGTTCTTTCAGTATCCTCAAAGGTACCTTGACGGGAAGTGGATTGTCAGCGGTACCGTAACTACTGCTGTAACTATACCAAAGGGCAGTGATAAGACAGTGAAAATCAAGGGGAATGCTGGTGAAAGATTGGTGAAAAAACACTATGGAGAAAAGATGAATAGGGGAGATGATGGGTAGTTACCCGTCATCTCCCCTATTCAATCCAGATGCCCTTATTTTGCTGAGCAAGGCGTTGAGCTAGCCACCGACATAGCCGATGACATCGGTGCCGCCGGGATCGCCATTATAGTTGAAGTACATCGGGCGTTCCGCGACGACGGTGCCGCTAAGTGCCTGCACATCCATCGAGACCTCGTAGGCGCGGGAAGCCGGAGAGGTCGGGTAGGCAGCGGCAATCGGCATAATGATGGCGCTAACGCTCACCGTGGTGCGGCTATGCGCGGGTAGCTGCTTTGTTTCCTGAATGATCATGCCGTCGGCGAACAGTGTGATAGCGACGCTCTCGGCGCTGTTATTCGGATTTTGCAGCGTCAGGTACTCGGCGAAGTTGCTGTTGGTGTAACCTTCGGCGAAGGCATAGGTGTTATGGCTGCTTGGGCCTGCCTCGCCCACCACATCGGTGATGCCTGAGAGCTGCTGCGGACCGTAGTGGAAGTACATCAGGCGCTCGGCCACAATGGTCGGGACATTCGACGTGACCTCGGCGGAGACATCGTTGGTGGGTGTGCAGTTGCAGCCCGACACCGGATGGTGTTCGGCGTTGTTCACATCGAAGTAGTACTGACTGAGGGCTGGAACCGTCACGGGCACGACCTGGAAGGTGGCGTTGCCATACTCCAGTTTCACGTTGACCTGCGCAGCGGCAGTGCCGAAGTTTGCCAGCACCAGATACTCCTGGTTGTTGGTGCCGGTAGTGCCTTCCGCGAAGAGCCAGTCATTGCCAGTATTGAAAGCCCCCACTGTAGAGGCTGCGCCGGTGACTTGACCGCCCGCATTGGGGATGTTATCGCTGACGTACATTGGACGTTCGACGACCACGCCGATGTCCGATGTGACCTTGATTGCCGTCTGCTGATAGATGCCGATAGCCGCCGGGGTGCCGGTGCCGCGCTGCAGGGGGCCGACGTTGACCGGCTCAGTGCCAACCACGCGCCCCTGGCTATAGTAGGTGATGGTCACGTGGGCCGTCTGTGTGGTGCTGGGATTCAGGATCGTGATGTAGGTATGATAGTTTTGCGTCGCGTTCTGGCGTGAGTCGCTTTCGGCGAAGTAGAACGTCGTATGCGTAGCGTTGGTTGCGCCCAGCGCGTCGGTGCCACTGGCGACGCCGTGATTGAAGTACATCGGGCGCTCCGCAACTATCGGAATGCTCGACTGTACAATCGCCGAGATCGGCTGCTGTTTGGCGTAGGTCGGGATGCCCAGATCGCCGTTGGCGCTGACCGTGTAGCGCGTGCTGGCGTTGACCGTGTGTTGCACGGTGACGGCTGGTTTATTCTGGAACAGGTAGGTGATGGTCACATTTGCGTTCTGCGTAGAGCTGGGATTGAGCAGGGTGATGTACTCCGCGAAGCTACCACCAACGCTACCTTCGGCGAAGTACCAGGTCGTGTTGGCGGGTGCGCCGCGCGCACTGGTCTGTGCCTTCGCCAGCGTCTCCAGATCGTTTGCCAGTGCCGCCGCGTTGAAGCTGCCCAGGCCGGTGGTCATATCGTAGCCGGGCGTGGCAGGGTATTTGCCATCGTTGAGGGCGCTGTTATTGCCCTTTTGCACGTCATGGAAGTCATTGGCATAGCTGGTGCCGTTGGCGTTCTGCAAAATTTTGTACAGCAGGGGATTGAGGAAACCCAGGTTGAAGTTGCCGTCATGCAGCGACTTCTCGTTTGCCAGCGCGTCCATTGCCGCCCACATAGGAGCTGCCGCCGACGTGCCGCCGATACCGAACCAGCCGCTCGGCTTAGAGCAAGAAGCCTGTACTGTGCAGTACATGAGATAACCGGTGTTGGGGTCTGCGTCAAGCGCGACATCGGGTACCTCACGATTGCCGTTGCTGAAGTTGTTCTGAACGCCCTGCCCTTGCTCCCAGCTTTGGAGGGGCCAGATGGAGCTAATGCCGCCGCCGGTGCCGATGAACTCATTATTAAAAACGCCGTTGTTCCAGGCGGTTTCACTGCCGTAGGCGTTGCCGTTCAGTGTGAGTGTGGTGCCACCAACGCCCGTCACGAAGGGCTGAGAGGCGGGATCATCGACTGTCTCTGTGTTCTGGGGGCCTGCGCCGCTACCAACACAGTCTGTCGTACCATGATCGCCTGCCGCCGCGAAAAAGCTCTGCCCTTGTGCTGCGGCTATTGTCAGCAGCAAGTTCTCTTGTTGGGCGAAAGCCTTGCCGATCACCGGCTCACAGGCACCCCAGCTTGAACTGACGACAGGCACCGCATCGCTGACAATCTGTGCCAGTTCGGCCAGCGCACCCACGTTGTTATTGGGCGCTTCGTAGACGCGCAGACCGGCCAGACGCGGGGCGGCGCTCAAAATGACTTCCATGTCCAGCTCGACCTCAATCGCGCCGTTCCCCGGCCCGCCAGCGCCACCATCGACCGGAATGCGCGTAATCGGCACAGAGCTGCCGCCGAAGCAGTTTGTATATGCGCTGATGTCGCTCTGCGAGTAGTCGTCCAGCTCGAACAGGGCCACCGTCTGGCCTTCACCATGAAAACCTGCGTTGTAGAGTCCATTGAGGTTATAAGCACTGGCGAACTGCGAGGGCAGGTAATAGCCGGTGCCTGCGGTTGGACAAGTTGCCGCGTTGCCGCTCAGTTGCCCATGACTCTGCTGTGGAGAGAAGACCGGCGGATGGCTGAAATGCGCGGCGTCGTCCAGTCCACTGATGCTCTCGATAATACCTGCGAGCGCGGGTGGAACAGAAGGGTTACTGTTGGTAGCGTAAAATGTGCGGCCATCAGGCCCACGATAATTGTTGATTTGCACCTGGAAGGCGCGTTCGGCGTCTCCCACAGTGCCATGAAATGCGATGAGTAGATTATGTTTATAAGTCGTTTTTACCGTGAAGCCCTGTTGTTGCATATAGGTAATCACTGCCTGCACGCTGGAAGGCAACGGGCTGAAATCGCTATCAATCTGGGCCGAGGTAAGATAATGACGCGACATCGAGACATTCGGCTGCGTTAGCTCATTAACATAGGATTGCAACGCGCCCTGATTGCGTAGATGTAGACCGACCATAAGATCAATCGGCGCATTGGGATCGGTCGTATTCATGACCTGGCTCTGGCTAACAATCGCGGGGACGTGGCCCGGCAATTGCACGGTGCCGCTGGCCTGGGCGCGGTGTTGTCCAAAGAGTGAAAAATAGCCGGCCACGAGAGCTGCTAACATAACCAGGCTAAAGAGAGGGATGAGATACAGCGTGCGCATCAGCTTTGGCCTGTGAACTGTGCGCTCTTTTCCCCCATGTTGAGTATCGCTCATAAAATGTTTCCCCAACTTTCTACAAGGAACAATACAAGAGGTTACGCAACTAGAATAACGTATGAAGCGGGCAAATTCAGCAATAACGTAACATGGTAGTACTTGTATCTCATTCAATGGGTGAAATGCGGTCGAAAAGATATGGAGATAGATTTAAACGTGTCTGTGCCGCAGGGGCGTGATGATGAGTTTTCACGCCCGAATCTGAGCATCTCCCCTGTCCCGTAGGGGCGTCATGAATGACGCCCTGGTTGCCCGCCGAGCCGCTGCCAGGGCGTCATGAATGACGCCCCTACGGGGTTATCCATGACCGATGTCGGTTATAAGAATTCATCAGGCTCCTACCAATCGCTGGAGTGCCTTTTGCAGGCGAGCAATCTCGTCATGGGTGTTGTAGTGAACGAGGCCGACGCGCACCAGCCCGCCGCTGGCTTGCAGGCCGAGACGCTCGACAATGGAAACGGCATAGAAGTCACCATCCCAGACGTAGATGCCTGCCTTATCCAGCGCTTCGGCGACCTCTTTGGGCGTGTAGCCATCGAGGGTAAAGGAGAATGTTGGCACCCGTTCATGTATGCGACCTGTGTCCGTGATGCCGTAGAGGTGCAAGCCAGGGATATTGTTGAATACTTGCAGGAGTGCGGTGTTGAGTTCTAATTCGTAACCGGTGATGGCGGCCATAGCTTGTTTCAGCGCCAGTGTACGGCCTTGATAGTGCTCCTGGTAATGGCTCTTAAACTCGCAGCCGAGGGTAGTGCCCAGCCATTGTAGGTATTCCATCGTGCCCAGAGTAGCGGTAATCGACTCAAAGCTTAGTGTACCCGTCTCGAATTTATCGGGTGGCTCTGCTCCGGCGGGACGCACTTTGTAAGCGGGCAACTCGTCTAGCAAAGCGTATTTCCCATAGA
>DAOTVZ010000150.1:0-30322 GCA_034436045.1 Ktedonobacteraceae bacterium | reverse complement strand
CGCCGCTTCGCCACCTCTCCAATGCGCCGGGTCAACGCCAGCGTCGCCGCCTGGATGGAGAGGGCCGGGATGACCACACGCCAGGATGCTATCGGCAATATCATTGGGCGTTATGAGGGTAGCCGACAAGACGGCGGCACTTTGCTTCTTGGCTCACATCTCGATACTGTGCGCGACGCGGGCAAATACGATGGGCCGCTGGGCGTTCTGCTGGCTATCGCGTGCGTACACTTGCTCCATGAGCGTCAACAGCGCTTGCCTTTCGCCATCGAGGTTTATGGCTTCGCCGATGAAGAGGGCCTACGCTACCACACACCCTACCTGGGGAGTCAGGCAGTAGCCGGTATCTTTGCACCGGAGTACTTACAACTGACCGATAAAGATGGAATCCCGATGGCTGAGGCTATCCGCACCTTCGGCGGCAACCCCGACGCGCTGGCAAGCTGCGTGCGTGCAAAGGATGACCTGCTCGGCTACTGCGAGGTACATATCGAGCAGGGGCCGGTGTTAGAAGCCCGTAACCTGCCACTGGGCATCGTCTCCGCTATCATCGGGCAAAACCGCTTCACGGTGCGTTTCAACGGTGAGGCCGGTCATGCCGGTACCGTGCCGATGGAGATGCGCCGCGATGCGCTCTGCGCGGCCAGCGAGTTCATCACAACCGTTGAGCAGTACGCGCGTCAGCAGCAGGATCTGGTGGCAACGGTGGGACAGGTCGCAGTTCATCCCAATGCCAGCAATGTCATCCCCGGCCAGACCGCACTTAGCCTGGATATACGACACCAGAGCGATGAGATACGCGAAGAGGCCAACCAGCATTTAGAGCGGCAGGCGAGAGCGATAGGACAGCGACGTAATGTGAGCGTAGACTGGCAGGCCGTACAGGGACATGGCACGATTGCCTGTGATGCCAAACTGACCGAACTGCTGGGGCAGGCTATCGAGGCTCAAGGCTACCCCGTCTTCTCCATACCAAGCGGAGCGGGACATGATGCCGCTATCATGGCACACCTCACGCCCATTGCCATGCTCTTTGTGCGTTGTCGGGCCGGTATCAGCCATAATCCCCTTGAGTCAGTCACCGTTGAAGATGTTGCCAGCGCACTCTCAGTTCTGGAACGCTTTGTGCTGTTGCTAGCGCAGGAGCAAGGTTAGTAATGAGCCAGTATGATCTTATGATTCGCGGTGCCACCCTCGTTTTACCGACAGGTGAGCAGCAGGCCGATATTGCGATTACCGATGGTCGTATCGTTGCTATCGAAGCGGAACTGAGCGGGAGCAGTAGAGAAGCCATCGATGCTCACGCCTTGCATATCTTCCCCGGCCTGATTGACGCGCACGTACACTTCAACGAACCTGGACGCAGCGAGTGGGAGGGCTTCGCCACCGGCACACGCGCTTTAGCCGCCGGTGGCACCTGCGCTTTCTTCGACATGCCGCTCAACGCTCACCCACCGACGATTGATGCCAGAAGCTTCGATCTCAAATACGAGGCTGCACGCTCCTCATCACTGGTTGATTTCGCACTCTGGGGCGGACTGGTGCCCGGCAACCTGACCCAACTGGACGAACTGGCCGAACGTGGCGTCATTGGTCTCAAAGCCTTCATGTCCAATAGCGGCATTGACGACTTCTCCTCAGTCGATGATCTCACGCTCTATGAAGGTATGGCACGTGCCGCTCAACTAGGTCTACTGGTGGCAGTACACGCGGAAAATGATCAAATCACCAGCGCTCTGGCCCAACGCGCCCAGGCCGAGGGCCGCACCGGCATCCGCGATTATCTTGCCTCGCGCCCTATCGTCGCCGAACTGGAGGCCATCGAACGCGCCATCCTCTTCGCCGGTGAGACAGGCTGCGCCTTGCATATCGTGCATGTCAGCACGGGTCGCGGCGTCAGCATGGTTTTGGAGGCTCAGCAGCGCGGCGTCAATGTCAGTTGCGAAACCTGCGCGCACTATCTCTTCTTTACGGAAGAGGATGTCGAACGCATCGGCGCGCTGGCAAAATGCGCCCCGCCGTTGCGGTCGGCTAGCGAGCAAGAAGCGCTCTGGCAGCACATCTTCGCCAGCACCTTGCCCATCGTCACCACCGACCACTCGCCCGCGCCCGCCTCAATGAAAACCGGCAGCAACTTTTTCAAGGTCTGGGGCGGCATCTCCGGCTGTCAGAGCTTGCTTTCTACACTGCTCACCGTCGGCTGGGAGCAGCGCAAGCTGGCGCTCAGCAACATCGCCGCGCTTACCGCCGACAACGTAGCACATCGCTTCGGCCTCGCACCCACCAAAGGCCGCATCGCCATTGGAGCCGATGCCGATCTCGTGCTTGTCGATCTGAGCCAGCGTGTCGAACTGCGTACTCCTGACCTCTACTACCGTCACCAGCATAGTCCTTATACTGGCTATACATTTAGAGGAAAAGTCATACGCACACTGGTACGCGGTCAGACTGTTTTTCATAACGGCACCTTCAGTCCAACACCGGTGGGTCGCTTGTTAAAAGGACACCCGCATCATGTTGGTCATGAAGCATAGATATAGCTTTACAGGACTTCTCCCTCACAACGCTGTGAGTGGGGAACGGAAGAAGGTCTTTATGTGGCAAACCTATTTACAGCCAACCACACTTGAGGAAGCACTCGACCTGCTGCAACGCTACGCTGGCAAGGCCCGTCTCGTCGCCGGTGGCACCGATGTCGTGGTCGAACTGCAACGTGGCGTGCGTCCAACCAGTACGCTGATTGATTTGAGCATGCTACGCGACCTCAAGTACATACGCCAGGAGCAAGATACGATTTGTCTGGGTGCGCTCACCACACATAACGACGTGATTGCCTCTGCGCTCTGTGTAGAGCGCGCCCTTCCACTGGCGCAAGCCTGTTGGGAAGTGGGTGCGCCGCAAATTCGCACGCGCGCCACCATTGCCGGTAATCTGGTCACGGCTTCGCCTGCCAACGATACCATCGCACCGTTGATGGCGCTGGGGGCCAGTCTCGTTCTCACCAGCCAGCAGAGTGAGCGCGTCGTCAAACTGGATGACTTTTATCCAGGCTTTCGCCGTACCGTGCTGCGACCGAACGAGATGATTCGTGAAATCCGCATCCCTGCCATGCAAGCGCATCAACGCGGCCTGTTCTTAAAACTTGGCCTGCGCCGCGCTCAAGCTATCTCAGTCATCAATCTGGCCTTCGTGCTGAGCTTTGACGGCGACAGCATCAGCGCTGCCAGCATCACACTTGGCTCACTGGCCCCCACTATCGTTCACGCAAGTACTGTCGAAGCGTATCTTCTCGGCAAACAACTACAAGACGAGGTATGTCAACAGGCCGGACAACTGGCCTTACAGGATGCAACACCCATCGACGATGTGCGCGGTAGCGCGGCGTATCGCCAGGATACCCTCGCCTCATTGATGACATACGGCTTGCAGCGCATCGCCCAGGGCAGAGAGGCGGAAGATTGGCAAGGGCCACAGGTTCTGCTGGAGACACCTCTCACGCCCATCAATCCATCAAGCGGCTCTTTTCAAGGCAGCATTCATACAAACATTAACGGCACACCTTATATCCTGAGCAATGCGCAAGGAAAAACGCTATTGAATGCGTTACGCGAAGATGCTGGTCTGACCGGCACTAAAGAGGGCTGTGCAGAAGGTGAATGCGGGGCTTGCACCGTCTGGCTCAACGGGCAAGCCGTGATGTCCTGTCTAGTACCAGCACCGCAAGCACATAATGGCTCGATTGTGACGATTGAGGGTCTGGCGGCAACAGCGTCACAACAAGCGAACGAACTACACCCACTACAACAGGCATTTATTGACTGCGCGGCTGTGCAGTGCGGCTACTGCATCCCTGGCATGTTGATGGCAGGCGCTAAGTTGCTCGACGAACATCCACAACCGAGCTTACAACAGATACAGACTGCCTTGAGCGGCAACATCTGCCGCTGCACTGGCTATCGCAAGATTATTGACGCTGTTTTCCATGCCGCACAGCATAATCAAAGAGAGCAGATAGCACAATCAGGAGAGATAGTATGACACAACTGATGGGAACGGATTTGCTGGGTGCTGCGTTACCACGCCCTGACGCCCCCACCAAAGTGACCGGCGCGGCGCGCTATCCCGCCGATCTTGTGCGTCCCGGTATGTTACACCTCAAAGTCGTCTTCGCACATCGTCCACACGCACGTATCATCGCCATTGACACCAGCGCCGCGTTCAACATTCCCGGCGTCGTGGCCGTATTGACCGCGCAAGATGTTCCTTATAACGCCTTTGGTCTGATTGAAGCTGATCAGCCTGTATTGTGCGGCGATGTTGTGCGTTTTGAGGGTGACAAGGTTGCGCTCGTGGTTGCAGAGAGCAAAGAGGCAGCGACGGAAGGGGCGCAAAAGGTCGCAGTCACATATGAAGACCTGCCCGCCGTGACAGATGCACGCGCCGCGCTAGCCCCCGACGCGCCCCTGGTTCACCCCTCGCGTGGCACCAACCTGCTCAAACATGTTGTAATCCGCAAGGGTGATACCGAGCAAGCCTTCGCCGAGGCCGATGTCGTGCTAACGGGCGAGTTCAGCACGTCCTGGCAAGAACACGCCTTCCTGCAACCGGAAGCCGGTATCGCCTACTACGATGAACAGGGGCGTGTCGTGGTGGAGACAGCAGGCCAGTGGCTGCACGAAGACCGTCGCCAGCTAGCCGCCATGCTGCAATTGCCGGAAGATCAGGTCGTGGTACGTTATGCCGCCATTGGTGGGGCCTTCGGTGGACGCGAAGACCTATCCATCCAACACATCCTCGCACTGGCCGCCTGGAAGCTCAAACGCCCGGTCGCTCTGGTCTGGAGCCGCGAGGAATCGATCATCGGACACCATAAACGTCATCCGATGACAATATACTGTCGCTGGGGTGCAAAGAAGGATGGACGCATCATCGCGGTAGAGACTGAGGTGATAGCCGATGGTGGGGCCTATGCCTCGACCAGCGAAGAGGTGCTAAAAGTCGCCACGCTTTTTTCCAGCGGCTGCTACGAGATACCCAATATTACCTCTAACGGCTATGTTGCCTATACCAATAACATTCCCTGTGGAGCATTTCGCGGCTTCGGTGCGCCGCAAGCGCAGTTTGCCAGCGAGATCATGGTCACCCGCCTGGCTCACACGCTCGGCATCGACCCTGTTGAGTTGCGCCGTATCAATATCTACCGTGAGGGCAGCATCGAACCGACGCAACAGCCCTTGCCAGAGGGGGTCAGTGCCCTGGCCGTACTGGAACGCTGCACCGCTGAGGCCCGTGAACGCCTGCACTATGGACAGCCGCGTCAACATCGCGCACCATACTTGCGTCGGGGCGTCGGTATCGCCTGTGGTATGAAAAATGTCGGCTACTCGTTCGGATTCCCGGAGCAGGCCACCGCTACGGTTGAGATTTATGGCGAGGCCGAAATAGAGCGCGTGGTCGTGCGCGTCGGGGCCGCCGACGTGGGCCAAGGTTCACACCTCGCCTTACGTCAGATCGCAGCCGCCACCCTCAACGTTACGCTCGACCAGGTAAGCCTTATCAGCACCGATAGCAGCGAAGCACCCAATGCCGGTAGCGCCTCTGCCTCACGCCTGACGTTGATGGCCGGACGGGCCGTACACGAAGCTGCTCTCGCCGCGCGCGATAAATGGAGTGAAACCGAGGCATATTTCGCCGAGGCAACTGTGCAGTATCGCCCACCCGCAACGACACCCCTCGATCCCCAAACCGGCATCGGGCGTCCCAATTACTGCTATGGCTACGCCGCACAGGCCGTTGAGGTCGAGGTCAACCTTCTGACCGGCCAGGTACAGGTCTTGAGTATCATTAGCGTGCATGATGTGGGGCAGGCCATTAACCGTCAGCAGGTAGAGGCACAGATCGAAGGCTGCCTGGCACAAACACTGGGCTACGCGCTGCTCGAACATCTCCAGGTGCGCGACGGGCACATCCTCACACCCTATTTCAGCACCTATCTGTTACCCACCATTCTGGATATGCCCTATGAAGTCGTGCCGATCATTCTGGAAGAGGCCGATCCCAATGGGCCGTTCGGCGCGCGCGGCATGGCCGAGATGCCCTTTATCCCCCTCGCGCCCGCCATCGCCAGCGCTATCCACGACGCAACCGGCGTCTGGATAACCCAATTGCCCATGCTACCGGAAAGAGTTTTGAAAGCCATTAAGCAAGCACATCTATAGAAAGGATATTTTTCCTGATGACCAGACTGCGTATCACTGTCGGCCCCTGGGTCTACACCGCACGGATGGAAGAGGTAGACGCGCCCAGGACGTGTGAAGCATTCAAGCGCGTCTTGCCCTTCCATAGCAAACTAATTCACGCTCGTTGGAGCGGCGAGGCTAACTGGATTCCGCTCGGCGACTATACTCTAGGCGTCGGCTTCGAGAACGCTACCAGCTATCCCGCTCCCGGCGAAATCCTGTTTTATCCGGGCGGCTATAGCGAAACGGAGATCCTTTTTCCCTACGGTGCCACCAGCTTCGCCAGCAAACTGGGCCAACTGGCCGGCAACCACTTCCTGACCATCGAGGAAGGACGCGAGCAGTTACGTGAGATGGGCCGCTCAATTCTGTGGGAAGGAGCGCGCGACATTACTTTCGAGTTGCTATAGCATTCCCTTTCGACCAGCCCTGCATAGCAACAGGATACGCCAGTAACTTTCATTGAGGTACCCCTCGCGGATACCCTGTGCGCGCTCTTCCGGCATCCTCCATATATTGCGCAAAGGAAAGGGGCTTAAAGCCAAAATCGCGCTCTACGCTGTTCAGGTCGGTGGTATTGTCGAAGGAAAAGAGCGCCATTGCCGCTCTCGTCAGTGGTGGTCTGGGCAATACTGCCTCCATGACAGCGGCACCGATACCGACTAGCGGCGTGGGGGCGCAGATTTTTGGGCGGGTCGTGTGCATGGCACGCAGCAATATATCAAAAATTTGACTGAAAGAGTAGTACTCAGGGCCGCCAATAGTATAGATGTGACCGTTCGTGCGCTGAGGGTCTTCCAGCACTTTGATAATAACGGTCACAACATCTTCCACATAGATCGGCTGGAACATCACCTTGCCACCACCGATGAGCGGCACCACCGGCGCGGTGCGAATCAGGTCTGTCAATCCCTTGATAAAGGGGGCACCCTCACCAAAGAGGACCGAGGGGCGAATAATCGTCCAGTCCAGACCACTGTTTATTACGCTCTGCTCGGCCAGGTAGCGGCCCTGCATATAGCTACCGGGCTTATCAGGCTTTGTCCCCAGACCACTTATCACTATAATGCGCTTCACCCCCGCCTGTTGCGCCGCCTTAACCAGATTTGCGGTTCCCTGCACATTGGTTCGGTTATAGAAATCCTCGGACAATGCTTTACGATCAGCAGTAATAAATGCAGCATGGACAATGGTATCAACACCTCGCACCGCCTCGGTCAATGTCTCCGGTTTTGTCGTATCACCTTGCACCAATTCAACCTTATCGACCGGCAAAATAGTTTTTGCACGGTTCACATCCCGCACGAGACAACGCGGTGCGTCACCCCGTTCAACAAGACGCCGTACCAGGTGACTTCCAATGTAGCCATTTGCGCCAGTTATCAGTAGCATAGCGGATCATACCTCCTTGCGAATAAACTTGCTATGCCGGAGACGCTCCAGGATAAGAATCCAAGTAATACGCCCGTCACGTCTCAAGCCGACACGGCAGATGACCGCTCTCTATTCCTAAGTATAAGGGCCACGACACACAAAAAACAGTGTGTATAAACATACACAAAAGAGGGAGCAGCCTCATGCTTCGGCATCATCGGCACTTTCGTTTACCGCAAGGCTTCGGCGGGGAGCATGATGCGTACTGTTACGCCTTCGCCGGGGGCACTTTTGACGGTCAGGCTGCCGCCCGCGATGGCCAGCAAGGCGCTGTGCGTCATCAAGCCGCCACCGGTGCCGGTGGTTGAACTGCTGGCCGAGAGAATGCCCACACCATCATCACTCACTAATATTTCCAAATGGGGATTGAGCGAAGCCGAGAGTTTGAGGCGCAGGCGGCGGTGAATGTCGGTGCCGCGTCCGTGACGGGCCGCATTACGCAACGCCTCCTGCACAGCGGCAAAGGTAATTTCGGCCAGCGCGGGCGGCACTACTTCATCAATGCGCTGGATAGTCTCCTCTGCAACATCCCACTCTACTTCGTCAAAACTCTGTCGGAAATCTTGCGCAATCATGGCATGAATAGCGTGCATCATGCCATCGCGCTCTAAACGATGCGGCGCGCTTGGGGCCGTAGCACGCATCATGGCCGCCAGCCCACGATGCGCCTCAGAAATACGTTCAATCGCCTCGTTGAGAGCCATTTCAGGATTTGGCAACGAAGAGGCCCCCTCATCCCGCGCGGAGCCAACCTGCACCGGCTGTCTAATGGCCGCTCGCAACGCTTCCAGGCGCAAGAGGGCCAGGTGCATCTGCGGTAGAATCTCATCATGCAGTACACGACGATGCTGCGCCCCCAGCAGCTTGACATCCACGATACGGCGTCGTAGCAAGGCCGCTACTGTCTGCATAGCCTCGTGTTCGCGCAAAGTATCCAGAATACGCATGCCACAGGCGTGGGCCAGTTCCATATCTTCATCAGTAAAGACGCTACCGTCCTGGCGTGGGCCAAGATAGAGCTTTGCTACCAGACCCAGTTCATCATAAATTGGTAGCACCCAGCAGATCATCGGTCGCCCCTGAAACAGCACCTGTATCCGTGTAGGGGCCGCGAAGACCCACGCAGGCACAGTCGCACCTTCGGGACGCTCGCGCTTCACAGGCACTATCGGCGACATCTGCATCATCTCGATTTTATACTCATGCTCCTGTGGGGCATCTTCAGACGCCCAGCGATAGTTAAACGTGCGCCGGATAGGCCCGGCCAGCATCTCCAGACGTGCCCAACTTACCTCCAGCACATCGCGGCAAAGATGAAAGAAGAGCGCTTCCATGCTCTGCTCCGTCTTCTGCAAATCGGTATTGAGCCAGTGCCGCACGTTTGTACTGCGCAAAAAGGGGCCGAGCAGGGCGATATAACGATCATGCGCGGTATAGCTGCTCCAGGTGAACAGCGCATAGGCTACCGTCGCCAGCGAGGTGATGATCAGCAAACCGCTCAGGCTGCTGTTGGTGAAGAAGCCGAGCAGTGCAATGAAGATAGCAACCGCCGTTGCCACAATCACGATGCCACGCCACTGCTCGAAGAAGCCGCGTCGTGCCAGCGGTCGCTCGATCAGAATACCATGCCGAATGACCGAATTGCCAATAAAAAGAATAATGACGGCGACTGCACCCATAGAGAAGAGATCAAGCAGCATCAACTGTAGTGGCATCGTTTGTAGCGTTGGAAGCGAGACAGGCTGCGAGCGCGGCCCCAGCGCCAGCCAGTGCAGCATGGAAGAAACACCCAGGATGCCCAGGCTGGTTGTCAGCGCCACCATCAGCAGCGCTGCCACCAGCAGACCAGGACGCGCCAGGCTCCAGGAAAGCACCTGTTCGTCCAGCAATTCAGCGCTTACTTTGTCATCCCAGTATGCCTGCGCAATGCGTTGTCCAAGCGGACAACTTTCTCTGGGGCCGAACAGGCTATGCCAGAGAACGGCACAGAGCCGGGCCAGTTTACTGGGCGTAAACCAGGGGCCAATTGCACAGAAGGTGAGATAGCACAGAAAAAGGATTGGTAGCAGGATCAATGGCAAAACATGCATTTTGCTACTTACGTCGTTATAGGCCAGCAGACGTAGCGTGCCCATAAAAGTAAAGGAGGACTGGTTGAGGATCAACAGCAACAGGATGCTGCCACCGAGCAAGGCACTGATCGTGAGCAGAATGGGACGCCGCCGCCGCCAGCGCTCGTTCATCAGCGCCGCGTAGTGCAGACCAATGACGAACCAGATATAGGGCACACCCACTGCCGGTACCCAGACCAGATGCCACAAAAATTCCTGAATGCTCGTTTGTGAAAGTCCCACTGCTGAGTCTGCCACCAGCAAGGTATGCAGAAAGAAAAAGAGCGCCGAGAGTCCCAGGCCTACCACGCCCACGCGCGCAATCATCTTGCGCCGATCACCATTCAACCAGACGGTCAGGGCCAGCCAGAGGAACGTTACCAGGTTGAAGATGGAGAGCGCAACGACAATTGTCTGTACAATGCGTGCTGGTTCAAGCCAGATAGCCGAGAGCATAGTATCCTTCTTTTATTTCTCTTTAATAGAGTGGAACCCATTCACCACGACGATCCTGCACCAATGCCACGCCGTTTTCATCCCATATAATCATACGATTGAGTGTGTAGATCAGCGTAGCTCTGGCGCGCGCCACCTTATCATCGACGGAATTTTCGCTCAAGCCCCAGGCGGCGTAAATGCGTCCGTTGGTGCGGCTCACGGCACGTTTATCATGCAGATTCAGGCGGGCCGCAATCTGCTCGTTGGTCATACCCTGTGCCATCAGTTCCGCCACACGTAGCTCGTTGGGTTCCAGCAGGGCACGTGGCGATTGCTCATCCAGGCTGCGCACTTCTTGCACCCGGTCTTCAATTTCAGGATCAACCAGGCTGCGTCCATTGATGGCATCACGCAATAACGGTATTAACATGCTGGGCAACAGGTAATTGCTCTTGCGCACATAGGCATAGTGGGTGAGAATACCGGAAGCACGGAATTCACGATAATATTCGTCATCATCCTGAATGGAATAGAACACCACCGGCATACGCGGTCGCTCACGCCGAATGGCTACCGCCGCGCCGACCCCGCTCAACTCGCGATGACCCGCATTGGGGTCACGCAACTGCACATCCATCAAGATCACGTCCATGTCCAGTTCCAGCGCGCGGGCCACCGCCTCGCGCCCCGTTGCCGCCTCGCCAACAACCTGCACGGCTCCCGTCGCCTCCAGTCCCTCGTGCAGCGCGCGGCGCAACGGGCCATGATCGTCAACCAGCAGCAATTTGATCTTCGTCATTCCTCACCTATCACCTTGTTTTGAACATAGAACAGCGCTTAGCTACATAGAGAGTATAGCAATTTTTGTTGATTGTGCCTAGCTCTTACGAACAACCAATCACGCACACCAGAATCAGGCAGAGCAGCAGATTTTCCATCAGCAAGGGAATCTTTCTGTGCCTCACAATCCATGCTCGACGCAGTACCAGCACATGAGCCAATGGAAAACCTGCTGCTCTACTTATGGGCATGATACCCGCCAGGGCATCACTACCTCAATCGATGACTAATACCCAGTTCCTTGCTCAAAAGTCGCGGCAATCACACTATATCCCTTATCGGTGGCATGGACATCGCTGAAAATGCTGCATTCCCAGGTGTAGGAGCAGATATTGGGGTTGGGGGTAGTGGCCCCACCGAAGGCGCTAAAGACATCCACGACAGTGGCATAGCCAGCGGCATCGGCGGCAATATGTTGATTGACCTCCTCAACATACGGCACCGTATTGGGACATTTATTCTGCAAGGGATCGTAATAGTTCATCATGACTAAATCGCCTGTCAACTGACCATTGACCATTAACGCCGCATGCAGTTCAGGCAGAATAGTCTGGCGTAAATTACTATCCAGCGTCACCAGCGCGCTGTTAAAGGCACTCACATTAATCACACACGTGCTGGTGTTGATGAGCGGCAAGAAGTCGTTCGCGCCAATATCCAGCGTTACCGGACTGACCTGCCCGCTATGCAACGCGAGATAGATGAGAGCAGCATCCAGTTGAGGGCCAATATAAGGATACTTGCGCAGGAAGGGGAAAGGGCAACCACCATTAATCATCGTGCTGCTAGTTTCACCGGGACAGCCCATATTGGCCACAGCACCGACTCCATATTGCTGGAGATTAGCATAGAAGTCGTTGGCATAGCCATCATCATAATTGAGGTCAGGCTGATAGCCAAAGGCCAGCGAGTCACCCAATGCCAGATAATAATGTTTGGGGCCAACCAGATTCGGCTGCGAGGACGCGAACGCGGCGGGAGCGACAGTAGCAAGCAGCGTCAGCGCAAGCAAGAGAGCTACCATGAAGGGACGTCGGGAAACAGGCTTCGTTGCCTCTGCAATGCAATTGAGCATGATTGTTCCTCCTGTCGTAATGACGACAAGTTGATTTCAACTACGAAACCAATTGTGACATGCTAGAAACCCTCGAAAACGTCAGGCACTTGACGTCGGGAAATGGATGAAAGGCACCTGTAACAAGTATATCTGATCGATAGCTTAAAAAGCAAGGCCACTTGCTTCCTTTTCTCGCTTCCCAGAGGCAAAACATGAACGCGGAGAACTTCGACCTGGCAATTGTAAGCTCTATAATGTGACATCTCTGTGATTTTTTGCCTGTTTGAACCCTTGACTTTCTCTGCATATAGATGTAAAATGCATATAGATGATGCTGATAGAAAAAAGATCAGCACGAGTTATTGCAGGAGACTACAGGAAAGGGAATCACATTATGGCAGATACAAAAGCCAACGAAGCGGCCAGAAATTTGATCAAATCAGTCCAAGAAACCAGTAAGGTTATCACCGACGCGGCAATTGCAGCGCAAGAGCGCAACCTGGCATTCGCACAGAGCGTCCTTGAGAATAGCATTGAGGTTCTCAAAAGCCATGCCGAGGGCACGCGCACGCTAATGCAGGAGCTGATCGAGCAGGCGAAACAGCAGCAGGTGGGAACCGAGAACATTCAGTCGTTAGCCAATAGCGTAGTTGCCGCGCAGGAGCGCAACACGAAGCTGGCGCAGAACATCCTGGAGAATGGCGTTGAGGTTCTCAAGAGCCAGATCGATGCAGCTCACTCGCTACTGCAAGATATGGATCAGCAATTCCAGAAGCAGCAGAGTGCCTTTCAGACCCTTGCGCAAGAGTCGCTAGACACATACCGCGACTTCCTCTTTAGCCCGCTGACATTCTGGCAGAAGGCAATGAACACGGCTGAAGCAGCCATGCTGGAAGGGCTGAAGAACTTCCAGAAGGCCACCGAGCAGGGATTGGAAACCTTCCAGAAAACCACACAGCAGGCAGCGGCGGCGGCTGAAAAGGCAGCACGGCAAGCCCAGGCCACAACTCGCAAGATGGCTGAATAGGTAAGTTCGTCACGGGTATCCCTTATGGATACCCGACCATTGTCAAACTGTCGTCAACATGAAAGGTGCGTAGCAGGTGAGCGATGGTGTTCAGAAACTGGCCCCACTTCCACCGATTGGAGCACAGGCCAGCCTTTCTCGTACCATAACTGAAAATGATATTCTCCTCTTTGCCCAGATCAGTGGAGACTACAATCCCATTCATCTTGATGTAGAATACGCCGAACGCTCGTTCTTCGGCAAACGCATTGCCCATGGCTTCTTGATCGGTTCGCTGATCTCAGCAGTCCTGGGCAATGAACTACCGGGGCCAGGAAGCATCTACCTGGGTCAAACCTTGAAGTTTCTCAGCCCTATTCATATTGGCGATACCGTCACCGTTATCGTCAAAGTGGTCGCCTTACGCGAGGATAAGCGCATCGTCACGCTACACACGGAATGCTTCAATCAGCATGGCACGCTGGTCCTAAGCGGTGAGGCGACGATTAAGTACATGCGCGAGATCGAAGCCGCGTAACACCTTGTAGCACCGCCCCGTAGATGGCTCTCCTGCTTCCGGCTGCGCCGAGGCCGTCTGCTCCTGAGCCTGTGATACGATTGTGAGAGAGTCTAACTCGTCTTCCTTGACATGGAGTGTGGAT
Organism: Ktedonobacteraceae bacterium; assembly: GCA_034436045.1. Taxonomy (GTDB): domain Bacteria; phylum Chloroflexota; class Ktedonobacteria; order Ktedonobacterales; family Ktedonobacteraceae; genus H111-94. The sequence goes on along the minus strand of DAOTVZ010000150.1, from coordinate 16,535 downwards.
AGATGTAAAATGCATATAGATGTAACATTATTGTAGTGTTAGATGCACTATATGCATATAAGGATATTATGCCAAAAGAGAAGGAAGACAATCCATTACAGAATGCCGCCAATGATGCCTGGTCGAAAAACTGGCTTGTTCCAGTGCTGCTTTTGATGCTGCGTCAGTGGAATTCCTACGGCTATCAACTGATGGAGAAGATGGCAGCCTTTGGTCTGGCTTCCATGAACCCTGGCACGTTCTATCGCACTCTGCGGCAGATGGAAAAGGATGGCATGGTGAGTTCCTGCTGGGATACCTCGGAAGGTGGTCCGGCGCGGCGCATCTATTCGATTACCGAGGCGGGTGAAGCATACCTGAAATACTGGGCTGATTCCTTAAATCAGTACCAGAAGATGATGGAGAGCTTCTTCCAGCTTTATAACGGAACGGGTTCGGCGCATGTCCAACAGGACAACAGGCAGGAGCGAGATGGAGGCAAAGAATAATGTCCCCTTCGGCACTTCTTCCGCTCCCTCTCTGTAGTGATGCCTCTTGTAGGTATCATATCATCATATCGTGGGTACGAGGCCGAGACCCTGCCCCTCTCTAGCCTCTGGAATATGGTATAGTTACTAATGAAGAAGTGCGAAGGTTCATATGAAAGGGATGGCACTCATGTCAGAGGAGACAAATCGCCAAAAGCCCGGCGACCCGATGGAAGTTTGGGAGCAATGGTACGAAGCAGCCTCAAAAGGCTGGTCAAACTCCACAAACGGTAATGCAGGCAAGACCTCTTCCCCCAATCCATTCAGCTTGTACCGCACATGGCTACAAGGAGTCACGCGCGCGATGGAACAGAGCCAGCAGGGCACGGGCAATCCCCTGGAGTTATGGAAACGGTGGTTTGAAGCAACCGCTGACAGTTGGCGCAAAGCAGTCGAGATCAGCAACATGGGTGGAGACTCCCTGGGGCTGATGAAACAGTGGTTGGACATGATGGATGCCGCCCGTGCCGGGTTGCTTGCAGGCATGACCTTGCCGATTGCTCCCTTTACCTTTTTCAAACAATGGTATGATGCCACCAACGAGACCTTGTCTGCTGCGATAGGCGACGTTATTGGCAGTGACAAATTCATGGAGGTCTCCAGTGAATTCCTTAATGACTACGCCAACCTCTATGCGCTCATACGCCGCACCAACGAAGACTACCTCCATAATCTTCAGCTTCCCACACGCACAGATATTGCTCGTGTGGCAGAGTTGCTCATCAACCTCGAAGACAAAGTAGATCGGATAGAGAACCAGTTAGAGGATGTCGCCGATGACGCAGGTCATGGCTTGAGCCAGCTTGACGATGTGCAGCAGAGGCTCGCCGCCGTAGAGTCGCTGGAACAGCGAGTAGGCCAACTGGAGCAGCGCCTGAATGGTATAGAGAGCAAGCTGGATACCCTGCTCGCTGCCATCGCCACACTCCCGACCAGGACAACAGAGCCTGTGAAAGTTCCCTCCTCATCGCGCCGAGCGAACCGTACAGCCGATGCTCAACGTCAAAAGTCTCAAAAATCTCAAGAGGCGGAAGCGCAAGCTGCGTCATAGTACCTTTGCTACTGGCGATCCATGAGAAGATCGGGGAAAGGATAAGAACATATGAATACACACGAGGGAATTGATGCGAGCATCTCATTCGAAGAGGCCCTTAAAAAGTATAAAACAGGCATAGAGATCATCGTGGAAGGCGCGCGCGTCAATACCGGACAGACGCCTAAAGAGGTCATCTGGACAAAGAACAAGGCGAAGCTGTATCACTACATCCCTGTCGTAGAGAAAGTAGCCCCCGTTCCCATTCTGCTGATCTACGCTCTCATTAACCGCCCCTATGTATTGGACCTGATGCCCGGCAACAGTCTGGTAGAGTTCCTTGTGAGCAAGGGCTTTGACGTGTACATGCTGGACTGGGGCACACCAGGCGACGAGGACAAGAACCTCTCCTTCGAGCATTACGTGCTGGACTACATCCCCCAGGCCGCGAAGAAAGTGTTGAAATGCGCGCACGCACAGGAATTTACCTTGCTGGGATATTGTATGGGTGGCACGATGTCCGCCATGTACGCGGCACTTTTCCCTGGCAAACCATTGAAGAACCTGATTCTGCTCACGGCTCCCATCGATTTCACCCCGGAAAACATGGGCCTGTTCGGCGTATGGACGAGTGAAAAGTACCTCAACCCCGATCTGCTGGCAGAAGCCTATGGCAATGTTCCGGGCGAACTGATCGATGTCGGCAATCGCATGCTCAAGCCTGTCACAAATTACATCGGCACCTACGTTACCATGTGGGATCGCATCCTCCAGGATAAGCCGATGGACACCTGGCTGGCGATGAGCAAGTGGGTCAACGATGGCGTACCGTTCCCCGGCGCAGCTTTCAGACAGTGGATTCGGGAGTTCTATCAGCAGAACAAGCTGGTGAAAGGCGAAATTAAGCTACGCGGGCGCACCGTGAATCTCGCCAATATCACCTGCCCTGTGCTGAGCATTGCAGGTACGAAAGACCATATCTGCACCGTACCGCAGGCCGAAGCCCTCATGCAGCTCATCAGTAGCCAGGATAAAGAGTTCTACGTCATCAATGCTGGACATGTAGGTCTGCTTACCGGCTCGGACGCCAAAAAGACTCTCTGGCCCAAGATTCTGAACTGGCTGCAGCCACGTTCACAAATAGCGCAGTCATAGAATGATTGCGCATCCTGCCTGGACGTAGTGCGATGGAAGAATGGTTTTTTAGGAGGATTTTCCAATGGCAGAGCAAATAACAAACGAATCTAATCCCTTTGAAGCGTGGCAAAAGCTGTTTGAGAGTACGTTGCAGAGCAATCCAGTGGCCCAGAGAGGAGACAAAGGCGAAAGCGGTACTGTGCGCGACCCCTGGATTGCCATGATTGACCAGCTCTGGCAACTCACGCCATTGCACAGTATGGTGCCAATAGACCCTGCGGAGACTACGCGCGCATTTCAGCAGGTCTGGCTCGACACGCTACGTCACCCCGAACGTGTCTGGGAAACCTATACTAACCTCGCGTTGCAATATACGCAGATCATGACCGACGCCACGCTCAAGTACTGGGGATACGATCAGCAACAAAGCGAACCGGTCGTATCCCCAGAGAAGGGCGATAAACGTTTCAGCGCACCGGACTGGCAACTCAATCCTATTTTCGATGCGCTCAAACAAAGTTATCTGCTAGTCGCAACTACCCTTCTCAAATCGGCTACTGAGATCGAGGGCCTGGACAAAAAGCAGCAGCGCAAACTCACCTTTTACCTGCGCCAGTTCCTCGATGCGATCAGCCCGACAAATTTTGCTTTCACCAACCCACAGGTCATCCACGAGACGCTTCAAACCGGCGGTCGTAACCTGATCAGCGGTATGGAGCATCTCCTGCGTGACATTCAGAATGGTCAGATCAAAATGACCGACACAGAGGCTTTTGCCCCTGGCCGCAACCTGGCACTAACCCCTGGTCACGTCGTTTATCGCAACACGCTGATAGAATTGATCCAATACACGCCGACTACCGAGACCGTCTACTCGATCCCGCTGCTCTTTATTCCGCCCTGGATCAACAAGTTCTATATCCTTGATATGCAGCCACAAAATAGCCTCGTTAAATTCCTGGTCGATCATGGTTTCACCGTCTTCATGATCAGTTGGAAAAACCCCGACGCCTCGATGGAGGAAATTGGCTTCGACGATTACCTCACCCTGGGGCCGCTGGCTGCGTTCAATGTTATCAAGGATATCACCGGCTCACCGAAGATCAATCCCGTCGGCTACTGCATCGGCGGCACACTACTGGCGATGACTTTAGCCTATCTCGCCAGCAAGCAGGACAAAACGGCGAACGCCGCCACCTTCTTCGTCTCCCTGCTGGATTTTAATGAAGTAGGCGATACTGCTGTCTTCATTGACGAACCCCAGATAGAATATATCGAAGGGCAGATGATGGAGCGGGGCTACCTGGACAGCCGCGCGATGGCAACCATGTTCAATATGTTGCGGGCCAACGACCTCATCTGGAGCAACGTCGTCAATAACTACCTGCTAGGCAAGGAGCCACCGGCCTTCGATCTTCTCTACTGGAACGCCGACGGAACACGCATGACACGTGCGGCACACTCGTTCTACCTGCGCAATACCTACCTTGAGAACAACCTCATCAAACCTGGCAAAGTTGTCCTCAAGGATGTTCCTATCGACCTCGGTCGCATTCGCCAGGACATCTACGCCGTTGGCACCCAGCAAGATCACATTGTACCCTGGAAGTCAGCCTGGCGTATCTCTCAACTGGTGCGTGGACACGTGCGTTTCGCGCTCGGCGGCAGCGGCCATATCGCTGGTGTTATCAACCCTCCGTCAAAAGGCAAAGGCTACTGGACAAACGATAAGTCTGTGAGCAGCGCCGAGGAGTGGTTTGAGAAGGCAGACCATCACGCAGGCAGTTGGTGGACAGACTGGCTGGACTGGTTGCAGGCCCGTTCAGGAGAGCGGGTAGCACCGCCATCAATGGGCAATAAAACCTATCCCCCCATTATCCCGGCACCCGGCACATACGTGCTAGAAAAATGAAATCCCTATCCTACTTGCTCTCGTTCTATCTATAATGAGAGCAAGTGTGATGCATTTGTAATCGTAGTGTTTCATTTCGAGATGTCTTTGTAAGAATTGTATATTAAACTTCTTTCACCACATCGGGCGATGTACATGATATACTATCACGAGTTACACCCAATTGGTCATGCATCGTGATAGTGTATGATGGATACTTTTTACCGTTCAACACCGTTGGTTGGATTTCATCACCTGGAGAAAGGAGTTTGTCATGGCAAAACTGGAAGGCGCAGTCGTCGTTGTCACAGGTGCGGCAAGGGGTATTGGGCGCGCGATAGCGGAAGAAATTGGTCATGGGGGGGGCAAGGTCGTTGTCAATTACGCCCACAGCAGTGGGCTGGCAGAGGAGTTGGCCGCCAAACTTCTCCAGACGGGGGCCGCAGACGCTGTTGCCTTACAAGCCGATGTGTCCGACCCCGCACAGGCCGCCAACCTGATCGAGGAGACCGTCCGCCGTTTTGGCCACATTGACGTGCTGGTCAACAATGCGGGCATCACGCTGGATCGCACGATGAAGAAGATGACCATTGAGGATTGGAACACGGTGATCCAGACCAACCTGAACAGTTGCTTCTACACCGTCAAGGCGGCACAGAATCACTTCATCGAGCAGGGGCATGGGGCAATCATCAACATCAGCTCCTTCGTCGGTCAAATGGGCAACTTCGGTCAGGCGAATTACGCCGCCGCCAAGGCCGGTATTATCGGCTTCACCAAGACCGCCGCACTGGAACTGGCTCGCTACCGTATCACCGTGAACGCCATTTGCCCCGGCTTCATCGAGACAGAGATGTACCTGAGCGTTCCAGATAAGGTGAAAGAGATGATTCTCAAGCGCATTCCGCTTGGTCGCGTGGGAATGCCTGAGGAGGTCGCGCGTGCCGTGCGCTACCTCATTGTGGACGGTGATTATATCACGGGCCAGACACTCAATATCAACGGTGGTATTTACATGTAGGGCGCATTTCACGCCCGACGCACTCGCAGGGACATTTTTGCGCCCAATCTCAGATAACATTGCCGCAGTAGAGCAATGAGTCATCGCCGATCATGGTGGATCGGCGCAAGTTCTAGCAACTAGCAAGAGGAAGGAAACAATGGCCGAATTACAAGATGCAGTCATCGTGAGCGCAGTACGAACAGCAATTGGCACCTATGGCGGAGGCTTGGCCGAAGTGCCTGCAACCAAACTGGGTGAGGTCTGCATTCGTGCCGCGTTGCAACGCAGCGATCTTCAACCCGACCAGGTAGATGAAGTGATCATGGGCAACGTCCTCCAGGCAGGGTTGGGGCAAAATCCGGCGCGCCAGGCCGCTATCTTTGCCGGGCTGCCCGTTCAAGTACCCGCTATGACCATCAATAAGGTCTGCGGCAGTGGTCTGAAGAGTGTCATGCTAGCCGCGCAGGCGATTCGCCTGGGCGATGCCAATATCATCGTTGCTGGCGGTATGGAGAGCATGAGCCGCGCCCCCTACCTGCTAGAGAAGGCCCGCTTTGGTTATCGCATGGGCGATGCAGAACTGGTCGATGAAATGATCAGGGATGGCCTGTGGGATGCCTTCAACAGTTGTCATATGGGTATCACCGCTGAAAACATCTGCTCAGACTATCACCTGTCTCGCGAGGAACTGGATCAGTTCGCGCTGGAAAGTCAGCAGCGCGCAGTCCAGGCCATCCAGAGCGGCAGATTCCGCGACGAAATCATACCGGTTGAAGTGCCGGGGCGAAAAGGCACCACCCTCTTTGACACCGACCAGCAGCCACGCAGCGATACATCAGCAGAGGCCCTCGCCAAATTGCGCCCGGCCTTCAAGAAAGATGGTATGGTCACGGCGGGCAACTCCTCCGGCCTTAATGACGGCGCGGCGGCGGTCGTCGTCATGAGTCGCAGCAAGGCTAATCAACTCGGCTTGCAGCCCCTGGCAACCATTCGCAGCTACGCCTCGGCAGGTGTCGATCCGCGCATCATGGGCATTGGCCCCGTCCCGGCCACCAGGCGCGCGCTCGAAAAAGCCGGGCTAAAGATGGCCGACATCGATCTGGTTGAAGCCAACGAAGCCTTCGCCGCGCAGTCGGTCGCGGTCGGCAAAGAACTTGGCTTCGACCGCGAGAAGCTCAATGTCAATGGGGGCGCGATTGCACTTGGACACCCGATTGGCGCTAGCGGCACCCGTATCCTGGTCACATTACTCTATGAGATGCGCCGTCGCGACGCCCATTACGGCCTGGCGACCCTCTGCATCGGTGGTGGTCAGGGTGTAGCCATGATCGTCGAACGCTAATTCTTCATATATTCTGTAGGGACCTGATTTATCGCACGCTGGAAGCGATGAATCAGGTCCCTACGGGATTAAAGGATATTTATAGATGGTCGTGTGAATGGTGATGGATATGCGGATGCGACGCGGCTGTTGCGGCATCCAGCACGGGATGTCGTGAAAGCCTTTTTTGACAGCATGAAAAAAGCATAATCCATAAGTTTAACTCAACGTCTACACAGAGTACACGAGGGATATGCTTCCAGATACGGTTATAATACTACTCCAGTACAGCAGGCATGAGTAACTCCATAGGCATTATATGACACCACTAGCTAAAAGCGACATCCAGCATCACATGAATAATAGAAGAGGCAAGCAGATTGCGCGTGCGGTAGACGACTATAGCAAACCCCAGGCCGATAGCCGCCTGGCTTACTATACCAAAAGCGGCCCCGGCTAGAAGACTTCCGCCGAAGCTTGCAGTGTTTGTTCCCAGGTGCCAGAGGCCAAAGAGCAACGAGGAAAGTACTATACCCCAGCGCCTATTCAGAAGCTGTATCAGTATTGCCATCAGTACGCCTCGGAAAAGAAACTCTTCAAAAAACCCGTTATTGAGACTATTCCGAAGCAACGCGAGGGCAAGTGTAGAAATTCGTGTGCCGCCGACGAATAAGGCAACGATAATCACAATCATCATTGGCACACACCACAGGAGCGTCACAGCCCAGGAACGATAGCCGTGAGCGAAACCTATTGCGTGCCAGCGAATACCTGTCGGCAACAGAAATAACACAGGTAGCACAAAATAGAACAAGGGATTGATGGCAGCAGATGGCAAGTGAGTCAGGAATAGTATCAATGGCATCATAAAAGAGGGTGCAGCAGATTGGACAGCTATTGCACCATTGGTGAACAAACCTTCATAGCCCGTCAAAAGCACGAAAAACATTACAATACCTAGTTGTATCCATAAGCGGGCTTTTGACACCAGCGTATAGGATACTGGCTGTACATTTACTGTCAATGGAATGGTCAGTAAGCTCAGAACCGCTATCAAAAGAACCAGGACAACTGATAGGAATATGCCTCTTGCGTAGCCTGCCAACAGTAGATAAGCCAGCGAGAGCAACCAGCACGCACTGAACACCCAGGCCGCCGGACTATGCAGCAAAACATCGAGAATTTCCCGGTATGCATGGCCCACTTGATACCACAGTGAACTTTTCACCACAGGTCTGGACTGCCCCATTTGCCTTTACCTGGCTTTCCTCATCTCGATAAATACATCAGTAATATAGTTTATGATACCATACGTTTCCGCAAACAAAATGGCTAGCCTGGAGCGCTGAATGAAGCAGCGTTCCAGGCTAGCATCTCATCACCGAGGGCGTATAGCCTCTTATCAGACATACTATATAGAGGGAGCCATATCTCTCCACTCTGCGTCTTCGACGATAATCGTCGTTTCTAGCAGCTTACATGTTTCGCTCGGCTCAACGTAGCGCTCACATTCAGGATTATGGCACTCATGGCAATTTTTGCACAGTTCCTGCCCACAAGCGACGCACATAATCAATTCCTTTCTCTATATTCTACTCGACTCATTATAGAAGAGCGAACATCCCTAGCGCGTCTGGTGACCTACATTGCCCACACGTTCACCACGCGCAGCACCGGTTTTCGCCAGCGTTAACACTGCCGGAACATTCTGCTGACTGATCGGAAGTGTCACCACAAGAACGCCGTTGCCGTAGTTGACATTGGCATGCTCGCCATCCACGCTATTGGGTAACGATATTTCACGCTGATAATAGCCTGCGCTCCACTCATCTACCAGCAGTTCTTTAATATCTTTGAGCAGACCGCGCAATTGGCCGTGTAGTAACAGACGCCCGTCTGGTTTGACCTCCACAACGATATCCTCCGGCTCCATCCCAGGCATGGGCGCAGCAACCATCAGACGATCTACCGTGCGATACATCTTTATTGGCGGTTGTTGCACCTTCTCTCGCTCTTGCGTCTGCCGTCCTTGTGACTGATTATGCTGAGACACGGGCATGCTACTTTGCTGCTCTTCTGGCCGTTCTGCTCTATCTTTCGTGGCTTCGCTCATCGTCTGTCTCTCCATCCTTCGCCGTCGTTCCAGAACTCTTAGACTATCCAATCAGTATTATCCAAACCCATACGTTTCACGGTTCGCTACGCAAGGAAGTTTCAGCATTGCCACCCACAACCAGGCACACAAGCGCACAGGGCGACCGCAAGAATGCGCACCTACAACGATACATTGCACAGGCATAGAGTAATGCCAAAAAGTTACGCTTGAGACATACCCTACCGTCCAGCCTTGCATTTTCGCATTAGTGTGTGCTAATATCTGACTGGCTAACTCGGATATTAGCCTGCCCTAATATTTAACATAATCTGATTTCGTTTCCTGGAAAGCGTTTTTAGTAGATGAGTGTTCGGCAGAAAAAGTTTGAGATAACAACGTTACCTCTTGTGGGCGAGCCAGACAACTCTCAACAGGATACCTGCACTATCAGTATCCTCAAACGTATGCTTCTATGGCTCGCTATTATTGGGCCTGGTTTAATGGTGATGTTAGCCGATACGGACGCCGGCAGCATCATCACCGCCGCGCAGTCAGGGGCACAATGGGGCTACACCATGATTCTGCCCCAACTCCTGCTTATTCCTTTCCTTTATGTCGTGCAAGAAATGACGGTGCGTCTGGGCGTCATCACACGCCGGGGACATGGTGAACTCATCCGCCAGCACTTCGGCATGGGCTGGGCCGCTGTTTCCGTTATCACGCTCTTCGTCTCTGCTATCGGTGCGCTGGTAACAGAGTTTGTCGGTATTGCGGGCGTAGGAGAAATGCTTCATATCCCCCTGTGGTTTTCTGTACCCGTTGTAACTCTCTTGCTCGTTCTTATTGGCCTGACGGGTAGCTATCGCCGGGTCGAGCGCATTGGTATTGCCGTTGGCCTGCTCGAACTCTTCTTCGTGATAGCGGCCTTCCTGGTTCATCCCAGCTTACCGGCAATGACGCACGGCCTTACCGCATTACCAATTACACAGAGCAACTATCTCTTCCTGCTGGCCGCCAACGTCGGCGCGGTAATAATGCCCTGGATGGTCTTCTACCAGCAGGGAGCGGTGATAGACAAGCACCTGGGAAAGAACCAGCTCAAGGCGGCACGTTGGGATACACGCATCGGTGCAGTACTCACACAGGTGATTATGGTCGCGGTCGTCATCGCTACGGCTGCCACGATTGGCAAAACGCATCCCGGTGCGTCACTAAATACTATCCAGGATATCGCCGGGGCACTGAAACCAGCGCTCGGTGCAACACCCGCGATCATCTTCTGTGGCCTGGGCATGGCTGGTGCGGGCTTTCTGGCCGCCCTTGTCGTCTCTGTTGCCGGTGCGTGGGGCATCGGTGAAGCCTTCGGCTTTAAACACAGCTTGAATCTGCCCTTCAAAAAGGCCAGGGTGTTCTACACAATCTACACCCTGGCGCACGTAGGCGGCGCATTGCTCGTTCTCTCTGGTATTCCACTAATTAGCCTGACGCTCGACATCGAAGTGATGAACGCTCTGCTATTGCCCATTGTACTGGGTTTCCTGCTGGCACTAGAACAGGTAGCTCTGCCAGTAGAGTATCGCCTGAAAGGATTACAAAAATACATTGCGTGGGCCATGTCTGGCCTCGTCATGTGCTTTGGCCTCTATATGGCTGGCAGCTTACTATTCCAGACTTTCATCCATTAAGCGCCAGAATAAGGCACAATAATCACCGTGAGATGAAAGTTTCCATCTTTGATGATACAGGTACCCGGCTTTACGCCTTCATACCTGACAGCATACAGGGGTGGCGCGACCGCTGGAATGTTTGAGATACTTCCTAACACCCCAGCAGGGATGCAAGAGACCTGGAGCTGCTTTTTTGGATACTGCTGCGCGCTGAGAATGATACCAAAGCGCGAAGTGACAGGATAGATGAGCGTTCTTCCACTATCTTGTGCGGTAAACTGATACTGTTGTGTGAGCAAAGATGGAGAGGGAGTAGTGAGAGAATTGCCGGGCGAGGTTGGTGTTGGTGTACTACCCTGTTGCTTCGTAGAGGTGGCACAACTTGTCAGCAAAAGAGAAACGTAACTCAGAAGGATCAACGCTATCGTCATTCCGTATAGATAAGGATATCCTCTTCTTATAGGAGAGGAGAAAGAGCTATTTTTTTCCATCTTCTTAATACTTGCTCCTTGCTGGTGTCAGCAACAGGTTGGTAGCTGAGATACCTTCCATGCAAACAGATTCTCCCATAGAGGATAATGCATGCGCGCTTTATTTTAACTCACCAGGCAAGGAGCAAATGATCAAGTGATACTACAACTGATAGACCTTTGTTGGCAAGCCTTCTAGTTCCATGATTTTGAGCGCGTTGGTTGTTGGTGAAGGGCCGGGACGTAATTTATAGTGGAAGACCATCTTCCCATCAAGCACGTCTTCGCGGAAATGGAAATTCTTGATTTCGAGCAACGTTTCGGAGAGCTTGACCAGTTCCAGGTCATGTGTCGAGATAGCTCCTACACAGCGTTTGCCAACCAGTGCATGGATATAGGCGTTACTGCCGATCAGGCGCTCGCGGTTATTGGTACCCTTGAAGATTTCATCGATTAAAAAGAAGATCGGGTGCAGCGGCTGCTCTTCCAGGCGCGTCAGGAGTCCTTTGAGACGGCGTACCTCGGCATAGAAGTACGAGTAACCGTCCGTCACAGAGTCGGTGACTTTGATACAGGCATAGAGTTCAAACAGCGTCACCCGCATCGAGGTTGCGTTGACCGGCGCACCCACATAGGCCAGACACAGGTTGATGCCCAGTGTGCGCAAGAAGGTACTCTTGCCCGCCATATTGGAGCCGGTAATGAGCATGATATCGCCTGCCTCGCTGAGCGAGAAATCGTTGACGACTTTATGCTCCGGCGGTAAGAGAGGGTGGCCCAGCCCTTTAGCTTCATAGAGCATACCTCTCGGCGCATACTTATCCGGCACCACTTCTGGCATGACATACTCAGGATTGAGATAAGCAAAGTTCGCCAGTGAGCAGAGAGCCTCTAGCTCATACCAGGTATCTAGCCAATCGGGTAATACCTCGGTCAGCAGCGCTTTGTAGCGATGCCAGCGATACGAGACATACATGCCAAGTGGGATCAAGGCATTTATAGCCGTCCAGGCTTCGGCGCTCTGTTGCAACCTCGCCTGCCGGGTCAAGCTGGCAAGTTGCTTCAAGAGAAGCGAGGGGCGTTTATCGGGATGTAGATAGAACGGCTCACAAAGCTGCTTGAGATAGCGATGCCGTTTGTACGGGTAGCTTTCCAGATAGCTAAAAATAGGCTCCAGTTGCTCAAGCGTGTTGCTCACCAGCTCAGCATCACTGGCCATATAGCCAATCTCACGCCGCCTGGCAAAGAACCAGATCAGCGAGAGCAGCAGCGCCGCAATACAGAAGAGCGGGGAAAGCAGACCGGCAATATAGAGGATCAACGCTATAAAAAATACTGCTGAGAGGATAATGCCAATCATCAGCGTTGAAAACGAAGCACCCGACCCTTGCTCTTTCTCTAACCACGCGAGCAGTTGTTCCGCGTCCATCATCTGACGTGACAAACGTGTAGCATACAACGCATTGAGCAAGAGTTTGCCACGAAAACGTGTTAAGGGTGTTAGCTCACGAATAATATTTTGTCGTTCATAAATCGTATCCAGATCAGGCCCTCTATTGAGCAACCATTCACGCAAAATTTCGCTACCCTCAAACGAGACGGCGGTATTGATGAGCCGATGGAGAGAGCGTTCGCCGGTCACATCCAGGTCTAGCTCAAAGGGATGATCTTTATAGGTATCATCAAATGGCTCTGGCGGCAGCTTCTCCCAATCGAGTTTGATACGTGCAATCTGCATCTCATAAAAGCGTCGCAAGACCTGAAATTTGACATAGCTGCGATCCAGCTTACTGCTCTGGCGAAACGCCCACCAGAGCGCCACAACCATTGCGATCAAAGCCAGAATGCCCAGGATGAAAAAGATAGTAAAGGCACCAATCGTAACAATGGTGCCGCCCACAAAAATAAGTAATTGCTGCCCTTTCAAGCTATTGCTGCGCATATTCAAATATGTCATGCGGGACTCAACACGCTTCACTTGCCGTTCGAGCAGCGCCAGTTTCGCCTGTTTTTTAGCAGATATCACAAGATAGCTCCATTCCGACCATTATTCGTCTTCCAACACAACTACGTAATGCCTGGAATGGAGTTGCAAACTTGCATTTCGCTAGTAAAGAATACATATTTGTCTTTAAATTTACACTGGAAAGGTCGTTTGATATAATAGCATTGATTAGCCATCCGTAACTCGGTAGCTCATCAACTTCTTATCCCTAGAGGATAAATGGCTATAAGAAAGATAGCCTGAATTATCTATAATTGGAATCCATCATTCTGCCTTTTTTCAACAGGTACGGCATTCTAACCGCCCCACATCACCACAGCCCACTAATGTAGAAAGGTGGAAACAATGCTACAAGAGGGAACGCAAATTGGCCATTACCGCCTCCTGCACCGCATTGGCAAGGGAGGTATGGGCTACGTGTACCTGGCCGAGAACATGCACCTGAACAAGCAGGTCGCTATCAAGGTTATCAATCCCAACATCCTCGATAATCCCGATGCCCAACGGCTCTTCTTACGCGAAGCCAAAGCCGTTGCGACGCTAGATCATCCTCACATTCTGCCACTCTATGACTACGGAGAAGTGACCATCGATGGCGAAATCTATCCATACATGGTCATGCCCGTGCGCATGGAAGGAACGCTAAAGGAGTGGCTCGAACAACATGGCGGTGCGGGCAAACTCTCGCCGACAACCGTTGTCGAGATGGTCGAGCAGGCTGCAAGCGCACTGCAACACGCCCATGACCGTCAAATTCTCCACCTCGATGTGAAACCCTCCAACTTCCTGCTACGCTATACGACGGGAAAGCTGGATGCACCCGACCTGTTGCTGACCGATTTTGGACTGGCAAAGGTGATGAATACTGAAGTGAGTCTGAGCAACACTTCACGCGGCACGCCTCCCTATATGGCTCCCGAACAGTGGCAAGGCTCTCCAGTAGCGGCCACCGATCAATATGCACTGGCCACAATGGCTTACGAAATGCTGGTCGGGCGTACTCCCTTCCAGGGTGATCTGGTAGCATTGATGAATCAGCACCTGTACACGCCACCCCCACCCCCCAGCACCTTTCGCCCTGACCTGCCCAAAGCGGTCGATGAGGTGTTATTGCATGCGCTGGCAAAGGATCCCAAAGACCGTTTCGCCTCCGTCTCCGCCTTCGCCAATGCCTTACGACAAGCTTTTCTGCCCGAAGATTCTCAAATCCTGCGCACCACGCTGGTCATCAGCCAGCAAGAAGCTCGCAAAGGTACCAGCCGTAACCTCGATCTGCCCGGAGCGAAGCGCGTCAATGTGACGATCCCGGCGGGCGTTCATAGCGGCCAGGTAATTCGCCTCTCTGTGCGCGGTGAAGCTGCCGGAAATGCCGCCTCAGACGTCGCTGACACGCTCATGATTACAATTGTTGTTGCCCCCGATAAATCCCAAACAACAGATGAAGCAAAAACAGCAAAATCATCACTTCGCCTCAAATCACAACTGCTGTTCCCACCTTCCAGAACATGGCTATTTGCCGGGCTGGCGCTGCTTGTTGTGCTTGCTGGCATAGTCATCTATCTAGGGGGGCACCATAGTGGCCCGACCGGCGGTGGTTCCTCGACCACACCTATCGTACACAAAACCAATCCTCCAACCACACCTACCACTGCTACAGCTACACCAATATCTACAACCGCTGTTACGCCGTCGCCTACAACAGTCGCCTGGCAACAGCTCTATAGTGAAGCTACCTCAGGTCAACCTGTGCTAAACGATCCTCTAGTTGATAACTCGCGCGGATACGAATGGGACGATATTCCCACAGTAACAGACGGCGGTACCTGCTCGTTCATCGACAAGGCTTATCATGCCACCATTAATCAAAGCAACACTTTCTATCGCTGCACTGCCAGGAATACCGTCTTTGGCAACTTCGCCTACCAGGTGCAGATGGTCATTCAGGAAGGCGATGAAGGGGGCATCATCTTCCGTTTCGACAGGGCATTAGTCACTTTCTACTCTTTCCATATCAGTACAGATGCAGCCTATCGCCTGGATATCGATAATCAACAAGGTTTTGTCAGAACACTCAGCGAAGGTACCAGTCCAGCTATCAAGATTGGGCACAATCAGACCAATGTGATTACGGTCATCGCGCAGAGTTCCTCTATCGTCCTCTATGTCAATGAACAATATGTGACCAGTGTCACAGATAGCACATATAGTCGAGGCTCTATTGGTGTTATAGCTCAGGATGATTTCAACCCGACCAACGTGGCCTTTACTAATGCAAAAGTCTGGCTGCCACCTAATGGGCAAGCCTGGCCGTTATAACTTCAAGGGGAGTTTCTGACTAGAAATTCCCCTCTAGCGATCATCATTAGCTTAAACGAACAAAAGGAGGTCTATCTCATGTACTATGGATTTGTACTCCCCGGTGGCAGCATTCACGAGATAGCGGAACTGGCAAAGCTGGCAGAAGAGACAGGCTGGGATGGCGTTTTCATTCCTGATTGTATTGCTATTGATCATCTTGACGACCCGGCTTCACTCGGTTTTGACCCCCTGGGTCGCGTTGGCAGCGATAGCCATGTGTACGCAACGGATACATAAACGCATCTTGCAAGGCCCACCAGTAAATCGGCCATAGCCCAAAAAAGCGGTATATTAAGAGTTTGTATACTCCAGCGCAGTCAAACCGACGCTTTTTTGCGCGGAAAGTTCGCCAGGATAAGGCGCGCGAAAGGAGCCAGAGGTGGGTGCGACATCATAGTAATCGCGTCCAACGGCGATAGTGAGGTAGCTCAAGGTGGCACGACAACCATGTGTGGGATCAAAAGCCACAACTTGCGCGCGTCCTCCTTCAGCGGGCAGCAAGACCTCAACCCAGGCATGCGTGCCACCCTCACCCAGCAAGTGGCCGGATACATAGCGCGCGGGCAAGCCGCACAGGCGGCAGAGTGCCAGCATCACATGTGCATAGTCCTGACAGACCCCCTGTTTCAGCGCCAGAGCCTGCGCCGCTGTCGTGCGAATCGTCGTCACATCATGCCTGTACTGAAAGGTTTGATAGACCCACTCATTGATGCGTTCGGCTAAGGCCAGCCCTTGCCATCCCTCCATCTGTAATGTCTCCGCTGCCTTACGTAATGCCTCGTCCGGTTCGGTCAGGCGCGATGGTTCCAGGTAACGTACATCCGTCAGTGCATTTCCAGCTATGAGAAATTTTTCTTGCGCGTGGCGCTCCACCACAATCCAGGCTTCAAAATCGATGGTTTTCTCCACCTGTGGCACATACAGGTTTAGCACGCAATTGCCAAATTCATCGTGCGTGCTTTCTGTCTCCAGGTTCTTCGCCGTCACCTCCAGGCGGTACGTCATCAGGCGTTGGTCGCCATACATTT
>DAOTVZ010000149.1:0-31826 GCA_034436045.1 Ktedonobacteraceae bacterium | reverse complement strand
GGATCAATTCCTCGGCAACGCCCTTCACAAGCAGCGTGGGGCCATTGACAGTAAAATAGATGCCTACCTCAATATCCATCGCGGCAGCCGATGAGGCAAGGTAGAACGGGGTTGCTGAACGCTCCGGCGACTCAACACCATTGGTCTGAATGTACAGGAGCTTCTTGGGTGCGTCATCCATGTAACAACTCCTTTAGAGTAGCGGGGAAAAAAGATGCTTGTCATTGCGTTCAGCGCGTTTTACGCACGTAAAACTTGAAGACTTTGCCCTCCTCCTCAATGCCCAGCAACTCATTACCTGTCTGCTTGGCCCAGGCCAACATATCCGCTTTGGAGCCGGGATCGTCGGCAAGCATGAGCAGCGTCTGGCCGGTCTGTAACTCCTTTACAGCCTTACTGATTTTGATAATGGGAACAGGGCAGAGTAGTTTAAGACAATCTAAAGTGCGGTCAACCTTCTCGACTGGTGGCATGTTGAACCTCCCGCTGGTACCTCAATGTACGAATGACTACGTAGACGACATCATAAACCCTGACGGTCATGAACGGGACGCGAGTGAAGTAACCTGAACTGTTAGTTTCTTATTTTAGAAACTTAGAAATAATGATAATATGTAAATACAAAAATGTCAAGTGCTTAGGACGAGCCAAAAAGCAGGAAAAAGCAGGTTCTATCAAACAGGCATCTTCACCTTGCCCCACAACATAAATATGGCATATACTGCTCAAGAGAGAGTTTTTGTCGATGGATAGAGGAGAGAAGCAAGATGGCGATGTCAAAACGGTGTATCCCCTATACACCACGTTTTCGAGAGCTGCGTGACAGCGTTTTCGCGCTCGTCTCAACAGCAGGCGTCCACCTGCGCAGCCAGGAACCGTATGATATCAACGGTGATAATAGCTGGCGGCTCATTCCGGGCGACGTGCAGGCCGAACAACTAATGGTCACACATGATCACTATGACCATCACGATGCCGACCGGGACATCAACTGTATCTTTCCTATCGACCGACTGCGCGAACTGGTAACAGAGAGAGTGATTGCCGGAGTTAGCGATAAACATCTCGGTTTCATGGGTTACACACAAAACATGCGCGACCTGTACGAGCGAGCCGCGCCGGAGATGGCAAAGATCATCTCCCGCTCAAAAGCCGACGGCGTTATTCTCACTGCTGGCTGACCGCTCTGTCACCGGGTTGTAGTTGCAATCCAACGCGAAATCGAGATGGTGGGCATCCCAACCGTATTGATTACCGTCATACCCGATAGTTCCAGGCCCGCCGGTCCACCGCGCGCCATCTATCCATACAAGTTTAAGCCAGGAAATTCCCTGGGTGGCCCACACCAACCTGACTTACAACGTAAGGTACTCAGAGACGCCTTGCGGCGCTGGGAAACACGCGAGGAGCCAGGCAATATCTGGGAAATTGCATACCCTGAATACGACAGCAGTCAGTGGCAATCTGCTCTTCCGCAAGAAGAAAATTAAAGCGCATAGGATTCCAAAAGTAATCTCGCATTGGCTGTTCTCACACAAGGAGAATTTTCATGAATGAGCCAATAGGTAGCCAGCCGGTATTTTTACAAGCAGAGACAGCTAGCCAGTCTTCGCAGGCTCCTCTTTCTCCTTTCGGCCTGGAACCACAAGAGACGCTGGAGTATCGCAAGCGCTTTCGCGGCCTGATTGGTGTCACCAGCAAGGTTCCGCTCAAGGATAGCTCTGTCTTGAGCCTGCTCTACACCCCAGGAGTAGCTGCTCCTTGCCTGGCGATAGCGCAAGACCCGCTCACATCCTTCGACTATACCATTCGTGGTAACACTATCGCACTGATTTCAGATGGCTCATCGGCCCTCGGCTTCGGCAACATCGGCCCGCTGGCGGCCTTGCCCATGCTCGAAGATGCCTGCATTCTCTTCAAGACCTTTGGGGGGGTTAATGCTTTCCCCATCTGCCTGAATACACAGGATATCCAACAGATCATCGCCACTGGCATCGCGGTCTGGCCCACCTTCGGCGGCTTCTGCCTGAGTAGTATTGCTTCTCCTCGCTGTTTTACGGTCGCCGATCACCTGGCACGAGCCGTGAACATCCCTGTACTACATGCCGAACAGCATGGCACTGCCACCACGATTCTGGCCGCGCTCCTCAACGCGCTCAAACTGGTAGGCAAACCTAAAGAGGCCGTGCATATTGTAATCAATGGTTCAGGCCCTGGCGGCATCGGCACGGCCCGCCTCCTCATGCTCGCAGGCTTCCAACACATCCTCGTCTGTGATCGGCTCGGCATTCTTGAGCGCTATCGGCTCCATAATATGAACTGGGCCAAACTGGATATCGCGCGGCAGACCAATCCCACCGACCTTAAAGGCTCCCTGGCAGATGCACTGCGCAATGCCGACGTCTACATCGGCCTCTCTTCCTGGAGTACGCTCACTCCCGACATGATTCGCACAATGGCCGAACATCCGATTATCTTTACCCTTACCCTGCCCGATCCCGACATTTCACCGGCGATGGCAAGAGAGGCCGGAGCCGCCGTCGTGGTAACAGCCCGTCCTGATACAGCTCATCCACTAACACAAACGCTGGTTCTACCAGGTATCTTTCGTGGTGCCCTGGACATTCGCGCTCCCGTCATCAACCAGCAGATGCTGCTAGCAGCGGCCTACACGCTGGCAGATATGGTTCCCCTAGAGCAACTCTCCCCAGACCGCGTAGTGCCATCTGTCATGGACTACACTATAGCTGCCCGTATCGCTCGCGCGGTCGCCGAGGCGGCACGACAAAGCGGCGTAGCCCGTGTCGAAAAAGATCCCGCTGAGATCGAAAGGCAGACATGGGCCACAGTCTATGAAGGGCATCGACCTGTCCCACCCCCATCACACCACTATGCCAACTTGCAGGAGCAATCGCTCGAACTACACAGACGCTATCAAGGCGTGCTGGAAATTCAGCCTAAGCTTCCTATTCGTGACTCCCTCACACTCAGTTCACTCTATCTGCATCCTGGACTGCCCGCCGCCACACGGCAGATCCTTGCCCACCCGGAAACAGTCTTTGACTACACAGGCAAAGGCAATCGCGTAGCAGTAGTGACTGATGGGAGCGCGGTACTGGGCCTGGGCAACATTGGCCCACGCGCGGGCTTGCCCGTGATGGAAGGCAAGGCCATTCTCTTCCAGACTTTTGCGGGCATCGAAGCCTATCCTATCTGCCTGGAAACTCAGGATGTGGATGAAATTGTCGCCGCAGTAGAACATATTGCTCCTTCCTTCGGTGGCATTAACCTGGAAGACATCTCCGCCCCTCGTTGCTTTGAAGTGGAGAGCCGACTCCAGAACTCGCTAGATATTCCGGTTATCCACGATGACCAGCATGGCACCGCAATTGTCATTCTAGCGGGCATCATGAATGCGCTACGCCTGGTGGGCAAACAGAAGCAGGACGTTTCCGCTGTCCTCGTAGGGGTCGGCGCGGCCGGCATCGCATCCGCCAAATTGCTGTTAGAATGGGGCATAGGCAAGCTCCTGCTGGTAGATCGTCCCGGTATTCTGCATCCTGGCCTGACCGGCATGACCCCCATTCAGGCAGAACTGGCAGCTCGCACCAACCCGGAAGGCAGAACTGGCAGTCTTGCTGAGGCTGTCAAGGGAGCAGACATCTTTATCGGCGTCTCGGCACCGGGCATTCTCACTCAAGAGATGGTGCGCTCGATGGCTCAGGACGCCATTGTCTTCGCTCTGGCCAATCCTGACCCCGAAATACTGCCTGATGCCGCGCGAGAGGCCGGTGCCCGCGTGGTGGCAACAGGGCGTTCGGACTACCCCAACCAGGTGAACAACTCGCTGGTTTTCCCCGGCCTCTTCCGAGGGGCCTTAGACGTGCGCGCCCGTCGCATCAATGAAACCATGAAAATCGCGGCTGCACAGCGCTTAGCTGCGCTGGTGAGCGAGCATGATCTGCAGGAAGGCCGGATTATCCCCCCGGCCATGAACTACGAAGTAGCCCCCGCTCTAGCTGCCGCCGTCGCCCAGGCCGCTATGGAGACAGGGGTGGCACGCTTACACGTGGATCCGCACCTTGTCGAACGCTATTGCCACGATTTCATCTACGAAGGAATCATGGCCCCCGTTCCCGCACTCAACGAAACAGCGGGATAGGTCGGTGTAGGAACCGAGATTTATCCTATCCGAGCCAGTGAATCGTGTCCAATACGTGGATCAACGTGTTTCCGAGCAAGATCGACCCACGCGGATATCTCTAGTCTGTGGCTCGGACGAGATAAATCTCCGTCCCTACCTCAAAACCCAGGATAGTTTGTTGGAAGGAGATGAAAGTATGAAAGTCGAAGACATAATGACCAGCAAGGTGATTACTGTCACAGAAAACCAGACCAAAGAGGAGGCGGCACGCCTGCTAGCGGAACATCGTATTAGCGGACTACCCGTTGTCAATGCGCACAATGGGGTCATAGGTGTGGTAACTGAGTACGATATCATTAGCAAAAAGGGGCGCACGGTCGGGGAGATTATGAGCCGTGGAGTCATCAGTGTCACGCCAGACACCGACCTGGAAGAAGTTAGCTATCTCCTGGTGCATGAGCGCATTAAGCGTGTGCCCGTACTGGATCAGGGCAGGCTGGTTGGCATTGTAAGCCGCGCAGACCTCGTGAAAGAGGTAGCTATGCATTGGGTCTGCCCGGTCTGTGGAGAAACCATCCGCAGCGAGCGCTCCCCAGAGCAATGCCCTCGTTGTGGAACACGCAATGTACCTATTTCGTCTGAATCAGCGTCTCCAGGATCATAATAATCTGGCTATCGACACTTTCGTAGATCGCAAAACTGTTGGGGCCGGGTCACACCGCCCGGCTACTCCACTGTTGACAAGAAAGGATCAAATGCACCTTGGACACACAAAGCAAACAACCGGCAGAGGTCACTACTGCAACCTCTACCCACGAACAAGTGCATACTCCCATCCCCAAGGATGAAAACCGCGAGACACTGCTCCACTACTATCATGAAATGTTGCTCATTCGTCGCTTTGAGGAAAAAACAAGCGAAATGTATACCAGAGCCAAAATTGGTGGCTACTGTCACCTGAATCTCGGCGAGGAAGCAACCGTTGTCGGCTTCTGCGAGGGCCTGGAGCCAGATGACTATGTGTACACCAACTACCGCGAACATGGCTATGCCATTGGTCGCGGCATCACGCCTGAGGCTGTCATGGCCGAGTTGTTCGGCAAGGAGACAGGTTGCTCACGCGGGCGTGGTGGCTCTATGCATCTGTTTGACATCAACAAACACTTCATGGGCGGCTATGCCATTGTCGGAGGACAGATTCCATTGGCGACCGGGGCCGCCTTCGCTCTGGCCTATCGCGGCTCCCGCCAGATTGTGGCCTGCCAGATGGGTGATGGCACGACCAACGGAGGGCCGTTTTACGAATCGCTTAACCTTGCGAAAATCTATCATCTGCCCATCATCTATTTTGTCGTCAACAATCAGTACGGTATGGGGCTGCGCGTGGATAAGGGATCGGCGGTCGCCGAAATCTATCGCAAGGCTTGCGCTTTTGACATGTATAGTGAGCGGGTCGATGGCACCGATGTACTGGCCGTGCGCGATGCCATGCGCCGCGCCGCCAATATGGCACGTGAACAGCACGAACCGAGCTTGATTGAAGCTGTCAGCTTCCGCTTTCGGGGTCATTCAGTAGTCGATCCCGACCGCTACCGCGACCAGGAGCAAGTCAGGGCGGAACGCGCCGCTCATGACCCCATCACGGCCTTTGCCCAGCGCCTGAAAACGGCAGGCATCATTGATGATGCGGGCCTTCAGCAGATCGAGGAACAGGTGAACCAGGAAGTCGAGCATGCCGTCGAGTTCGCCGATCAGAGTCCTGATCCAGCGGTGGAGACACTGTTCGACTTTATCTATGCCAACTGAAACGTCGTCAGGAGGGAAAGAAGTATGGCTCAGATCACATATCGCCAGGCCCTGCATGATACATTACGCGAAGAACTGTTGCGCGATGAGAACGTGTTCTTGCTGGGGGAGGAAATTGGCACCTTCGAGGGTTCATACAAAATCACGGCAGGCCTGCTCAAAGAGTTCGGCCCCAAACGGGTTGTAGACACTCCCATTTGTGAAAATGGTTTTGTAGGCATGGCCATTGGAGCAGCCATGTTAGGGCTGCGACCCATCGTGGAAATTATGACAATCAATTTCATCATCCTTGCAATGGATGAGATCGTCAACCATGCCGCCAAAATCTATTACATGTTTGGTGGCCAATGCCCCGTCCCGATGGTCATTCGCACACCAGGCGGCGGCGGACAACAATTGGCCGCTACCCACTCTCAGAACCTGGAGGTCTGGTTCGCCCATGTCCCCGGCCTCAAAGTGGTAGCCCCTTCCACTCCTGCCGACGCGCGAGGCATGTTGCGCACAGCCGTGCGCGACAATAACCCGGTGCTCTTCCTGGAGAACCTGGCGCTCTATAATGTCAAAGGCGAGGTGCCTGATGGCGACTACACCGTCCCCTTCGGGCAGGCCAGCGTGACCAAAGAGGGCCGCGATCTGACTATTATTAGCTATTCGCGCATGGCCGCCGTCGCCCTGGATGTTGCGCGCCGCATAGAACAGGAAAATGGCTTGAGCATCGAGGTCGTCGATGTCCGTTCCTTGCGCCCCCTCGATACCCAGACCATCGTCAACTCGGTCAGAAAAACCAACCGCGCCATCGTGTTTGAGGAAGACTGGCTCTCATATGGCGTTGGGGCTGAGATTGTCGCCCGCATCCAGGAGGAGGCCTTCGACGACCTGGATGCCCCGATTAAACGAGTAGCCAGTGTGGAGGTGCCGCTGCCCTACTCCAAACCGCTAGAGCGAGCAGCGCTCACAGGCTCCAAACAACTCGTAGATGCGATTCAAGAGCTTGCACCCCGACGCAGGAGGTAATATCGTTATGCCAGAAATCACCATGCCCCGCCTCAGCGATACCATGCAAGAGGGTACGATTGCGCGCTGGCTCAAGAAGCCGGGCGACAAGATCAACAAAGGTGATATCCTGGGGGAAATCGAGACTGATAAAGCCACCATGGACCTGGAAGCCTACGATGCCGGAACCCTCGAACAAATATTAGTTCAGGAAGGCGAAACCGTCCCTATCGGTCAGCCTATTGCCATCATTGGCACCGGTGCAGGCGCGACCACTACTCCCCAACAAGAGCAGCCTGTCCAGGCCGCTCAGGCGAGTGCGCCAACGACACAAGCAGAGGCATCAGCACCGGCTGTCAGCGGCCCTCGCGCCAGCGTCGTCGCCAGTGATGGAGCCACGATCAAAGCGTCACCTCTCGCCCGTCGTATGGCCGAAGAACACAACATCGATTTGCGCCAGGTGCAAGGTACCGGCCCTGGTGGGCGCATTGTGCGTGATGACATCGAGGATGTGCTGGAACAACGCGCTGCCTCTGCCGCTCCTCAGCCAGCCACCATTGCAGCTCCCGCCGCTCCGCCGCCTCAGCCGGTCGCTGCTCCACCAGCCGCCCCTGCTCCCTCCGCTCCACCAGATGCAGAGTTGGTGAAACTCTCTCGCGTGCAGCAACTCATCGCCCGCCGCCTGACCGAGGCAAAACAGACCATTCCGCACTTTTATGTCAGCAGCGAGGTCGATATGACTGATCTGCTCGCAATACGCCAGACCTTCAACGCGGCGGCAGGCGAAGATGGGGTCAAGGTCACTGTCAATGATCTGATCATCAAAGCGGCAGCGCTGGCCCTGGAGAAGTTCCCCGAAATCAACAGCTCCTTGCAAGGAGATCATTTCGTCCGCTACAAGCACATTCACGTGGGTATGGCGGTCGATGCTCCTACCGGCCTGGTTGTCCCCGTGATCCATGATGCCAATATCAAGGGGGTACGCTCCATTGCCCGCGAAGCAAAAGAACTCATTGCCAAAGCGCGCAATAACAAGCTGGCCCCAGCCGATTTAGAGGGCGGCACCTTCACGGTCTCCAACCTGGGCATGATGGATACCTCCGAGTTTATTGCGGTCATCAATCCTCCACAAGCTGCCATCCTGGCCATAGCTTCCAGCCGTAAGCAATTCGTTCCTGTCGATGGACAGCCCGTGATCCGCGATATCATGACGATAACGTTATCAGCCGACCATCGTATTATCTCCGGCGCAACAGTCGCTCGCTTCCTTCAGGAAGTTAAGCGTTTACTGCAAAGCCCATACGCGCTGCTCGGCTAACACACAGGTAGAAAGGGCTGTATGTATTGCACCCGTTCCATCTAGTTTCTCCAGGCGGTGAAAACCACCGACGGATGCCACACATACAGCCCTTTCTCTATTATAGTAGTCTCCAGAAAAGCAGATACACGTTTGCTGCGACAGAATACCGTCCCTTTTCTTCAGCAATGGAGATACTTCTTTCCTCGACTACTACCCTCAGCACAGGATTCTTCCCAAATCAGCTCAATCATACTGCAATGGATAGGGCAGCTCGTCAGTGTCGGCCTCTTCACGTCGCGGAAACCCGTCACGCGGCTCAGAAGATGCTCTGTCGCGTAGCATGCAGAGCAGTGCTGTAAAAATTCCTTTATACGGGTGTTCATCCTCCAACTTGTCACGAATCTGGGCACATACCACTGCAAGCCGATGCTCCAGCTCACCCATATCGCTGTCCTCTGGCGCGCTGGCCAGGAATTCAAGCAACATCGGCAGATAATCGGATAGCTCTGCGCCGACCCTCAAAAAGGCTGTAACTTCCATCACAGCACCAGCTCTCGCCGATCAACCATACTGGATTTATTGATACTGACCGAGTACCCTGATCTCTTTCCCAGAAAATTGTAAAGAGGAGGAATCCGAAACATGGCTCATTCACATTCAAAAAAGAACATCCGAGAAGGAGCGTCTACCCCGGAGGAGAACGATGAGGAGGTACGTGAGCTTGCTTCTAGCCATGTCGTTCAATGCATGCAGTGTGACTTGCAGTTTCAAGCCGATACAGTCATTCAGGAAGGGGAGGAGCGGTTAGTTGATCTGCACCTTCCTGAAGGTATCTTACCCATCCAACGTGAGATTGCTGAACAGATGTATGAACATGAGGGAGAAAAGACACTTATGGCACTACTCACACAACCTCTTCGAGAGGAACACAAGGAATTACTTCCCCACATTGAGGGGCTACGCACGGTGGCTGATACCATAGGCATGGCATCTTTGCCGTCGGTCTGGCAGAATCTTGATGAGCTTCTTGCCTTTCTGACACACCAGCTTATGCCCCATGCCCAGGCGGAAGAACGGGTTCTCTATCCAACAGTTGGCAAGGTAATAGGGGCCACAGAGGCAACGGCACCTATGAGTCATGATCACAGAGCGATTGAACGCCTGACCCATGAACTGGAAACGTTGCGGCAGCGTAGCTCTCCTGTTTCCCTCAGTATCTCTGAGGAACAGAGCTTACGTCGTATCCTTTATGGCCTCTATGCGCTGGTTAAGGAACACTTCGCCAAGGAGGAAGAAATCTATCTCCCCCTGCTGGATGCACGTTTGACTTCACAAGAGGCACAGCAGATGTTCCACGATCTAGAAATAGCGGCACGAGAGGCAAAGAGTCACATCGATTCTTAACGTTCCTGCGATTGGCACGAATCTCATCTTCAAGAGAGGAACAGAGGAGGAGAATAGCTGGCCTCTGGCGGTTCTGGACAAAATACAGCCTGCCCTCCAACCTCTTCTATTCCTCCTGCTCCGCCCACTCAATCATCGTGCATTCTGGACACTGTGCCTCAATAAACGAGAGCCACTGCATAATATCCTGCTCAGATGGAAACAGATGATCAGCGCCACCGGGCCAGACAGCCCAGATTTCGCCCCAGCGATCTGCAATAATGAGTGAAGGAAGCGTTAATCCCTGGTGAGCAATAACCTGTCCTGCCGGGTCACTTAAGAAGGGAAAGGGATGTCCAGATCGGGTAACCTGCTGAGCACTGGTGGCAGGTTCATCGGAACCAATCGCTATGATAGCTGTCTCTTCCTGGCGACAGGCGTCTCGCAGCGCCACCAGACGTTGGAGGAAAGTTTCACAGGCGAGACACCAGCAAGCTGCCAGGGGGCATCCTGTATGGACATCTTTCGAGCGATGTTTGCACAAGCACGACAGTCAGTCGGGCATTAAGCCACCGACAAATCAGGATAGGATCTGAGCCGCCTCCTGATATACTATCCTACCCTGCTGCAAATACTCGTTATTAATGGCGAATATACGGCATCAGCAGAAAAGATAGCTGGAAGCAATAAAAAAAGCGGTACCTATGAAGCTTTCATAGATACCGCTACACCCACAATTACTCACGCACCTGCTTCACCTGCTCTTGCCGAGTGGCCAGGGGCTGCAAACGCGCCAGGAGTAGTGGTCGCCATGCCAACCGATACGCCACCTGCGAGCCGGTAAAGACCAGCGAGGTATCTATCATGACCGCAATCAGGGCATCAGGCATGCCAGCCGCCAGTTCACCAGCCCAGGCACTGGTACATACACCTATTACCAGAGCTACCGCAAAGGTCACAAGGAATTTGAGCCAGCCCTGCCACTTCGTCTGTAACCCAAGCATCAAGACAGGTGGAATCACCATACCAACCAGAAAAGGGGCTACTTCGCGCAATAAATCCATCTTTTGCACAACCTTTCTAAATATGCTCAACCATATCAAGGTTAGAGCGGATATTGCCTGATTGTTTATTATATCACCTGCCAGCTTTGACCCACTCCAGAACCTTCGCCATATGCGATACTATTAACAAAACCCCTCAAGACAGGTAAGGAGATAACTTATGGAACAAGTAATCAATGCTCCCGCTAGTGAACTTCAACAATCAAACAATGGAAAAGGAGGCCTCAAAATCATTGGGGCCGGATTTGGCCGTACCGGCACACTCTCGCTCAAAGCTGCGCTCGAACAGCTAGGCTTCGCCCCTTGCTATCACATGACTGAACTCTTCCAACATCCCGATCAAATAGCTTATTGGGAAGCCGCGACCAATGGCGAGCCGGTCGATTGGCACGGGCTTTTCGACCACTACCAGGCGACGGTCGATTGGCCCGCCTGCGCCTTCTATGCCCAGCTTATGGAAGCCTACCCGCAGGCCAGAGTACTGTTGAGCGTGCGCGACCCCGACCACTGGTACGAGAGCGTCATCAGCACCATCTACCAGACAAGTAGTATGCTCAAATCACCGCAAGGCAGGTTCCGTTTCTCTCTCTTCCGCATCTTATCGCCACAACGGGCGCGTATCGTGCGCATGATTAATACGCTAATCTGGCAAAACACCTTCGATAACCGCTTCGAGGACAAGGCACACGCGCTGGCGGTCTTTCAACAACATATCGAAGAGGTCAAACAGCATGTACCGGCAGATAAATTGCTTGTCTATAACGTCAAAGACGGCTGGGAGCCGCTTTGCGCCTTTCTAGGCGTCGAAGTCCCCACCAATATTCCCTTCCCTCACCTCAATGACCGCAACAACTTTGTTGGCAGAACACGCCGCCGACAAGAAAATCTACGCATGGTCGGCATTACACTGGGAGCGGCGTTCAGCCTCACAACGTTGCTCCTTCTCCTCACACGCCTATCAAAACGTAATCGCAAGTAATACTTCTACAACACACGAGAAGGAAACCCTATAAACAGAATATCCACGAACATGACTTTCGTGGATATTCTACTCTTACACAGTTTTACGCACACCCAACGAACCTAGCGCGCAGTGAGAGGTATCGTAGCAAAATTATGTATGCCCTTCGACAACACAGCATCATGCACTACATGATGTGTCTTACCTTTCAGACTCAGGCTTGAGGCTGTGGTAAACATCGAGAGGTGGCAGACAGTACCCGTACTACAGATAGAACCACCATCTGGCGCGTTGCCAACAGCAAAGACCGAGAACGCCGAACCGTTAGCAGTGAACGCGGTGGCAATGTAGTCACCAACCATAACGCCCTGGGTGGTTTCAGCCAGCCAGGAGAGCGACATTGGCCCCGCCAGCTTGCTGCCGCTCGTCCAATCTGCCCCGCCGTCGGTTGAGGCCGTGTAGCCAACCTCAAGCTGGCAGGTGGAACTACTACAATTCGCCTGCGGATAGTAGTAGTAGGTCACGATCAGATGCGCGCTGTTACCAGCAGTCGTTTTGTCAATCCCAATCCCTGGAATAAAATGATCAACACCGCTACCAACAGCATCTATCGGAATGCGTGTGACCGATGACCAACTGGTTCCATCGGTCGAAGTACTCATGACAATATCATTGGTGGAACAATTCTGCTCGAAACGGCAGTCTTGCCAGACCACATAGATTTCGCCACTACTATCTTCCATCGCCGAAATTAGCGGCAGAGAGCGCAAATTGCCTGCTACAGTATGTGTTTGAATATCCGCCACTGTTACTGTACTTCCCCAGGTCTGTCCGCCGTCGGTCGAAGTGAAGGCCAATATGGAGTTTGCATCAGCATTATCGATAGGGACAACCACCGTTCCATCGGGTTGTACAAGCGGCTGCCCACCCACACCTGTGGCGAAATCCTGCGTCGTCTGCGGATCACTCCAGGTCTGCCCTCCATCGGTCGAGGTACTCAGGTAGATCGTGTTGTTGCCACCAGGATTATCCCATTCGACATAACAATGCCCGTAATAGGGGCTGCTCGCGGTGCTATCGCACGTAATCCAATCTTTATCCAGGTTTTCCGACCCACCAGCCGCATGAATGAGAACCGGATTGCTCCAGGTCAGGCCACCATCCGTTGAAAGGTTGACGATAATCGCTGCTCCCGCTACTGATGAATTGGCGGTCAGAGCCAGTGAGGCAATCAGCCAGGTTTTGTGCATAGCATCATACGCAACTGTCGGGTCACTTACCCGGTCATAGTTACCAGCAGGCGTAGCAAATACGGTGGTACCGGGCAGAAACCCCTTTGTCCAGGACGAGCCATTATTGCTGGAGGTGGCCCAGCCGATATTTGAGCTACCTCCATCGCTAAAGCGCCCCACCTGAAAAGCCGAGACGATTGTCGAGCCTGCCGCGAAGGTATCCGGCTCAACCTCTGTCTGATGCTGACTGGTACTATTGGTATACGGGTCGCTGCTCACCTGCACCAGCGAGGTAGCTGCAAAAGTCAATTTCAGCGGGAAAAAACTTAGCACTAGGGAAACAATCAAAGCTAGCATGATGCGCATATGCCGGTTAGACCGGCTCAAGGCAAGCATCAAATATCTCCTTCTCTCTACGTTCCTTACATTTTTTACAGTCTAACCGCACTTCTCAGGAGATGTCGTAGCTCATTGCGGTACATCATACGCGCAGAGCAATCATCCAGGCACCTCAGCCAAACATAATAATATATCTTTTCTGCAAAGTCAACAACTAAAAATTTATTTTTGCTCGCTTGTCATTAAAAAATGTAATCTATCGCTCTTATAATGAAAATTTCATCAGGCAAAGGGGATTACTATCGAAGGCGATGGTTTGAGGATGCTCTTTGATCAAAGAGTATAGATATCGTAGGGGCATGATTTATCACATCTAAGTCACAAATTTGTATGATTTATATAATATAACAGGTAATAAGAGCAGAATGACGTTGTTCCACGCTCTTAGTACGAGTCAATGGCTCAGATGTAATAAATCTTGTCCCTGCGATTCTTGACACACTCTCTCACTAGCCAGCAATGCAGGCCGTAGAGGAGGAATCGTGTGGGCAAGGCAGTACTGGAAAGGTCGTTACGGTAGTTGTTGTAATGCTGGCATAGTAGAGATGGGCACTCAGAGCAGGATATGGTACATCAGGTGGCACGCTTGAATTCTCCGAGGTAATCAGAAACAGACTATGAGCCAGCAGCAATGTCTTATACCCAGGATAGCTTAATGAGGTCATGGCAACTTGACCATGTTGTACAACCAGTTTCCAGTGCGGCTGCTCACTCTCGGCACCAACACTTTCCAACCAGGCATAGTACACATGACCGGCAGGTGGGTCGGGAATATTTGACAGTGCTATATCCAACAGATCATAGTTGCCGGAAACGGCATGCGTGCTGGCAGCAAAATGAATTGTACCGATAGCAGCAGGAGTCGGCGTATTATGCTGACCTGGCAGAAAATGGAACACAAGGCTTGAGGCTAAGGCGAGCAGGCAGAGACACATAAACGCAATGGCAGAAATACGCCATCGTTGGTGGTATCTCCGTGTTGAACGGCTCTTACCGGTGGGTAGAGTTGCCACTGGTGGCGCTTCCACAGACCCCAGGTGTACCTGTGACTTTACAGGAACCACCTGAGTGGGCACACGTCCCGGCAATGCCGCATACTCTACGCCCGCAATGGGTGGAGGAGGGGATGAGACAACAAAGGGCCTATCGGCAATGCCCTCCGGTACAGCCACCTGTAATGCCTTTGCCAGCGCGGCAACCATCTGCGCCGCACTGGCAAAACGGTCTTCAGGCGCGCGAGCAATGCTCTTGAGGATGACGGCTGAAAGTGCAGGTGAAATAGCCTGGTTCAGCAGCATCGGAGGCGTGGGCAGGCTTTGCAGGTGCTGTAGCATGATCGCAAACGGTGTATCGCCGCGAAATGGCGTTACACCGGTCATCATCTCATAAAGAATGATTCCAAGCGCGTAAAGATCACTGCGCGGCTCCTCATAGTTGCCCTGTGCCTGCTCCGGGGCCATATAGAGTGGGGTGCCAAGTACCATGCCCACAGCAGTACGGGCAGGACTCGTCAATAAACGGGCTATGCCGAAATCGGTCAACACGGGCCGCCCCATAGGATGCGGCACCGGAAGGCGTTGATCCAGCAGAATGTTATCAGGCTTGATGTCACGATGGATAATCCCCTGCTGGTGAGCGTAATCAATCGCGCGACCAGCCCCGGCAAACAGATAGACAATATCATCAGGAGACGGGAACCGACCTTTCCGTGCCGTATCGTGAATGTACTGCTTGAGCGTCTGACCCTGTACATAATCCATTACCATGTAGGCCAGCGCTAGCTCTGTTTGCGCATCATACGCTACATCAAAATCATGAATCTGCACAATGTTAGGATGACGCAAAGACGCAATCAAACGCGCCTCGCGCTCAAAACGGCTCACAAACTCCTCGTCATCGCGTTTATCCGCCCGCAGCAACTTGATTGCCACCACGCGATTGAGCGATGGGTCGAAGGCTTTCCAGACTTCGCCCATTCCCCCACTGGCAAGGCGTTCACGCAAGATGTATTTGCCCAGGTATTCCGGTTGCGTACTCATAACCGATCACTACAGCTTCTGTGGAATCTGCGTTGTAACAGTAAACGTCGCCAGTTGCTGAATGTCATAATGCATCTGCAATACTCCAGGATGTACCTGATTCGTCAGCGGGTCAAGCTGACCAATGTAGGCATAGGTAAGCTGCGTTGTCAGGTCGTCAAGCAGCGCTCCGGCAGAAGGCTGCATCAGTTGTATACTACTCATATGCACCAGTTGCACGGCATCCGCACGAACCTTCGTCAGCCAGCTTTTCACGTTACTGAGCGCGTCGATAATTTCTGCGGTCAGCGCACGCATTTGCGGTGTGATATCGGTCGCTTGAGCCACTTGACTCACATGGAACTGGATATGATCCACATACCCAGGTGGATTTGTGGCGTTATTGTTTCCCCCCTGATTTTTGGGATCCACCGTCAGCATAGCCACACGCGAAAACACCGGGTCGGCCAGCAATGCCGTACCGGTCGGTACATCCAGATGCACATTAGATGCCCCATCCAGGTAATCGAGAATACGCACAAACTGAGCCTGCATTAAACTAATATTTCCTGACGTTGTGTTCTGCCCATTCCAATCATCTCTCGCGCTCACCGCCCATTCTACTGTCTTCTCCGTGTTGCGCGTGAACCATACATCCAGGCCCCCAGGCAAGCCCAGAACCTTGATACCTGTTTCATTATAAAAAAGGTGACGAATATGAATAAGCGCGCTGAAATGATTAGGGTCATTGGGAATAGGTTGCTGCGGCAATACAGCATAGTACTTCCAGGTAGTGCGATCACTCGAAGGTGCATTAGTAGGAGAACCAGTATCCTCAAGCGTGATCAACAGACGACTGGTCGCCGAAAGCAGATTATCATGCGCAGCATCACCGGTATACAGGAAGTTAATTGCCCCATTATGCACAGGGAGGTTGCTGCTTAATAAGATCGGCGGGTGTACTGGTGGCGGCCCCAGCAGATCTGCCGATGTGACCGGCGTAATATCGCCAAGTAACCAGGCGTAATAACTTTTGCCGGAAGGAGGAGCCGGTATATTTTGTAGACTGATACGCAGTTGATCTGCAATCCCTTGCGTACTATTGGGCACAATCTGCCCGCTACTCACAAAGAATGCATGTCCGACGACAGGGCTGGGAGCAGGCGCTGGACGAAAGAACACGAAATAGCTGAGCAACCCGGCAGCTAGCACTAAGACCGCGAGGGCTGCCGCCGCTATGCTCAGCCACAAATTGCGTCGGGAACGTCGTGCCGATGGCGCGACCGGGGCAGGCGACGTCTGTGGCGTCGATAATGCCGGTGCCATGTGTGCAGGCTCAACCTGAGTAGGAGGTACCGAAGGATTGCTCACAACCACCGGTGTTACAGTGGGTCTCTGCCCCGATAGAACCGGTGCCGGGCCGGTAGAAGGAGGTGGCAGTACACCACCGCCCATCCCCTGGGGCATCATTTCGGTTCCTGTCGGCGTATACATCCTGGTCGGCATCTCTAGCGGCGTAAGGGGATAGGTGGGCTGTCCCACCCCACCAGGAATAGGCAGACCAAGCGCCTCCGCCAAAGCCGCAACCATTGATGATGCGCTGGGAAAACGCGCGGATGGGTCTTTTGCCAGCGCGCGCAAAATGACAAGGGAGAGCGCTGGCGGGATGCGCGGATTAATCAAGGCCGGTGGCGGAGGCAATACATTAGCATGCTGATTCATGACATCCAGCGGGTTATCGCCGCGAAACGGTGTCACGCCCGTCACTATCTCATAGAGAATAACTCCCAGGGAATAGAGATCGCTGCGCTCATTACCTGGATAGCCTTTCGCCTGCTCAGGCGAAATGTACAAAGGCGTGCCCAGCAACGCCCCGCTCAGCGTATTGCTGGAAACACTCATCATGCGGGCAACACCAAAATCAGTCAGGATTGGCTCACCCATTGGATTGGCCGTCGTATTACGCACATCCAGCAGGATATTCGACGGCTTGATGTCGCGGTGAATCATGCCGCGTTGGTGCGCATAATCAATAGCAAGACCTACCGAGGTAAAAAGGCGCAGAATGTCAGCCGGTGGCGGTATCAGCCCCTTCCCCGACGTATTGCGAATGTAAGTCGCCAGCGTCTGTCCCTCGACATAATCCATCACCATATAGGCCGTAGGGAGAGAGGCATCTTTCTGAACTTCAGGCACAGGTGTTACCTGAAAATCGTGAATTTGCACGATATTGGGATGATGTAACGACGCAATGAGCTGCGCCTCTCGCTGAAAACGGGTGACAAAATTCGGGTCATCGCGCAGATTGGCATGCAGAAACTTGATTGCCACATAGCGTTGTAACTGTGTATCAAAGGCCTTCCAGACCTCCGCCATGCCACCCTGGCCCAACCGTTCGCGCAACTCATACTTGCCGAGTCGTCGAGGATTTGTACTCATCAATGCCCTCCCCTTCTTCGTGGTGATCAGACGCAAGGATTGGCACCAGTGCCGGTACAGGCAGTTATATCCATCGTTGCCAGGCGTTGAATATTGTAGTGTATCTGTACAACACCAGGAATAACCTGGTTGGTATTCGGATCAACCTGTCCCGCAAAAGCATTGTTTGCTTCCGTAAACAGATCATTGAGTAATACCGCCGCCTGCGGCTGTTGCAACTGAGCATCACTCATATGCACGAGTTTAGCCGCATCCGTGTGTACCTTCACTAATTGCGCCTGCACATTATTCAAGGCCGCGTTGATCTCTATCGCTAACGCCCGCTGATCCGCCGTCACACCAGGACACTCTACAATCTCAACCAGGTGCGTATTGATATGCTTAAGATAACCGGGGGGAGATTGATTCTGTACATCAAATTCCAGCATAGCAACGCGCGCAATCGTCGGGTCTATTAGCAACGGTGTACCAGGAGGTAAACCTTCGGTGGCAATATATTGGGAACCATCCAGATAATCTAGAATACGAATGAGTTGCCGACGTGTCAGATCCACCCCTCCCTGCTGCTGAGCATCTCTGGCGCTCCCCGCATACTCCAGAATCTTCTCCGTATTCCTAAAGAGCCAGATATCCAGGCCCCCAACCAGACCAGCAGCCTTCAATTTAGGGTCTTGCGCCAGCAGATGACGCAGGTGGTTCAACAAAGCAAAATGCTCCACTGTATCTGCCGGATTGGGCACCTGCGAGAAGAAAGCGTAATAGCGCCACGTATGCGTATCCAGCGATGGCCCAACCGGCTGCGGCGACACATCCTCCTCGGTAATCAGCAAACGACTATAATTAGCGAGCAGATCGCTATGTGACGCATCACCCGCATAGGTCAGGTTCACCGTTCCTCCTGCTGCTGGAAGGATACCTAGCAACAGTGGTGGCACCCCCGGATTATTGTCATTGTCGGCCAACAACCAGGCATAATACTGCTTTCCAGACTGGGCTGGCGGAAGATGATTCAGATTAAGCTGTACTCCATCAGCAATACCTTGATTGCTGGTCAAATTAATCAAACCGCTGCTGGTAAAAAAAGCATGCCCAATTACCGGTGTGCCAGCAACAGGCGACGCCGGTTTGTTCAGTACAAACACACCCAGCAAAACCGAGCCAAGCAGGGCAATCACAACGAGACCACTAAGAAGTATATACCCCCTTCGTCGCCCGGAAGATACTCTGGGAGGCGATACAGGAGGAGTAGACAAAACTGTCTCTTTCGCCGCTGGAGCCACCTGGGTAGGCCCGATAGGAATAGATGCAGGCATACTGGTTGCCGGTAACACGGGTGTCGCCATCACTCCAGGCAACACCGGCGTTGCCGAACCAGGAACCGCCGTCGAGCCTGACGTTTGCCTCGCTTGCGCTAACTGTGAAGGGTTACTTAGATAGGTGGGGCTATTCATCGCGTCCGCTTCACCTCCCAGATTGAGGTAACTCATCGAAACTGCTGAGATACCCGAAAGCGACTGCGGCTCCCCACGAGCCAGGTCTTCCCGCAAAGGAATATTATACGCCTTCGCCAGTGCAGCTACCATCGCCCTCGCCGACGCAAAACGTGTGGCAGGTTCCTTAGCTAAAGCACGCATAATTACTGCCGTCACCGCCGGTAGCAGGTTTGGATTGACCAGAGGAGGCGACGTTGGCACAGCATGAATATGCTGCGTAATCACATCGGTCGGCGTATCCCCCTGAAAAGGCACAAGACCGGTGCATAACTCATAGAGAATGACGCCCAGCGAATAAAGATCGCTACGTTCCGTTCCAACATACCCGCGCGCAACCTCCGGTGAGATATAGTAGACATCTTGCAATGGTAATGCAAGCAATGGATGTAATTGCTGCACCACAAAGCCGCTCAGATATGGCTCTCCCAAAACAAACCCATCCGGGTGATGCTTGTCAAACAAAATATTGCCCGGCTTGATGCCACTATGCAGCACACCACGCTGGTGGGCATAATCGAGGGCAATAGCAATCGGCATCAAGAGCTGTATCAATTCCTGACCCGTAGGCAATGCCCCCCTGCGTACCGTAGAATTCAAATAATCCGTCAGCGAAGGCCCCTCAATATACTTCGTGACCACTACAACATCGTGCGAACCATCAGCAACAGGATTAATATAATAGTTTAGTAGAGGCACGATATTAGGATGCTGCAAGGCGGCAACCTTTGCCATCTCTTGCTCAAAGTGCGCTAGCAGGTTTGACGGGGCCAATGAGGCCACTTGCACTAACTTGAGCATCACATACAGGCGGCGTTGCGTATCAAACGCCTTCCATGTCTCCTCAATCGAAGAGCTATCCAGGCGCTGTTGCAGTTCGTACTGCTCAGGAAGCTTGCGGTTCATGCACGTTCTCCTTCAACCTTAAAAGTTCAGGGGCCTGAGAGCATTTTTGCACAACCAATGAGATATAAAAAGAGAGACAGAGAAGACTTTTGCTTAGTATATGCTATATTTCTTTGAGTAGCAAGGATAAAAATATCTAATAAAAATGCTTTTTTCTAAACCAAACGTTTCTACCATATTACAGCATTGACATAAAATCATTCTCTACAAGACATAAGCGTCGGAATGTCAGACGACATATTCCGACGTTTCTTTTCTCCTCAACATCCATAGATGCCTTGCGAGATTAGGCCAGTCTTCACCAGAAGAACGCTACCCGTGTGAAAATTTACAGTTCGGATTTTCTTTCCCGCAAGCGGAGAGGTAGTTCTCCTTAACCGCCTGATGAGTATACCTATTTTGCCGCATATCACGTATAATTATGGCATAGCTTACTATGTCTTTGTATATTTTTGTTTCTCTGCTTGCTTCTCCTGGCAAGCTGCATGGGAGCATACTAATCATCCTTCATAAAGGGGTCTTGGCCATGTCCATCAACAAAACTTTTGCGCAGACACAACTGAAACTATCCAGTGCCCTTCATTCGCTTACGGTACCTGATCTACCGCATCTACACACCGACCTCTTCCCAATGACCCTGCGAGCAAAACTTCTGGCTGCCGCCAACCCTCTTCCGCCATCGCAACAATGCCCCCGATGCAAGGCTGAACTGGGAGCGGCAAATAAGATATATAGCCAGATCGCCGTATGCGATTTTTGTGGTTATCACTTTGTCTGTCCTGCCTTCAAGCGCATAGCCCACCTGGCCGACACCGATAGCTTCCATTCCATAGGTCACGCCATCGAGCCTGTAGACTTCTTACACTTTACTGACAACCAGCCTTATTCCGTCAGACTTCGCAAGTATCAACAACAAACCGGGCTTGACGATGCTATTCTTGTCGGGCGCTGCCGTATCGGTGGTATCAAGACGGTATTGGTCGTTCTGGACTTTCGCTTTATGGGGGGCAGTATGGGATCTGTCATGGGAGAACTCGTCACCTTCGCCTTTGAGTACGCCAGAAAACATCGTCTGCCAGTTGTCACCGTTGCTACAAGTGGCGGCGCACGTATGCAGGAAGGTATCATTAGCCTGATGCAAATGCCGAAAACAGCAGCAGCTATCCAGCGCTTTCATGCTGCTGGCTTGTTTTATGTTTCTATCCTGGCTAGCCCTACCACCGGCGGCGTCTTCGCCAGTTTCGCCAGCCTCGGCGACGTGATGATAGCGGAACCAGAGGCAATCATCGGTTTCGCCGGCCCCCGTGTGGCAGAACAGGCTACAGGCCAGCAGCTTCCCTCCGGTTCTCATCGAGCCGAATTGCTGCTCGCTTCCGGGCACCTCGATGCTATCACTGCACGAGCCGACCTACCACAAGTCATCGCTACACTCCTGAAAGCAACAGCAGTTCATCCAAAACAGCATCATACACATAACATACAGACAAACAAGCTTCCACAGGTTTCTTCCACTACCACCAGAAACACAGCCTGGGAAAGCGTGCAGCTAACCCGTCATCCACAGCGCCCTACCGCACGCGACTACATCCGCTATCTCTCGCCCAACTTTCTCGAATTGCAGGGAGACCGCTGCAATGGCAACGATCCAACGATTGTCACAGGCCTGGGCGAAATCAAAGGGCGCACTGTTCTCTTCATCGGACAAGAGCGCCACCCGGCCACCCGGCAGAATTCAGAAGAAGCCGCACAGATAAGACCCCGACCGGAAGGTTATCGTAAAGCGATTCGCATGATGAAACTCGCTGCCAAACTCCATTGTCCATTGATCACCTTCATTGACACCATCGGTGCCGATCCGAGCATCGAGAGCGAGCAGCACGGTATAGCTTCATCTCTGGCGCATTGTCTCTCTACAATGAGCAGCTTACCAGTCCCCATCGTGACCACCATTATCGGCGAGGGAGCCAGTGGGGGCGCTGTAGCACTCGCTGTCGCCGATCACATCTTGATGCTACAAAATGCAATCTATGAGGTCATTGCCCCCGAAGGTGCTGCAACTATCCTGTATCGGGACGCCAGCAGAGCCAGACAGGTGGCAGAACAATTAAAATTGACCGCCTTCGACTGTCTAAATCTGGGCGTTGTAGATGCTGTTATACCCGAACCTCCAGGCGGGGCACATATTGATCCTTCTTCAGTTATGCAAGCGCTTGAGCAACATCTCTTATATGCCATCACGAATCTCGAATCCGTCCCTGTGAAACACTTACTTACACGGCGCTATCGTAAATTTAGACGTTATGGATACTTCCAATACAAGCATTATTTGCAAATTCGCGCATTTACAAATATACTTGCACACTTACTTCACCAGCTTCAAAACCCGCTGCGCGCAAGAGTGTCTTCTCTTGTTGCTCGTCTCACACGACCCAAACACAGTTTCGCCACCTGAGAGCACGATACATCTATAACTAAATACATTAGGCAAAACACGACCTGGCATGCTATACTATGCCTTAATAATAAGGCACGTTTTCGTCTCGATGATTCAGGGACAGCCGCCACATATCGCGCATTCCCAACGCGATGTGTGGCGCTTGTCTGCATACTTCAAGTGAAGGATATACATGCTAAACGATTATGATGTATTGATTGTAGGTGGCGGTCCGGCAGGTCTGGCAGCCGCTGAAGCCGCCGCCGCTCAGGGCGCGCATACACTGGTTCTTGAGCGCCAGAATGAAATCGGCTATCCAGTTCATACCAGCGGCGGAAGCTGGATAAGCGACATGAAGGCTTTGCACATACCAGAGCATCTCTACCACCCCATCACCAGGGTTGTCTTCCTCTCTCCACAGCGCACCGTCCCTCTACACTATCAGCCAGCCGTCGCCTGTGTGCTGGATGTGCGTGGCCTCTATCAACACTTGGCAGCACGCGCCATCGCCGCCGGTGCTACCATTCATGTACGCCACACCGTTGAGCAAACCCTGCTTGAAGAAGGACGTATCGTTGGTGTCACGGCGAAAAACCATCGTAGCGAGCGCATTAGCGTGCGTGCGGCAGTGACCATTGACGCCAGTGGCTTCTCACGTCACATCGGTGTGCGCACCGCGATGGGGTCGGCATTCCATCGCTACGGCTACGGAGCGGAATACGACCTCTATGCGCCCAACTATCCCCAGGATGAGCTATTTCTCATCATGGGCAGTAGTTTTGCGCCGCGTGGCTACGCCTGGGTCTTTCCGCGTGGCAATGGACGTGTGCGCGTCGGCGTGGGCGTCCTGCATCCCGACAGCGATGATGACGCACGCCTCTACCTTGAGCGCGTCATGGCTCTTCCCCAACTGCACGACAAACTAGAGGGTGCCAGTCCAATTGAATATCATACCGGCCTGTTTCCCTCTGAAGGGCCGGTTGAACGCTTTTCACGCGATGGTTTGCTGCTTGCCGGCGACTCCGCTGGTCACGGTTCGACGCTAGTTGGTGAGGGCATCCGTTTCGCCATCTACTCCGGCCAGATGGCCGGTAAGATCGCAGCAGAAGCGGTCAAAGCAGGTAACACCTCGGCGGCCTTCCTGGAACGCTTTGACAGGCAGTGGCGCGCCCGTTTCGGGCGCGATATGGATATCGCCTACATGATTAACAAGCACATCGCCAACTACAGCGATGAGCAGTGGGACAACGCCCTCGATCTGATGAAACGTCTTACGCCGACCCAGATAGCGCAAGCGCTTCGCGGCGACTTCAGCGCCAGCCTGATAATGGGCGTTCTCGCACGCAATCCCGGCCTGCTTGCCACTGGCGGCAAACGTTTTCTCGATCTCTTGCTCGAACGTATCAACAAACCCACCCCACTTCCTGCTGATAGTCAGGTCTAAACCGCACGTTCTCATAGAGATGCATCTTTACGACCTGTAGCGAGACCCCTGGCGGGATTCAAACCATCTGGCAAGTCGGGAATACAGCACAACTCACTCGCGTTAAAGTGAGTGAATATCTCTGTCTGGCTATTCTCCTACCCGGAGATGTATCTCTTACCATATGCTGGAGAACCGTTAGCGCGGCTATGCAGCGTGTTATCAGCATTAAAGGAGTTTTCTACATTGGAGCAACTGACACATTCTACAACGCCCCCTCAAACAAACGGGACAATCACGATGTACGCTACTACCTGGTGTGGCGATTGCCGCATGGCGAAACGCTGGTTTGATTCGCATGGCATCGCCTACAATTACATCGATATCGAAAAAGACGAGCAGGCCGCCGAAACGGTTATGCGCCTCAACGGTGGTATGCGCTCTGTGCCGACCATCGTTTTCCCCGACGGGTCGGTACTCGTCGAACCCAGTGCGCGCGAATTGGCCGCCAAATTTTCGCTATAAACAGCATTTATTATCTCTTACGAAAGAAGGGCCTCTGTACCAAAACGTGTACACAGGCCCCTCTCTTTTATTGCCTTTGCAATTTTGCCTCGGATATACTATGCTCATCGGGCACAATCTAAAAATTATCCAATAAGAGGAAGACTGCTATGACGCACCCGGCTCTACTTAACGGCCCTATCTATCTTGACTATAATGCGACGACACCCGTTGACCCTCTCGTCGTCGATGCGATGCTACCCTATCTCAGCATCTATTTCGGCAACCCTTCCAGCTCCCATGCCTACGCGCAACTCCCGCGCCAAGCTATCGCCAAAGCGCGTGCGCAGCTCGCGGAACTGCTGGGTTGCGCGCCGGACGAAGTGACCTTTACAGGCTGCGGCTCCGAGAGCGATACACTGGCCATTCGCGGCGCGGCGCTGGCAAACCGGCAACGCGGCAACCACATCATCACCCAGGTAACAGAGCATCCGGCAGTACTCAACGTGTGTCGCGCCCTGGAACGCCTGCACGGCTTTCGCGTGACCTACCTGCCCGTCGATAGCACGGGCTATGTCAACCCGGCAGATATCGAAAAAGCCATTGACGACCAGACTATCCTGGTCAGCATCATGCACGCCAATAATGAAACTGGCACCATCCAGCCTATCGCCCATATCGCTGAGATCGCTCACCGATATGGGGCATTGATGCACACCGATGCTTCACAAACCGTCGGAAAAATCAGCACGCGCGTTGCTGACCTCGGTGTCGATCTACTCACCGTCGCAGGCCATAAACTCTACGCCCCAAAGGGTATCGGCGCGCTCTACATCCGGCATGGCACTCACCTGGAACCGGCCATCTACGGCGGGGGGCAGGAAGCGGGACGCCGCGCGGGCACAGAGAATGTTGCCTATATGGTTGCCTTAGGTGCTGCCGCCGAACTGGCCTATCAGCAATTGCCAACTGGTCAGGAACGCCTGCGCCAACTACGCGATCTGCTGCTACAACGCCTGCAAAACCTGCTACCAGGCCAGATTCATCTCAATGGGCATCCGAGTGAACGTTTGCCTAATACGTTAAATATTAGTATCGATGGCGTCATTGGCGAAGAGGTGCTGGCCACGACTCCCGCCCTCGCCAGTTCAACCGGTTCGGCCTGCCACGAGGGCAGTACTGAACCATCCCCCGTGCTGCTCGCTATGGGCCACACACACGAACGCGCCCTCGGAGCCTTACGCTTGACGCTGGGGCGTTGGTCCACTGAGGAAGAGGTAATGCGGTCGGCAATATTGCTGGCACAAACGGTAGATTCTCTTAAAGAGAAGCGGTAAAATAGAGAGAACATCTACTGCCGGACAAACATTGTTGAGCTTGAAGGAGAACATGTATTATGACTATTGGTGAGCCTCGGATGCAATATCCTACACCACCTGCTATAGAACATCCTGAACTTCTCACCTACCGGGCAGAGTTCCCCATCCTACAGCGCAAGACCTATCTCAATAGCTGTTCGCTAGGGGCTTTGTCTCTCCGTTCGATGCAAAATATCACACAATTTATGGAGATGTGGAACGAGTGGGGTGCCCATGCCTGGTACGACATCTGGCTGGGCGAGATTGCCAAATTACGCCAGAAGTTCGCCACGCTCATCGGCGCACAACTTCACGAGGTCGCTATTGCCCCCAGCGTCTCCGTCGCCCTCAGCACCATCGCTACCGGGCTGGACTATAGCACACGCAACAAAGTTGTGTTCAGCGAGATGGATTTTCCTACCCTGGCCTATCAATGGATGGTCAAACAGCGACTCGGCATCGAAACTCAAGCGGTGACAAGCCCAGATAGAATCACCGTACCGGCGGAGTCCTATGAGCAGGTGGTCGATGAGAAAACGGCTCTGGTCGCTACCTCGCGCGTCTTCTTCACCAGTGGCTATATTCAAGATATTCGCGCGATAGCAGATATTGCCCATAAGCATGGTGCCTACATCCTGGTGGACGACTACCAGGGCACCGGCCAAATCCCGCTCAATGTCAATGCCTTAGATATTGATTTCCTTGTGACAGGTACATTAAAATGGCTGATGGGGGGGCCAGGGTTGGCTTTTGTCTATATCCGAGAGGGATTGCTGCCTTTACTTCAACCAACCATCGCAGGCTGGTTCGGGCACCGCCACCAATTTCAATTCGATATCACGAACTTCGATTTCCGGCCTGACGCTACTCGCGTTGAACTGGGCACGCCCTCGATACCCACCGTATATGCCGCGAATGGTGGCCTGGATATTATCAAGGAAATCAGTGTCGAAAGCATCTGTGAGCGCACACGCTATCTGACCAACGACCTGATTGCCCGCGCCCGCGAACATGGCTGGCGCGTGCGTGCCCCCCAGGAACCGGAATGTCGCAACTCAATCGTCATGCTCGAACTCGAACATCCGCAACACATCGTTGAGGAACTCATCGCCCGTAATATCATTGTCGATTATCGACCAGGATTGGTTCGTCTCTCACCCTACTTCTACAATACGATTGAGGAAAATGCGATTGTCATCGACGCCATTGCCGAGATTGTAGAAGCTCGCAAACCATCCTGAGCCGTTGTATGAATTTATGAATTTAGTAAGAGGAGAACACTTGCCATGCTATGCCCAAGCTGTCATGCCCCCTACGAAGTTGAAGATATGTATTGTAGTCACTGTGGCGCAGATTTAGCAGATACATCGTCTACCAGCCTCGTTGCGCTCAAGCGCAATCTTCCGGCGATTTTCAACAAT
Organism: Ktedonobacteraceae bacterium; assembly: GCA_034436045.1. GTDB lineage: Bacteria > Chloroflexota > Ktedonobacteria > Ktedonobacterales > Ktedonobacteraceae > H111-94. The sequence continues at coordinate 4,551 of DAOTVZ010000149.1, read as the reverse complement.
TCCCTGCTCCCACGCGGCGTTGCAGCAGGCGTTGGTGCCATCGCCATCGGTGTAGGTCTCGAACTGCTGCGACGTAGTTTGCTTGCACGCCTGTCTTCACCTAAAAACATAGTGGATAGCGCATTACCCGTTCTTAGTGGAGTTAAAGAACTTATTCCCTCGCAAAGTACCAGAACGCTCAAGCCTCCTAAGGGGGTTGAAATACAGGAAACGGTCGTTTATATGAGACGCATTATTCGTCGTTAGCAATAAATCATCATAACCTATCTCACGTAAAAACAGAAAAGCATAGGATAGTATGGTATGGCGTTGATCTTGCGCGAGAAGCATGTGCGCTCATTGCTCAGCATGCGTGACACCATTACGGTGTTGGAAGAGGCTTTCAACGCCTTAGCACAGAGTATACAGAGTGGACGCAATGACGTTGTTCAACATCCACGCACCCGTATTGCCATTCCAAAGGGCGTACTTACTTTTCTCGCCGGTGCTGCCGCGCCCTTTGGCGTGATGGGTTTCAAGACGTATACCGCCTCACGCGAAGGTATACGTTACCTTATCATGCTATTCAGTTCCCAGAATGGTCAACTGCTCTCCATCCTCGAGGCCGAACGTATCGGTTCCATGCGCACCGGGGGCACTAGCGCCGTCGCTACCAAATATCTGGCCCGCGAAGATGCCACTATCGTCGGTTTGATCGGTGCAGGCGCGCAAGCCGTTACACAGCTTATGGGCGTCTGCACCGTCCGCCCCATCACCATCGTCTATGTCTACAGTCGTCGCGCCCGCGAACGCGAACTCTTTTGCCAGGAAATGCAACGGTTGCTGAACGTACAGGTCATTCCTGTCAACCATCCACGTCAGGCCATCGAACCTGCCGACATCGTTATCACCGCAACGACCGCCAGCGAACCCGTGCTACACGGCGAATGGCTCAAACCCGGTTGCCATGTCAATGCCATTGGCTCAAACTGGGCACACCGCCGCGAACTTGACTTCACCACGCTCCAACGTAGCAGCATCATCTCTACCGATTCCGTCGAGCAGGCCCAGATTGAAGCCGGTGATTTTCTCATTCCCATTAACGAGGGCCTACTCGATTGGCAACGCATTCACGACCTATTCCGTATCATTCATTACAGACGGCCACAACGCACGTCACCCACCGACATCACAATCTATAAGGGCCTGGGCACTGCGCTCGAAGATATCGCCACCGCCGCTCACGTCTATAACCTTGCTCGTCGGCAAGGACTCGGTGAAGAAATTTCATTGCTTATCTGATTTGATAGATAGAAAAAGAGGAACTCATGTGTCAGTCGCCAACCTGTTGCCAGCACCCACATAGTATGCATAAGTATAAATCGTGCCACACGCTCTCCCTTACAGGCATTTTCCTCGTCCTGTTCTTACTACTCTCTGCCTGTGCCCCCGGCACCGGTGTTCTTGGATCGGGCACATGGCAATTAACCGGCTTACAGCAACATCAACAGATTCGCGCCCTTGAGGTCAATCCACAAAATCCGCAACAAATCTATGCGGGCGACCTGCAAAACGGGGTCTATGTCTCAACCGACGCAGGCGCAGACTGGCGCGCACGCCACACCGGCCTGACACTCCCTATCGCTATTCATGCGCTCTCTTTCGACGACAACGGTATAAAGCTCTACGCCGCTACCGACAGAGGACTATTTGTCAGCACCGACCAGGCACAACACTGGCAACAGGTCAACACAGCCGGTTCACAGCTTCCTACCGATAGTTACACCTCGCTGGCCTTCGACAGTAATCATCCGCAAGTTGTCTATGTGGGTAGCGCGGAACATGGTATCTGGATGAGTAGCGATAATGGCCTTCACTGGCAGCAGATCAGCAACGGCTTACCGCAAGGAACCATCAATAATATCGCCTATGACCCGGTGCAGCATCGACTCTGGGCCGTCGTTTCAAACACTATCTACTATGCGGACAGTCAGGGACATGGATGGCAACCAGCGATGGAAGGCATACCAGCACATACCGCAGTCAACGTCGTCGTACCGGCAGCCGACAGCGGCGGCGCACCCGGCCTGCTCTACGTAGGTACCAATCACGGCTTTTATCGTTCGCAAGATGATGGCGCACACTGGAGTACAGGCACCCAGAACCTCTATGCCCTCAACATCTACACATTGCTCATCGATTTTCGTGGCAGTAACGCCGCCACCGTCTACGCAGGCACCTCAATTGGTGCCTTTCGCAGCGACGATGGCGGTCAGGACTGGCGCGCCATCGCCAGTGGCATGCCCAAAGGCACACCCGTCTATGCAATGGTGATCGGGGCCACCAACTATACTCAACTCTACGCCGCCAGCAACGATGTCTACGTCTATCCCGGCACTAGCGGTGGCCTTAGCCCAGCCAATCTCTTCCCCTGGCTAGTTGTGCTGCTGCTCTTCTCATTGCTCATCCTCATTACAACGCGCAACAGGCACAGAAGAACCACTCGCAGTCAACGGAGAGAACCAGAAAATACAGCACAAAGACCGTTCAAGAACGATTCATGAGCCATTGCAGCACACAGCGCACATTGTTGTCATGCGCCCAGGAGTAGAAAGTATGATCAACCGGCTCTGCGAGCTGCGCGATTACTTCCTCAAAGGAATAACCGATCAGCGCGGCGGGCAGCTCCAACTCAGCCGCCGAGGGGTGATACGCGGCCAGAAAACGCTGACAGCGCCGCTCAATCTCACGTAGATACTCCAGGTTGCGTTCTACCTGCTCAATGTCGGTAGTCTTGCCATGCGAGCAGAGAACACGCTGAGGATGCAGGGCCAGAAAGCGTTCCAGCGTCTGCTGCATCAGCGGCACACTCTCAGCATTCTCAAGAATCGGTACGGGCATCTCAACGGCGTCAAAGGCCAACAACAGGCGTAGTTCAGGTATCCAGGCCGCAATATGGTCACGCTGATGGCCAGGAGCCGCAAAAAGTTCGATGCTCAAATCGCCGCCATGCAGTGTTAGTCGTTGTGCAAACGTAATCGTCGGCGCGACCAGCACAACATTTCTAAAAAGGGGATAGCGCTGCTGATAGACACGCAACTCGGTTAGCGCCTCCTCCGAGTATTGCCGCGTCAGACCATAATCCTGAGCTATTACCGGAACCGCACGTGTACCACTAAAATAGCCGTTGCCCCAACAATGATCCCAATCCGCGTGACTATTGACGACAAGCAATTGGCGTCCAGGCAACATACCCTGTACATCCTGCATCACAACCTGCATATCTTCTGGACAGAGCAATGTATCCAGTACAGCAACAAAACACTGTGTCACCACAACATAACTATCCACCTCCATCTGCTCAAACTCGCCCTCCATCTGCAACGAGCGTCGATAGACGCGCACGCGCTCATCTGCGCTCATGTCAGGCATACGTGTAATGCCCTCTGCTAGAAACATAGCTTTCGCCTTCATTCTAGTGATGTGCGCCCAGATAGGACACCGCCAGATAGAACAGATAGAGTAAGACGCAGATGATTAAAAACGAGCCATAGCAGGTCAGCATCCAGGCGCGGCGGGTATTCAGTGCCTGCCACAACTGCTCGCTCATATCGGGTGGGTCAAGTTCCAGATCAGGTTTTAACTCCAACAGGCGCGGCAACATGGCACGAAAATCACGCACATTGCTCATACCCTCTACCAGAATCACCCTCGTATCATCGTCCATATCGGCCATTAACACCAGCTTGCCGGGATTCGGGTCACCGGGGACGAGAATAAGGCGTTTAATCCAGTCCAGTTGAACACGCAACTCCTGATCTTCTTCCTGCGCCGTTATCACCAGTTCCGTCGGATACAGTTGTATTTCTTTTCCCATGCCAAAGCGCACGACGCTAATTGGGGTTCTTCTTATCGGTTCATTCTCACTCATCGCAGATTCCACATCGTTCCTAAACATAGAATATATCGCCGTTTAGATTGTACAGCATTGTACCAACAGCGTCGAGTAGCGCCCGTCTCGCTTCTGACTTTTTCAAGCGTATCATAGAAGGCCGTCATGAACAAAAAAGGGCAGCATACCGATAGTTCATTCGTATGCTGCCCTCTTTTTGTATCTAGCAACCGCCTTTGTGTCTTTCCTCAATATTACCGCTATCAAGACAGGCAGTAGACATGGCTTAAACAAGCCGTTCGATCATTAGGGCCGCTTGGCTGCACCTGTTACCAGGCGTCCACCTGCGGTCTATCTACCAGGTCGTCTCCCTGGGATCTTCATCTCGTGCTGAGATGGGAAGATTCATCTTGGGAGCGGCTTCGTGCTTAGATGCTGTCAGCACTTATCCTTTCTCGACGTGGCTACCCAGCGCTGGCCCGGACGAGCCAACTGGTACACTAGCGGTCGAGCCATCTCGGTCCTCTCGTACTGGAGATGACATCCCTCAATCTTCCTGCGCCCACGACGGATAGAGACCGAACTGTCTCACGACGTTCTGAACCCAGCTCGCGTGCCGCTTTCATGGGCGAACAGCCCAACCCTTGGGACCTACTCCAGCCCCAGGATGCGACGAGCCG
>DAOTVZ010000148.1:0-4267 GCA_034436045.1 Ktedonobacteraceae bacterium | reverse complement strand
TGGCATCTTCCCACGAGGTATCAGGTTGTGTGCGTAATATCGTGCCCAAAACTGTTCTCCTACTTCTATCATAAGGCTTCCTCGCAAAGAGCATAGACGATAACGGGTGAGGTGTCAATCTGTTGCGCTACAGGCATTTATTCATCTCTATGAGAATAGTGTGCCTTCACGCTTGTGATTGAATGACACACTTAGTATAATAGGCAGGGATGGTTGCCGGTTTTGTTGTAGTGAAAAAGAATTGATTGATAGTTGTTCGTATTGAAGAAGACCGGATGTAGCCATTCTGGGAGGACAGGAGGAACCTGCTTCATGCCACGTATTTTCGATAATATCAATAATAAACTTGTAGATGCACTATGTAGCACATTACGTATTTCTGAGCGTGCCGATTTCTGTGTCGGTTATTTTAATCTGCGCGGTTGGCGTCATATTGAGGCACTGATGGAACGGTGGAGCGGAGATGAACGAGGGCGCTGTCGGCTCATGGTTGGCATGCAGGATAAGCCAGAAGATGAGATGCGCAAACTTTTTAGCCTGCGTGGCGAGCAACACATGGATCAGGGAACGATTGTGCGCTTAAAACAACATATGGCGCAGGAGTTCCGTCAACAATTACTGGTGGGTGCGCCGACCAATGAAGATCAAGAGGGCCTGCGCCGTCTTAGCGCACAGTTGCGCAGCGGTCGTCTGGTAGTCAAACTGTTCCTGCGCCACAAGCTGCACGCCAAACTCTATTTACTCTATCAGTCAGAACATCCAGTCACACCTATCATCGGCTACATGGGTAGTAGCAATTTGACACTGGCGGGCTTGCAACAGCAAGGTGAACTTAATATCGATGTTGTAGACTCCGACGCCTGTCAGAAGCTGGAACAGTGGTTTAATGAGCGGTGGCAGGATCGCTGGTGCCTGGATATTTCACAGGAGTTAGCAGACATCATCGACGAGAGCTGGGCACGTGAAGAGCCGCTGCCACCTTATTACATCTATCTCAAGATGGCCTACCATCTCTCGGAGGATGCACGCACCGGTCTGCTAGAGTTTAATATACCTCGCCTCTTCCGCAATCGACTCTTCGACTACCAGGTTGCCGCTGTCAAGATCGCGGCACATCATCTGAATCGGCGTGGTGGCGTCATTATTGGAGACGTGGTGGGCCTGGGCAAGACGCTGATGGCAACCTGCCTGGCCCGCTTGATGCAGGAAGATTATGGCACAGAAACACTGATTATCTGCTCCAAAAATCTGGTCAAGATGTGGCGTGATTACGTGACCGAGTACGGTCTGGTAGCAGAGGTGCTTTCCATCAGCCGCGTCATCGAGGTGTTGCCCGACCTGCGCCGCTTTCGACTGGTAGTCATCGATGAAAGCCATAATCTGCGCAACCGTGAGGGCAAACGCTTTCGCGCCATTAAAGACTATATCGAGAAAAACGAGAGCAAGGCTATCCTGCTCACTGCAACTCCTTATAATAAGACCTACCTGGATATGTCCTCACAACTGCGTCTCTTTCTAAACGATGAGGATAGCAAGGACATGGGTATTCGCCCAGAGCGTCTTCTGAGCGAAATGGGTGAAGCCAGATTCAACGTGACCTTCCAGTGCCCTGTGCGCTCGCTAACGGCCTTCGAGCATAGTCCCTACGCTGACGACTGGCGTGACCTTATGCGCTATTACCTGGTGCGACGCACACGCAGTTTTATTCAAGAAAATTATGCTCGCACGGACGCAGAGACGGGGCGCAAATATCTGGAGTTCGCCAACGGGACGCGCTCCTATTTTCCAGAGCGTATACCCCGCACGGTTCAGTTTGTCATTGATGAGCAGAATCCCGCCGACCCCTATGCCGTGCTCTACTCGCCAGAGGTAGTAGAAGCGATCAACGGCCTGCACCTGCCACGCTATGGTATGGCCGAATATATCCTACCTAAAGTCAAGGCGACCGAGAGCGAAAAGGCCATTCTGAGTCGGCTCTCGCGTGGCGGCAAACGCTTGATGGGCTTCAGCCGTACTAACCTCTTCAAGCGCCTGGAGAGTGGGGGGCCTGCCTTCATCCAGTCGCTCGAACGCCACATTCTACGCAACTATATCTATCTCTATGCTATTGAGCAAGGATTGGATATTCCACTTGGCACACAGGATGTTGAGATGCTCGATACGCGCAGCAATGACGAGGATAACGAGATCGTGCTGCCGGATACTGATGCGCAGGAACAGGACGAGGATGATGCCAGCGCTGAGGCTATTACCGTTGTTGAGACAATTGCTGATGCCGAATCTCAAGCGACAACAACCTCAACAATCAGCACACGATTGCCCAGCGAGGCAGACTACCGTCGCCGCGCTGCTGCTGTATATGATATTTACGCGAAACAGTATCGCCGTCGTTTCAAGTGGCTCAGCCCTCGCTTCTTCAACGCCAACCTCAAGCGACATCTGCGCGAGGATGCCCGTAACCTGCTGCGCGTGCTGGAACGCTGCGGCACGTGGGATAGTACACGCGATGCCAAACTGAACGCGCTCATTGATCTGCTCACACGGCAACATCCCAATGAAAAGGTACTGGTCTTCTCACAGTTTGCAGACACCGTCCACTACCTGACAACACAACTCAAAGCTCGCGGTCTAACCGCTATTGAGGGCATTACAGGTGCATCGGCAGATCCGACCGAGCAAGCATGGCGTTTCAGTCCAGTGAGTAATAATAAACGCAAGCAGATCACACCGGAGCGGGAGCTACGTATTCTGGTTGCCACCGATGTACTCAGCGAGGGCCAGAATCTACAAGATGCTGCTATCGTGGTCAACTTTGATCTGCCCTGGGCGATTATCCGCCTCATTCAACGCGCCGGACGTGTGGATCGCATCGGGCAGCAGGCCGAAAATATTCTCTGCTATTCGTTCTTACCCGCTGATGGCGTTGAACGTCTCATCCACTTGCGTGAGCGTGTACAGCAGCGTCTGCGTGAGAATGCTGAGGTAGTGGGTAGCGATGAAGCTTTCTTCGAGGAGGAGAGCGATGGCGCATTACTGCTTGATCTATACAACGAGAAGGCTGGTATTCTCGATAGTGAGGATGATAACGAAGTAGACCTGGCTTCACAGGCTTATCAGATATGGAAGAACGCAACCGACGCCAACCCCAAGCTCAAGAGCATTATAGAAAAATTACCTGATGTGGTTTTCTCGACCCGTGCCTACGAAGGCACTGCCACTGCCCCGGAGGGCGTGCTGGTCTATATACGCACTGGCGAGGGCAACGATGCTTTGACCTGGGTCAATCGCAAGGGAGAACAGGTGACGCAATCGCAGCTAGCCATTCTTAGAGCGGCTGCCTGTACGCTCGATACGCCTGCTTTACCACGCCCACCGGAGCAGCATGGACTGGTGCGCCAGGGGATTGATAAGATCATTGTCGAGGAGAGTGTAGGAGCCACTGGTCGGCTTGGTGGGCCATCGGGCGCGCGTCGCCGAACCTATGACCGGCTCAAAACCTATTATGACCGGCTGACCGGCCCCGGCTATCAGCAACTCTCATTCCTGTCAGATCCTGAACTGGAACGCGCTCACATGCAACTGGAGCAGCTCATCAACGAGGTCTATCGTTATCCGCTGCAAGAGTCGGCCAAGATCACGCTTAATCGCCAGTTGCGCAGCGGTGCCTCGGATGAAGATTTTGTCAAGCTGGTCTTGCGTCTGCATGAGGAGGCGCGGCTTTGCCACATCCAGGAACCACGCGAACCCGGCGAGCCGCGCCTCCTCTGTTCGCTTGGTCTGTTCGCATCATTAACGTGATAACCGCACCCTATCTATCAACAAACTGTGGCTTTACAAACGTCCAACTATCCTTTATGATAGCGTGGAGTTTATAGTACATAATAAAAGGACAGTGGGCGTATGAACATCAGTCAACAGGAAATTCAACGTGCTTTACGGGCGTGCGATTTTGAGACATTGTTTAGGGATACGCTAGGGTGGGATCACCCGACAGGCGAAATGCTTCCCATCGAGGTGGATGGACATACCTATTGCTTTCGCCCTATCGCCGTGAAAGAAGGTGTCGATATTTATGAATGCTCGCCTGACGCGAAAGGTATGATTCCTGCCGATAATGTCATTCGCCGCCTCGACCGCGAACTCACCAGATATTCGCGCGAGCATATCACCATTCATGTTGATAAGGCACGGGAAAATCAGGTCTGGCTGTGGGTCAAGCGCGAACAGGGTAAACCTCTAGCGACGCGCTTCAATCGCCTCAACGTTA
>DAOTVZ010000147.1:0-15118 GCA_034436045.1 Ktedonobacteraceae bacterium | reverse complement strand
CTGATGCTCAAGGATGGCGAGGCCACAGAGAAACGCCTGGCGCAGTTGCGCGGCATGTACGAACCTTTCGTTGAGGGGCTGGCGCGGCGTCTGCTGCTCAACCTGCCCAGATGGATGAAACAGCCAGATCAGGTTGATGACTGGCAAACCAGCGCGTGGGATCACTTTTTGGAGTCATCGCCACGCACTTTAGATCGGGCTATTGTTGGAGATTAGTCTGACACGAGGAAAGGATACCACTATGGCGGTCCACATTGATGTCTGGTCAGATTTTGTTTGACCCTTCTGCTTCTTAGTAGCATCCAGTTTGGATCAGCTTCAACAACACTACGACGTTACATTACAATGGCATTCATTTCAACTACGCCCGCCCGGTTCGCCACCGCTCCCCCCGGAATATCGGGCACGCATCGAGGCATCACGCCCGCGCTTGGCGCGTCAGGCACACGAGCAGTATGGCATAGAGATGCACCCTGGCCCTCTTGAAACTGATAGCCACCCCGCCCTGATCGCGGAGAAATTTGCCGAGGCACATGGCAAGGGAGCCGAGTTCCACCGCGCGGTCATGAGCGCCTACTGGCAACAGGCACGCACCATTGACGATCTGACAACGCTCAAAGAACTGGCAACCCAGGTCGGGTTATCCGCAGATGAGCTTGAAGCGGCGCTCAGCCTGCCACAATACGAGCAGGCCGTCGAGCAAGACATCCGGCTAGCGCAGGAGTATGGCCTGGAAGGCGTCCCTGCGCTGATCTTCGCCGAGAAATATCTGGTCGTCGGCGCACAACCATACAACGTGCTAAAGCAGGTGACGGAGCGGGTGTTGGCGGAACAGCCGTAAGCCCGCAAGGTACCCATCTCCCCTTTTGTGATACAGTTAAAGGAGAGGGGTATTTTCCCTGCAACGGCAACACTATTTTTTAGAAGGAGAAGCAGCTATGACAGCTTTACCACCACAGGTTGCGCGTGAAAGCAGTAGCGACCAGTACACTCCTACCAAAGCCGATAAGTTTAGTTTTGGTCTCTGGACGGTGGGCAATCGAGGACGTGATCCTTTCGGTGATTTCGTGCGGCCCGAACTTGATCCTATTCGCAGCGTGCAAAAGCTCTCAGAGTTAGGGGCCTGGGGCATCAATTTCCACGATAATGATCTTGTGCCGTTTGGTTCCACGCCAGCGCAGCGCGACCGCATCGTCAGCGACTTCAAAAAGGCGCTTTCTGACTACGGCATGGTCGTGCCGATGGCAACTACCAACCTCTTCTTCCATCCCATCTTCAAAGATGGCGCGTTCACCGCTGTTGATCCCGCCGTGCGCGCCTTCGCTTTGCAGAAGACAATGAGCGCCATCGACCTGGGAGCCGAGGTGGGGGCAAAGACTTACGTCTTCTGGGGTGGACGCGAAGGTGTCGATGCTGAGGCCAGCAAAGACCCCGTGACAGCGGTAAAGCGTATGCGCGATGCCATCAACTTCCTGTGTCAGTACGTCATCGATCAGGGCTACAACATGCGCTTCGCACTGGAACCCAAACCCAACGAGCCGCGCTCTGACACCTACTTCCCCACTATCGGCCATATGCTGGCTTTTATCTACACGCTCGACCACCCCGAAATGGTCGGTGTCAACCCGGAGGTTGCGCACGAGCATATGTCCGGCCTGAATTTCGTGCATGGTGTGGCACAGGCGCTTGAAGCTGGCAAACTTTTCCATATCGACCTCAACGATCAGAAAGGGCCACGCTACGACCAGGATTTCCGCTTCGGCAGCGAGAATATCAAGTCGATGTTCTTCCTGGTTAAACTGCTGGAGGAGAAGGGCTACGACGGGCCACGCCACTTCGACGCGCACGCCTACCGTACCGAGGACGAGCAGGGCGTATGGGACTTCGCCCTGGGCTGCATGCGCACCTACAATATGCTCAAGGCCAAAATCCAGCGCTTCAATGCCGACCCCGAAATCCAGGCCCTTCTGCAAGAACTCAACGGAGGTGACCAGACCTACGGCGGCCTGCTGAGCGGCTATAGCAAGGAGACGGTACAGAAACTGAAGGCCACCACGTTCGATGTCGATAAACTGGCGCAACGTGGCTACCGCTACGAGAAACTGGATCAGTTGACCGTCGAGATCATTTTGGGTGTAAGATAAATATCTTTCAAGCAAGACACGGGAAAGCAGCAGAAATGCAAGCTTTTGCCGTTTTTCTCGTGTCTTGCTTTTACTCTTCCTTTTTACATTACTATATGATATGAAGAGAAAGAAGGGATAGCCTATGACACAGAACACATCGCATATTGCGCTCAAGCGCGTGTACGAGGAAGCTGCGCCGGAGGATGGGCAGCGTGTGCTGGTGGAACGGCTCTGGCCCCGTGGCCTCTCGAAAGAGAGGGCGCATATCGATCTCTGGCTTAAAGAGGTGGCACCAAGTCACGAACTACGGAAGTGGTTCGGGCATGACCCGCAGAAGTTCGCCGAGTTTCGCCGCCGCTACGAGACCGAACTCCAGAGAACAGAGGTGCAGCAGGCACTCAGCAAGCTGCGCGAGATGGCCCAACAGAGGCCTGTTACTTTACTGTTCTCCGCCCACGACACTGAACATAACAACGCCGTCGTGCTCCGCGACCTGCTCCAATAACGTACCCAAAGCCACCCATGCTTGTACAGGGTAGGGACAAGGCCGCCCCTTGCTGGCGGCTTGGAATGCGCCATCGCATCCCGTTTTTCCTTGTCCCTTGCCGCTATCTATATTTTGCCATCTGCTCATTTTACCATCTCACACCCCACTATACAGCGACTTTTATCACTGCCTTATTGTTGACGTTGCGCTACACTTATTCCTGTGCTACGATATTTTTGCTGATCGCTCGTAGAACGATAGAGTTCAAGTTCCTTAACGACGGTGTGTCACGATGTTTACCTGACTAATATGTCAGCGTCCCAGGAAGGAAGAGTGAGAAGTGGAGCAACCTGTTTCATCCACACAGCGCATTACGGCGGAGCGACATACCAGTCGCCTGAGCGGTCTACGGGTGCGTTCGCTGCTGGCGGGCGTGCTGGCAGCTATTTTGTTGATCTTGCTTATCGCGCTCGGCTCGCGCGGCTTTCACTGGTTTGACGCGGCCCTCATCGGCTATGCCGTCGGCACTATTTTCGTCACGGCTGCCGTCACCTACAAGTATACCTTCTGGCTCTCGCGCCCGCCAACCGGACGCTACTGGCTGCGAAGCTGGCAGCTCTTCCTCTCTTACACCAATTTCCGCCGCTACACCGCCTTAATTCCCGCCGCCATTGGTGACCTCTTCGCGCAAAGCTTTATTCGCAAACGCGGCCTCTACCGCTGGCTGACGCACCAGTGCATCTTCTGGGGTGTGCTGCTCTCGTGCCTGATTACCTTCCCGCTGACCTTCGGCTGGCTACGCTTTACGCAAACGCCCGACGGCCTGTACCGCATCTGGTTCTTTGGCTTCCCGCTCTTCGTCTTCGCCACCAACACCATCTTCGCCTTCGTCGTCATTCACGCTCTGGACTTCACCGCCGCGCTGCTGTTGATCGGACTGGTGCTGGCCTTCCATCGCCGCTTCCATGACCTGGCCCTGATCTCTATTCAGCGTTTCGGTTTCGACATCATTCCGCTGGCCCTGCTACTCTCTATCGCTATCACCGGCCTGGCCCTGACTGCTGATAGCTCGTGGCTGGGCGGTGAGTATTACTGGTTCATCTCGCTGGTACACGAAGCTGTCGTCGTTCTCTGGCTCATTTCGCTGCCCTTCGGCAAATTCTTTCACCTGATCGAGCGTCCTGCCACCGTGGGCATCGAACTCTACTGGCACACCGGTGAGCAGACGCCCCGGCAGAAATGTGCGCGCTGCGGCGAGGAGTTCGCTCCAGCACGTTTCATTCAGGACCTGAAACACACACTCTATGAAGTAGGCGAAGACTATACCATCAGCGATACACCTGTCGCACAACCCGGTGTGCAGCCAGGCGAGCCGCCGGTTAAAAGCAATCCCATCGAGGATCAGGTGACGGGTAAGTTATGGTGGCAGGACCTCTGCCCTTCCTGCAAACGTATCCTGCGCGCTCAGGCCAATCTCACGGCATTAGGACGAGGTGGCAACCAGTTCCTGTAATGTTTCTTATCATATAAAATGCTTTCCCAATATAGCAGGGAGACTCATCATGAGCGTTGATAAAGGTATTTTCCGGCGCTTTCAGCGTCTCAGGGAGACATATGACTATCATCCAGGCAAGAACCCACCCACACCCTGGCGATCAGATCAGGAGATAGACCGTTACGTGCCGACACACTGCTGCTATTGCGGCGTGCAGTGTGGCATGTACTTAAAGGTCGCCGACGGTAAGGTAGTAGGAGTTGAGCCGCGCGCCGACTTTCCACTCAATCACGGCATGCTCTGCCCAAAGGGTAGTACGGCCTATCAAACTGTGAACCATCCTGATCGCCTGACCTATCCCCTCATGCGCCGTCATGGTAAAGAGAGTCCGCTGGAGCGCGCTACCTGGGACGAAGTGCTGGACACGATTGTCAGCAAGTTTCAGGCTATTCAGGCTGAATATGGCAAAGATGCCGTCGCAACTTATAGCGGATCGTCGATGACGAACGAAAAATGCTACCTGATGGGTAAGTTCGCGCGCGTCGCGTTGGGGACACGTCACACCGACTATAACGGGCGTCTGTGTATGTCTTCGGCAACGGGCGCAAACGAGCGTTCGCTGGGCATCGACCGCGCCGCTAACCCTATCAGCGATATGCTACATGCGGACTGCATCTTCGTCATCGGAGCCAACGTCGGCGAATGTTTCCCCATCGTCACCAGCTATCTGTGGCAGGCGCGAGATCGCGGTTGCAAGCTGATCGTGGCCGACCCGCGCCAGACGCCTATCGCGCGCACGGCGGATGTCTACCTGCCACTACGTTCCGGCACGGACTCCGCGCTGCTCAACGGTATGCTCTATGTCATTATCAAAGAAGGCATGGTTGATGAAGAATTTATCCGTGAGCGCACGGTGGGCTGGGAGGAGACGAAGGCGATGGCAGAACAGTACCCACCGGAGCGCGTGGCAAAGGTCTGCGGTCTGCGCCCCGAAGCCATTATTGAGGCAGCGCGGATGTATGGGCAAGCCAACGCGGCGCTGATCTACACGGCACGCGGCCTGGAGCATCAGAGCAAGGGCGTGGATAACGGTGTCGCTGCTGCCAACCTGGCGCTGGCCACCGGCAACTTCGGTCGCCCTGGTGCGGGCTATGGCACGCTGACCGGTCAGGGCAACGGTCAGGGCGGGCGTGAGATGGGCCAGAAAGCTTCACAACTTCCCGGTTGCCGCGAGATTGAAGACCCGGAGGATCGTGCGTACATCTGTAAGGTATGGGGTATCGACGAGAAGGATCTGCCACACGCCGGTTATCCCGCCACGTTGATGATCCCGGCCATGCTGCGTAAGGAGATTCGCGCCTGCTTCATGATCTGCTCCAATCCAATGGTGTCGCTACCCGACCAACACACGGTCGAACGCGCGCTGCGCAGCCTGGATCTCTTCGTCGTGACTGATTTCTTCCTCTCCGAGACGGCGGAACTGGCCGATATTGTTCTCCCCGGCAGTGTATGGGCCGAGGACGAAGGCACTGTAACCTCGCTAGAGGGCCGCGTTATCAAATATAACAAGGCTGTTGATCCCCCTGGCGAGGCGCGGCGCGACTGGGAGATTATCTGCGAACTGGCGCGTCGCCTGGGCAAAGGACAATACTTCGATTTCCATTCTCCGCGCGACATCTTCAACGAACTGCGGCTCTGCACGAAAGGAGCGAAAGCTGATTATTGGGGCATCACCTATGAAAAGATTGAGGAGCAGAACGGCGTCTTCTGGCCCTGCCCCAGCGAGGATCATCCCGGCACGCCGCGCCTCTACGAGAAACGCTTCGGTTTCCCCGATGGCAAGGCACGCTTCCATCCCATCGCCTATATTCCGCCTGCCGAAGAGCCGGATGAGGAGTACCCACTGGTGCTGACTACGGGGCGCGTCGTCTATCACTACCTGTCGGGCAACCAGACGCGGCGCGTGCCGTTCTTGAAGGAGATGGCCCCCTACCCCTGGGTGGAGATACATCAGCAGACGGCGGAGCGGCTAGGCATTCAGGATGGCGACTGGGTGACGGTGCGCACACGGCGGGGCGAGATGACGGCCCCCGCGCTGGTAGTGCGCTCCATTCGGCCCGACACGCTCTTCATCCCGTATCACTACGGCCATACGCAGGCGGCCAATCAATTGACCAATCCGGTGTTGGAGCCGGGTTTCAAAATCCCGGAATACAAGGTCTGTGCCGCCGCTGCTGTCAAAGCCAGCGCCTTGCCAGAGTGGGCGAAGGATATTGACCTGGAGGAATTGCGCGCTGCCAGCCAGCGTCGCCATGAATTGCCGTCAGCACAGGCAAAAGCTGTACCAAGAATGCATTAAAGGGGGGAAACGATGGCTGACCTGGTTAAACGCATCTTTCTCGATCCCTCGCGCTGCATCGGCTGCCGCTCCTGCGTAGCCGCCTGCCGCGAGTGCGATTCGCATAAAGGCCAGAGCATGATCTACATCGATTATGTCGAACGCCACAATACCGTTGCCACCTCACCGACGCTGTGCATGCACTGCGAGAACCCACTGGCCCCCTGCGCGCAGGTCTGTCCCGCGCAAGCCATCCTGGTCAGTCCCGATGGCGTGGTGCAGAGTGCCGATGAGACGCGCTGCATCTACTGCGAGAACTGCGGCTTCGCCTGCCCCTTTGGTGTGCCCAAGTTCCATATGAACGGCCACTACATGCAGAAGTGCAACCTGTGCTATGACCGCACGAGCCAGGGTAAGGGGCCGATGTGCGCGACGGTCTGCCCGACGCAGGCCATCTTCTACGGCACCTACGAGGAATGGCTGCTGGCGGGACGCGGCAAACAGGGCGCGAAACCGGTCAATATCTTCTATTTCGGGCGTCAGCGCGTGCAGACGCGCAACTACGTGATTATGCGCGAACAGGATGAGGAACTTGACCTGCTGGCTCTGGTAGACGCGGTCACGCTGGGCAAAGGGACCAATGTGCCGGAACCAACAACTGATCGCAACGCTGAATCCTGGGTTGATGCGGAGACGGCAGGCATCCCACAACGCGCCGCGCCACCACAGCCCTGGACACCGCGCCAACCGGAGCCAATGCCCACACCACAACGTACTGTATAGAGAGGGGAAGAGCATCATGGTACAGAATCTCAATCCTGACAAACAAGAGCTTCAGGAAAGCCAGCAGGTTGTTGATACGCAGCGCATGAGCAGCGATGTCTATCAGGATGAGTGGCGCAAGGAGTTTCCCTACCCCTGGGACGAGGACGAGATTGTCACACGCCGCGATACGTTGCGCTTCCTGCTGGCCGGTTCCGGTGCGCTACTGCTAGCGACAGGCGCGCTGGCAGTAATCGGTAGTCTGCCAAAGGGACAAAACGTGCATGCTGTGCCCATTGCCAAAGTTGGTGAACTGGGCGAGAACGAGTGGAAGGTCTTTAATTTCCCCGATCAATACTCACAGGGTATCCTCATCAATCTCCCCGGTCACGGGCTGGTGGCCTATAGCGATGTCTGCACCCACCTTTCCTGCGCCGTGCTGTATACTGATGGGCAGTTGCATTGTCCCTGCCACGATGGCCTGTTCGATGCCAGCAGCGGCGATGTGATCGCCGGCCCGCCGACGCGCCCGCTACCGCTCATTCAACTGGCGCAGGAGGGCGATACCATCTACGCGGTAAAGGAGATTCTGCGATGAGTATTCATGCTGCTAATGGACAACACCCCTACCGGCGCAAAGCGAACCCGGATGACCCGCCAGTTGAACGCCCACCGGTGGGGCCGCATGGCCCACGTCCCGGCCCAAACTATCTGGGGTTGGAGGGACGCATTGCTATCGTGCAGGGCCAGGTCTTCATTCTAGCTATCATCGTAATTGCCCAACTCTGGCTCGTCACCACCGCTCTGTACGAACTACTTTCCGGGCGTCCGGGCACGCTGGGCTGGCTGGTGCTGGCCAGCGCGGTTGGCTTCGTGCTGGCACTGGTGGTCTTCTTCTGGCCGCGCCGCCGCATTGAGGAATCATAACATGACCAACAATTCTTTAGAAACACTATAATCCTGTTTTTACAGAATTTGAGAGGCTCTGCAAGAACACAGAGGCAAGAGAGAATATATTATGGACGAAGAACAACCACAAAACCAGGACGGCTCCAGGTCTCCCACACGGCCCTCACAAACCATCTTCTCGGCCTACGCAGACGTACCGAGACCACGTTATCGAATTGATGAGGCACACCCCATCGGCGGTGAAATGTCCGACATTCTGCGCGGCCTCTTCATGCGCCTGCGTCTGCCCTGGCTGATGGAACATTATTCGCGCATCACCGTCCTCTCCATCTTTGGCTTCATCAACGGCTGCATCAGCATCGGCCTGATGTCGATTCTGGCTCTGGTGACGCACTCGCCGTTTATCTTCCCTTCTCTCGGCCCGACCGCCTTCCTGTTCTTCTATACGCCAACCGCACCCGCCGCTTCGCCACGCAACACCATCATTGGCCACTTCATCGGCGTCTGCGCGGGCTACCTGAGCCTGATGCTGACCGGTCTAACAAATGCCGGGCCGGCACTCTCAGTCGGTGTCACCTGGCCGCGCGTCATCGCAGCCGCGCTCTCGCTCGGCCTGACCGCCGGACTAATGGTGTTCTTCAAATCGCCCCACCCACCGGCGGGCGCGACCACGCTGATCATCTCGCTGGGTCTGCTGACCAAACCCTGGCAACTGGCGCTGCTGATGCTGGCCGTTCTGCTGCTCACCTGCCAGGCATTCACCATCAACCGGCTCGCAGGCATCCCCTATCCGCTCTGGAACCCCGCTAAAGACCCCGAAGGCCAGAATATTGGTAAGAAAATAGACAAAGAAATCAAAAAAGTTGAGGCCGAGGAGCAGCGCGAGGAACGTGAGAAAGAGATGCGCTAAGCCATGTCAGGTGCAAACGTGAGAAAATAGAGGTAAATGTGATGAACAATGAACAGTTCAATTTCGTCCAGGGACGAGAGCAGGAGATACCGGCAATGTACGCCATTCACGACCTCAAGAGCGGGCGACTGGTAGCCTGGCTGCATAGCGACGGCACGATTGATGATGAAGGCGACCCACAGGCCATCGCTCAGCTCAGAAAATTGCTGCAACGCGAGATCACCGTGCGCGAGCCGATCCCTGGGCCGGGGGGAGAACAGAACGACGACGATTACGACCCATTCCCCGAAGAGAACATGTGCTACTTCGGCGTTGTCACTATCCGACCCGGCGACCCTAACTACCTCAGCGCCTTCGTGCGCCGTCTGCCCTATATTAGCTACTATGAGGCACGGCCCGTCACGTAACCAGTGCATGTGTTATGATGCTCTTGAAAAAATTAAGCTGACAATAATATACTTATATAGTATATTATACTTACGTCACCTTCCCTTGTTGCACCTTCTCTTCCTCGGTTCTTTATTTGTTTGCATACTCAAAGCATGCCAACGAACGCCTGGTTTCTTCAGGCCCTCCTCCTTTTTCACCAGTTAATGGGGCTGTACCCGTCGCCGCAGCCCCATCAATTGTCGTCATTTGATCGCTGAGCTTATTGCCTACAGCCATCAAGACAAAAAGCCAGATTTGCATCTCGATGAACACGCCCTCTTAGCGACTTGATCGGTTTGTCTTAAACAGAACTCACGTTATCTTAACTTTGTAGGATGAACTGTATATGAGTAAAATCGTGCCGTAGTAAATCCTTCGTTGCAATCCAAAAGTAGATGCGGCCTGTATCTCCCCATTCCATATCTGGAGCATCATCAGAGTCTATTTGAAGAAGGAGTGTCCAATCCTCTGGCGTTCCTCCTAGTTCTGAGTACATATCCCATTGAACGTTATCAGGATGCCCAAGCAGCCGATGAAGAGGAAGATGATATTTTAATGCTGCCGTCCAGGAAAGTTGAGCTTTTATAATATCATATGCCTCTTCTTCTTCTTCGGAAAGAGGTGCTGTGAAGCCGCAGCGTTCAAACGTCGTTGGGTCAAACCTGCTGTAATCGGGAAGCGTCATTTCAGTAGTGCAGAGAACTTCACATGAGTGATATCTTCTTTGAAGCTGAGCAGGAAAGGTTGAGCGATGCAGATATTGCAATGAATCTGAATGATAGAAGACGTAGTATGTATTCTGATATGTTTTTCCTGAGCTAAGCTTATCAAAATAAGCGTCAACATCCAGGAAAAAATACAGATGTCCATTCTGTGGCAGAACTTGCTTCATATCATAAGGAGCAACAGTAGAGAGATTTATTTGCGCAATAAATGGAAGCGGTATGCCATCAGAGACCGGCCACGAAACTCCTTGCGGAAGATCCGGTGTGCCTCCAAACTTTGTCTCGCCTGGTTTGAGTAGACTTTCATCCACTCTCTTCGCTCGCAACCTGATAGAGGGCAACGCCTTCTTTTCTATTACGTCCGCAAGATGGCGTAACGCACTTGCTCGTAATATTTCATGTAATGCAAACTGTAGCAACTCCATTCCGTTCTCCTTCCCAATTTTGTAGATCAAGATACTTTGTACCACTATAGCATATTGGTGAAGCCTTGTTTACAAGAGCTATAGAGAAGAGCTAATGCTCTTGTAAACAAGACTGACTTGTACAAGATGATGGGATTTAGGGTTTAAAACCAGCCCACCACGGACTGATAACTTGCCGATGGTAGTTTGACTCTACAGGAACGAGATTCCAGAAGTCGTTCGTACCACCAAATTCTCTGGGAAGAATATGATGAATCTCATAATCAGCCCAATTCAGTGCTTCATAACCCGCTTCTTCCCAAGCCTTTATAAATTGCCTTCTCAGGGTTCCGTTCCAAGGAACCCTATCTCCACGTGGTATTCGTTCGGTTGCTCCATCGGGAAATGGCACAGGTTCTCCTGTGCGGGGGTCTATGATAACTGGATATGGTACTCCATGACTGTTGACAGGGCCAGATGTTTCATCTGCTCCATTACTTCCGCCTTCATCACTACTTGTCAGTACCCCCTCACGCTGTCGGTTGTTCCTGTTACCTGAGCCATTATCATCGGAGCAGTCGTAGGGAAGAGGACAGAGCGTTACGGGTGCTACCCCATGTACCTGTACTGGCCTCCATACTGTGACAGAGGTTGTATAGGGCATTGTCATACAGATGAAGATGCAAACTGTGTGCCAGTGGGTGACGGTGATGGTCTGTGGTACCCAACGAGTCTCTGTCGTCTGAACTAAGGCCCCCGCCTTACAACCGAGATAAGCACATGGCCCAGGGTCTAGCGTGTTGTTATTGGTATTGCGTGTTGCCGTCGGCACTTTAGTCAATGTTGGCAGTTTAAGATGGGCCTGTACAGGTGGCGCGTACCTATGAGGAACCGTGTATTGGAAAATCACAGGTGCCACCCCTGGTGTGGGGCTGGTATAAGCTCCCTGGCCAGTGTAGGGGTCGTAAAGAAACTCCCCGGTGGGGTCGGTATCGGTCTCCGGGTTGCCGCTCACATAAGCGTAAGGGTCCGCTCCTTGCAGATTGCCTTCCACATCATCCGCCGATAAGAAACGCCCAATGATAGGATCGTAGGAGCGGCTCACATAGTAGTCCAGCCCCGTCAAGGCATCGTTGTATTGCCCCGTGAACCCCTTTGCCGTGCCGATGCTGCCTGCACTGTAACGCAGGTTGCCATACGGCCCATAGAGCTGGTTGCCCAACATCTGGGTACTGCCCGCCGTGGGACTGATGGCGGGCACCAACGGTGGCAAGGTGTCGGAGCCGATGAGCAGGCCACCCAGGCGGGAGAAGAAAATGTCGTGGCAGCGTGGCTCTTCCAGCGTCATAGCTAGAACAGCACCCTACCACGAGATCTTCACCCCTTATGAGCGGGGTATCACATCGATAGACCTTTCTCCCTCCTTGTCGTCTACGAGGCAATGTCCACTACTCGTTGCGATACCGCTCTTGTAATCCCTCCAGGTAGTATTCGACGCTTCTTTGTGTTGTAGGTACAGCAGGGCGATCTCCCTGTTCCCAACCCTCAGCAAGATAAGCGATAATCTTGGCATGATTTTCAATCCAGGCCATCATCGCGTCACTATAGCGGGGATAGACCTCGGTAAAGGAGGTTTGCCCACTGTCTTCCTCATAGGTGTAGACAGGCGGGTCGTCGCCCTCGGAGAGGCGGAAGAAGTTGAAGGTATAGCCCTGATGCATTTCAAACACGAAGGCATCCTCTGGTAGCTTCAGCGGAAACTGATCTTCTTCCAACAGTTCCCTGGCCCAGTGTTGGATTTGGGGCAGATCTTCATACAAGCACTCAGTGCCAACGGTGAAGCTGCCTCCACCATGACCCATCCAGAGCAGATATTCTCTGTAAGCTTGTGGCAACTTCACACCGAGACGCTGCTCCAGTTCCACAATCTCTTCCTCCGTGCATGGTTTCAGTTCGACGGGAGGAAGTGTGTGTAGTTCGTCAAGTCGCTTTTTGACACGATCCAGATACATTTCTACTGTCCTGGATTGTCAAACATCTGTTTATTAATGTATTGAACGCAAAACATTCTCCCTGCTCAAAGAGACGATATTAATATAGGACTTTTTAGTAGCGATTCTCCTCCTGTGAACCATGCTGCGTGAGTTCCCTTACTCTTCGCTTACTCAGCAGCACATGAGCTATTCTAAAACCAATAATAAGCAAGAAGAAGGCATTGACTGATGCTACAGCAATAATGATGATTCGTACTGAAAATTGAGCGTATAAGGGGCCACCTGGTATCAGACTGATCACGTCAACCAGAATCAATGCACCAATGAGAGGGCGTATACCTCTGGTATCTCTAGCAGCAACAGATGCCCTCTCCAAACTCGTGTGGGAAACTTCAAAAAGAACCCTGATGAGAGTGACTATAAGCCACACCAAGAGGCCCGCCAGAAATAACAAACCAAAAGTGATAGCAGGGTCGAGAGAGAAGAAGTATGAAAACATGGATATATCCTCCTCAATATTATTAACGAGATACTGTGATCTCTTTTTAAGAGTAAAATTCCTTCGCAGATTCTGAAATCTATAGAAACGTGATATTTGTGAAAGCTGAGGTAGCCTTCCTTGTCAGGTTTTTCCTCATCTAGCATGCTTAAAGAGATTTTTTTAAAAAACGTTTTCAAGGTGATTTGAGGCATTTCTCAATTTTTTATTAGAGATAATTAAAATATAATAAACTGAGAATAACCTTTTTTGTTATCATCACCTGAAGGTTCTACTCTATAGAATCTTCAGGTGAGGGAACAATTGCCAGAATATTCTGGCAAACGACATAACTATATATTAAGCCCTGGAACTAGAACAGGCGGAGATGGTGGCTGATGATAAGCCGGTTGGGGAATAAGAGGAGGAACTGTAGGTGGAAGAGGGGGTAAGCCACCTCCACTCCCGCCAGACCCTCTCGAATTTCCTCCATTATTGTCTCCCTCATTACTAGTCGCCTGCTTTACAAAATCTATCGCGCTAAATGCGAAAGATGCAAGTGCAAGACCATCAGACAGGAGAAGTAGATTCTCTACTGGATATTTGTCTTTGAGTGCTTGAGCCGTATAATACGCTGCTAGAGACCCCAAGGCGGCTATATCAGACAGTGAGTCTAATACATCAGGATGGCCGCTTGTTAGTTGACTTCCTATATCTGCGACCGCGTAGATAGCAGCACCAAGATTAGCTATATGTCCTAGAAACCCGGCGACGTCTTCAACGGGAACGCTGGTTCTTCTCAGTTGTTCCTGTATGCTACCATGAGCGGTATTTGGCACGCCCATTTTCTCCCAGAAAGTCTCATTATCGACAAGCGGAAGTTTAGTGGAGAAGCCTCCCATCGCATCAGAAAGGGTCGCCGCTCCTTTCCTCAGAATGAGGCCATCAATAACAAGTTTTGGTGCGAGAGCGCCGAATTTTATGGCTGCACCTGCATTTGACACTTTGTTGAGAGTGTTCACAATCGGAGGGGGAGCGGCAGTGATGCAAGGGCAAACAAGAGACCTGGGTTTCACAGGAGGAACCACTGGTACAGACACTGGGGCAAGCGGTGGGGCATTGTACTGGAACACCGCTGAGGATACATTTGGCGCTATGCTGGGGTAGGAAGCCTGACCGGTGGCCGGATCATAGCGGAACTCCCCGGTGGGGTCGGTCTCAGTTTCCGGGTTGCCGCCCACGTAGGCATAGGGATCGGCTCCTTGCAGGTTGCCCTCGACATCATCCGCCGATAAGAACCGCCCAATGATGGGATCATAGTAGCGGCTCACATAGTAGTCCAGCCCCGTCAAGACATCATTGTACTGCCCGTGTAGCCTCTGGCCGTGCCGATGCTGCCTGCACTGTAACGCAGGTTGCTATTATGATTTTTCTTGCTCTTGCAATTCCTGACGGGCCTTTAGGACTACATCACGTTCTTCAGAGCTTAACTCGTCGAGTGTAACTTCTTCCCAAAGACCCTTTTCCTGACCAAGTGTATAATGCCCATCATACCAACCTAACCAGAAGTAGTAAATGTTTGTTTTAGTCACAATATACCCTGACATCGCAAAAACGTCATTGGGGAATGGGCCTTCTGGCAAGCTTCCTTCAGGAGCATCGACAATAATCTTATAGGTTGTAATTCCCTGTTGAGCAAGCAACTCATGGATAATTTCGTTTTCTTTCGGTGTGGTCTCTCCGTATTTCATGGTAAACCCCTCTTACCTCTTAAAGAGAATGAGAAGCAAGATTAAAAGTAATTTTGCTTCTCATCATCAAACGTGATACCAACTATGGCTTCATATCTAACACGCCATTAGGCATCAACGTCTTCCAGAATTCTTCTATGCCATTAACAGGCCTATAGAATGTCCGAATATACCCATCTGCACGCATCATCCCAAACTCATTGGTGATAGTATTATAACGTACTAAATCATCCTTGAAGTAACCGCTTACCATTCTCCCCTGTATCACACTCTCTGGCCGCTCGCCACTCATGAAACGGTTGGCAGCATC
>DAOTVZ010000146.1:0-3433 GCA_034436045.1 Ktedonobacteraceae bacterium | reverse complement strand
CGCCCCTACGACATGGGGCCAATGCCGCTTGCAGGGGAAAATTTCTTTATCTGCCCTGCTCGCCCCCCGCTTCGCGCTCAGGGCGTGATGAATCACGCCCCTACGACATGGGGCCTGCGCCGCTTGCAGCGCTCAGGGCGTGATGAATCACGCCCCGACGGTACCCGACCAGAACGATAAAAGATTGTCGGTCTGGTTTCCCTTAGCCCATAGTAGAGTCCCTTGTTGCGTTCCTCTTAAAATTGCTTAAATTGTGTCCGTCAGTCGGCGTTGGGTTGCACTTCCAGGCCTTCGGCGCGGATGCTCTCGGCGAGGCGGGCGCGGGCTTTGGCCGGACTCCATTCACCGGTTTCGGTTAGAATCGTGGGCAGGAAGACTACCTGACCAGCGATACAGACCCACCACCAGGTACCCCAACCCTGACCGTTGCCGACCACGATGGGTAGCGCAAGTGTCGAGAGTACCACGATGATGCGCAACAGGAAGCCCCACACGGAGAGGCCTGTCGCCACCAGGGCGGGATTGAAGTCCTCTACCGTCTCTGTGTAGCCCGCCATCCAGGTGACATAGGAGATGGAGAGGCAGATGCCAATGAGCGAGAGCAATAGGGTCATTAGTCCGGCGCTCGTGGGTTGCCCGATACGACTAATGAAGAGGATAGTCACGATGATGAGAGCCACCGCACCGATGACCATAAACGGCTTACGCACCAGCAGCGCGTCCGAAATGAAGCCGACCACGATGGCCGAGAGGACGTTAATGGCCCAGAAGATGCTCACCATGCCATTGGCCTGCGCCAGCGGAAATTTGAAGATGGTGGCCAGGTAGATGACGAAGAAGCCGACGGCGGCATAGTAAATGAGCAGGAAGACACTGATGCCAAAAGAACTGATCAGCAGACGCGGACGCAGCATCTGCCGCCAGGGATGCTGCACGACCTTATCGACATCGATGCTATTGGCACGCGCCTCAACCAGCGCCTTCTCTTGTAGCGTGTTCATGATCTGATCGCGCAGGCCGGGCGAGAGTTCGCGCAGGCCAAAGAGACAGACCAGGAAGATGACCAGACCGACGATACCGGCAATGACATACTGCGACTGCCAGGTGTGGTAGGCGGGCAAGGTCTGGCTGGCCACAAAGGTTGCCAGCACACTGCCGCCAACCGGTCCGACCGTCCAGAAGCCCATCGCCGCCGCGCGGCCCAGGCGGGGCGAGAAGTCGCGCACCAGCGCCGGTGTGACTGTGAGGATGATGCCTTCAATGAAGCCAAGCACCCAGTATAAAATAAGGAAAGGCAATAACGAATTTGTCAGCGACAGTGCCAGCGTGACAATGCCTGTTACCAGCAGGCCATAGACGATAAGGTTGCCACGCCCAACGCGATCACCCATGCTGCCCAGGATCGCCGACACGGCCCCCAACAGGTTGCCAAGCACCAGGGCATAGACGTAATTTGCCAGTGAGAGATGGAACTGCGCCTGCACTAGCGGGGCCACCGAGGCCAGTGTGTATGATTCGTAATACAGGGTGATGGTAGCGATAACTGCCAGAGCGAGGTACCAGATACGTCGGGCATTACTGGGATACTGATCAAGACCACGATACCAGAGTCCTCTGAGGAGCGTACTCATCTCAGCCCTCCTGCGTTCATTTTCAGGTACAACAATGTACAGTCATGATGACCATGTGAGATAGAGAGAACGTGTCCAACAATGGACAATTCTGAGGCTCATAGGGCTAAGAAAAGCATAACATCCTGACGCTAAATATGCAAGGGGCCTGTTCAATATATTTAGAAACATATCATCCTATAGTGACGCGATGATGAAATTTTACCAACGCCCTCGGCGCTCTCGTAGGGGCGTGATTCATCACGCCCTGCGAGCAGGACGGCGCTCCCTTCTCAGGGCGTGATGAATCACGCCCCTACGAGATGAGGCCACTACCGCTTGCGGGGGCAAAATTTCTTTATCTGCCCTGCGAGCAGGACGGCGCTCCCTTCTCAGGGCGTGATGAATCACGCCCCTACGAGATGGCGCCACTACCGCTTGTGGGGGCAAAATTTCTTTATCTGCCTTGCTCGCCCGTCGCTCCGCGCTCAGGGCGTGATGAATCACGCCCCTACGAGATGGGGCCAGTACTGCTTGCGGGGGCAAAATTTCATGATCGCGTCCACCGGACGCGGTGAACCCCCACTCTCAGCTTTCTCCTGCCATTGGAGAAAGCCAATTTTTGGCAACCATTGACAAGGATCGATTGTGGAGATTATACTTACTACAACGTAGTTCCACATTGTAGATAGGATTCCACATATTGGAATCTCCCGATGACAGGCAACAAACAATGGATGGCTTAGAGTTCCGCGAAACACAGGTAGGGGTACTCGACAAGGCAATGGCCATCTTGCAGGTCTTCCGGCACGGGGATGTTTCCCTGTCCCCGATGGAAATTGCGCGCCGGACGCAGCTTTCGCTCCCAACGGTCTACCGTTTGGCGCAGGCAATGAGCGAGCATGGATTGCTCATGAAAGATGGACAACGCTTTCGCCTGGGATTGACCCTGCTGCGCCTGGGATCGCTGGTGTCCGAAAGTATTGATGTACGCAGTACAGCACTCTCCCACCTGCGCTGGCTCCGAGAACGAACGGGAGAGAATGTTGAATTGCAGATTTGCCATGATGGGGTACGAGTGACAATTGAGTTTTTGGCCGGAACACATAATGTGCGCCCATCAGGTGAAATCGGCGTTTCGTTGCCGTTACATGAGGGAGCAGGTGGCAAAGTGCTGTTAGCCTGGTGTTCGCCATCTGAGCGCGATGCCTTAATTGATGGTAGCCGTGCGCGCTTCGGCGATCATCAGCCTTTTGACCGCCAGACGTTGCACGCGCAACTGGATTACATACGCGCGGTCGGCTGGGCATTGAGCGAGGGCGAGCGCATCAGCGATGTTTCCGGTGTTGCCGCTCCCATCTTCAACTTTGCCGGTCAGGTCAGTGCGGCAATTGTGTTAGCCGTTCCTACGATCCGTATGGGCGAGGCAGAGAAAGAGAGGTTTGTACCACTGGTATGTGCAGCGGCGCGCTACGCATCATATGACATGGGGTATAGCGAGGGCGCATAGTTCTGGTGCGAATATACAAAGTAACATACGGTCATTGTATCTATATGATGGGTAACTAAGCTGACGACACACGTTATGCTGTGGTTTGCGTGTGGCGAGAAAGGCAAGGTCTGGATGCAAACACTGAATCTCCTGCTCCTCTCAGCCGGTTTTGGAGTGATTACGGCCTCTATTCTGGCTATCGCAGCGGTGGGGCTATCGTTACAATTTGGTGTCACAAACTACATCAATTTCGCCTATGGTGACCTGCTCACTTTCGGCATTTATGTCGCCTTCGTCTGCAACCAGCGTCTCGGTTTGACTATCTGGGTCG
>DAOTVZ010000145.1:0-2018 GCA_034436045.1 Ktedonobacteraceae bacterium | reverse complement strand
CAGAACGAATTACGCATCCATTTCGCCTCGGCCTTGCAACGCGGCAAAGCCTTAGAGGCACGCTATGGGAAACGCGCGGTCTGGAATGGTGATGCCAGCCGCGTCTACGTGCGCAAAGCGCAATATCACTATGGTTGGGATTGGGGACCATGCCTGTTGACCGTCGGCCCCTGGCAACCCGTGCGTCTTGAGGCTTACGCTACGCGCATCCTCGACTTGCACTGTCCCGCAACCGTTGCCGCCGATCTCGCCAGCGCCACGCTGCCGGTCAGCATCACGCTGAATAATAGCGCATCCACTCTATTACCACTGCACGTAGAACTCACTCTCTTCGACGCCAAAGATAAAATAGTAGCCAGTGTCACCCTTCCTGTGACGGCGACCACGCTCACGCATACTTTCACCATTGAGCAGCCGCAACTCTGGTGGCCCAACGGCTATGGGGCACAGGCGCGCTATCGTCTACGAGCCGTACTACGCAACGATCAGACGGAATTTGATACTTTGGAGATACGCCTGGGATTGCACCGCCTGCGCCTGATACAACAGCCCATAGAGGGTGAAGCAGGCACAACCTTTTTCTTCGAGGTCAACAACACTCCTGTCTTCTGCGGCGGGGCAAACTGGATTCCCGCCGATATGCTTGTTCCGCGCGTCACCGCCGAACGCTACCGCACGTACCTGACATATGCCGCTGCCGCGCACATGACGATGATTCGTGTCTGGGGCGGTGGCATTTACGAACAGGACGTTTTTTACGATTTGTGCGACGAACTGGGCCTGCTTGTCTGGCAAGATTTCATGTTCGCCTGTGGCATCTATCCGGCGCACGAGGAGTTTCGGGCCAATGTGCGCCAGGAGGCCGAGGCAGCGTTGCGCCGTTTGCGCCATCATCCCTGTCTCGCGCTCTGGTGCGGCAATAACGAAGATTATTCGATAGCCGAGTCTACCGGTCAGGTCAACGATGATTTTCCGGCCCGCACCATCTACGAGCAACTGCTACCAGTCCTCTGTGCCGAACTTGACCCGACGCGCCCCTACTGGCCCGGCAGCCCCTACGGCGGCAGCTTCAGCGGCGACCCGACCGTTGGCGACCGCCACACCTGGGAGATCTGGCACGGGCCGGTCGCGCCCTACCAGGACTATGACCGCTTTCGGGGACGCTTTGTGAGCGAGTTTGGCCTGGAAGCTGCGCCCGCGCTCAGCACAGTCTACACGTTCACCACACCACAGGAACGCTACGCACAGAGCCGCACGTTCGAGCATCACAATAAAGCCACCGACGGCACACGCCGTCTGGCAATGTACTTGAGCGATAACGTGAGCTTCCCATCCACACTTGAGGATTACATCTACCGCACACAGTTCTTGCAAGCCGAAGCGATGGCCTACGCCATCCGTGCGTGGCGGCGGCGCTGGGGCAAAGTCAAGCAGTATGAGGTAGCAGGTGCGCTAGTCTGGCAACTCAACGATTGCTGGCCTGCGACAAGCTGGGCCATCATCGATTCGATGCTGCATACCAAGCCAGCATATTATACTATCAAACGCGAACTGGCCCCGTTTACAGTAGGATTGAAGCGTGATGGTGAACGATGCCAGATATGGGCTACTAATGGCACACTACAGGAATGCGAAGTGACATTGCATCTGTGCAATTGGACACTGGATGGACAGTTAATCGAAGAAAGCCAGCAGCAAGTCACGTTGACGGCCAATTCGGCTACCGAACTGGGTTCATGCCCGTTCCTTCTGGCTATGAACCACGTGCTGAGTGCCCGGCTTATCCACAATGGGCAGGTCATAGCGCGTACCTCGGCATGGCCGGAGCCATTCAAGTATCTCGCCCTGCCCCAACCGGGTCTTAAAATTGTGTCCTGTGGCAAGGATAGCGTAACAGTGAGCGTGGAACGCCCCGCCAAAGGTGTTCTCCTCAGCACAGACACGCCTCTACTCTGGAGTGATAACATGCTGGACGTTTTCCCTGATGACCCACAGACGCTCAGCGCTCCCGGCCTCGG
>DAOTVZ010000144.1:0-22852 GCA_034436045.1 Ktedonobacteraceae bacterium | reverse complement strand
CTCGCGTGCTGTTACAATCAATTCCTTCTCCGTCGTTTTGTACCATAACCAGCCGCCGCCCGCGATCAGTAGGCAGAGCAGCGCGCCGATAAGAAGGGCAAGGGAAGGACTATAAGAGCTGGAGAGCCAGCCCATGAAGAGATAGCCCAGCGGAAGGCTACCATCGAAAAAAACTACCTGCGCGCTCATCACCCGCCCGCTCAGATGGTCGGGTGCTATCGTTTGCAACATGGCAGTACCCTGCGCGGCAAAAGCAATCTCCAGAAAGCCGACACCCGCGATGAGGACAATGGATAGCACATAGAGACGTGAAATGGCAAAGGCCACCTCCAATGCCCCATAGATTAAAATAGAGATCAGAATACTACGGATAGCTGGTTGCCGGTTGCGCCAGGCCAGCCACAGGGCAGAGAACAACGCGCCCACACCGGTCGCGGCTGAAAGAAAGCCAAAGCCCGTTGCCCCCACATGTAACACGCTGGTGGCAAAGAGGGGAAGGACGACGTTGAAGTTTGAGCCAAAGAGTAGCACCAACCCCACCACGAGCAGAATCAGCAGGATCGCGGGTGTCTGGCAGCAATAGGCCAGACCCTCGCGCAAACTCTGCCACGTGTTACGCTGCTCAGCGCCTTCCGCGCGCGGCGTCTGGACGTGCAAAGCTTTCTTCCTGATAAGCAATAGAGCCACGATAACAGGTAGGAAACTGAGTGCATTGAGCAGGAACAGCATATTGACGGAGCTAATGGCGATAATGACGCCGCCCAACCCTGGGCCAATGATGCTTGCAAGCGTCGAGAGAGAGGAATTGAGAGCGACAGCGTTGGGCAGGTCCTCACGTCCGACCAGTTCCACCAGAAACGCACGCGCCGCCGGTCGGCCCAGGCTGTTCGAGATACCCAGCAGCATTGCCAGCACATACAGATGCCAGAGCTGGAGTATGCCCGTCGTGAGCAGCACCCAGAGCAGTAGCGCCTGAAACGTAGCCTGGGATTGCGTCGCCAGTAAGACAGTACGCCTGGGCCAACGATCAGCCAGGACACCGCCGAAGAGCGAGAAGAACAGGATCGGTGTAGCTTGCAGCGCCCCTACCAGCCCCAGTTGCCAGGCACTATGCGTCAACGTCAGCACCAGCCATGCCTGCCCGATATTCTGCATCCAGGAGCCGATCAACGAGATAGCCTGGCCCGACCAGTACAAACGATAATTACGATGCCGAAACGAGCTAAAGGTGCGCCCCAGCCCTTTAATCTGTGCCCGAAATAAACTGATTCTCATGACAGCGATCCTTCCTTGTCTGTTTAATAAATACGGTGGAGAGTATACAGCAGAAGCAACCAGAAAAAAATCGCCCGAAAGGACGTAGCGGAACGCTTGACTCCCGAATATTTTTCCCTCAGCCTTGACAAAGGACGATCAAAGCCATATAATACGGATAAATCCGAGTGCATAAGTAAGGATTAGTGAGAGCTGAACTGATGGCTCTTTATCACATCACTTGGCGATAGATCATCAGCCAGCAAATGGAGTGAAACAATGACTCAGGCTTTTGAATTGGAGCAGGGCGAATACGCTCCTGGGTTCCATGTACCTGAAAACTACGTATTCAAGTCCGAGAAAGGGCTGAACAAGAAGATCGTCGAGCAGATCTCCGAGATGAAGGGTGAACCGAGCTGGATGCGCCGGTTCCGCCTCAAGAGCCTGGACCTCTTCGAGCGACGGCCCATGCCCACCTGGGGCGCTGATCTGTCGGGCATCAATTTCGACGATATCTACTACTATATTAAGCCGGTGCCGGAGCAGGGTAAGACGTGGGATGATGTCCCCGCCGAGATTAAGGAGACCTTTGATCGCCTGGGCATTCCGCAAGCTGAGCGCAAGTATCTGGCCGGTGTGACGGCGCAGTACGAGAGCGAGGCCGTCTACCATAAAGTGCGTGAAGACCTGGAGAAGCTGGGCGTTATCTTCACCGACATGGACACCGCGCTACGCGAATATCCCGACATTGTCAAGGAACATTTCGGTACTGTTGTTCCGCCTTCCGATAACAAGTTCGCGTCACTCAACAGCGCCGTGTGGAGCGGCGGCAGCTTCGTCTATGTACCGGCCAATGTGCGCGTTGAAATACCGCTGCAAGCCTACTTCCGCATTAATGCTAAGAATATGGGCCAGTTCGAGCGCACACTGATTATTGCCGAACCCGGTTCCTACGTCCACTACGTCGAGGGCTGCACAGCACCAACCTATACCAGCGATAGCCTGCACAGTGCTGTCGTCGAGATCAAGGTGATGGAAGGAGCGCGCGTGCGCTACACGACCATCCAGAACTGGTCGAAGAACGTCTATAACCTCGTGACCAAGCGTGCCGCCGCCTACCGCGACGCCACGATGGAATGGGTCGATGGCAATCTCGGCTCAAAGGTAACGATGAAATACCCTGCCGTGCTGCTGATGGAGCCGGGCGCGCGTGGCGATGTGCTTTCGGTCGCGTTCGCTAATGACGGCATGCACCAGGACGCCGGTGCCAAGATCACACATCTGGCCCCACATACCACGTCGCAAATTCTCTCAAAGTCGGTTTCAAAGGGCACGGGCCGCGCCTCCTATCGCGGGTTGATCCGTATCAATCCAGAGGCACACCACACCAAGTCCAACGTGCGCTGTGACGCACTGCTGCTAGACGAAGAGTCACGTACCGATACCTACCCGACCATCCGCGTCGAGAACCCTGAGACCGAGATCGGTCACGAGGCCACCGTCTCGAAGGTCGGCGAAGACCAGCTCTTCTACCTGATGAGCCGGGGCCTGGATGAGTCCGAAGCCTACTCACTGATCGTCAACGGCTTCATCGAGCCGATCACCAAAGAGCTACCGATGGAATACGCCGTCGAGCTGAACCGCCTGATCCAGCTTGAGATGTCCGGCAGCGTGGGCTAAACTATAGCAGGCAAGCTCATAACGAGAAAAGGCATCCGCCCAGCAATGGAGCGGATGTTTTTCTTTATACACGAATCGGCGGATACTATCTATCAGGCGATTTGTGCGAATATTCTGCGCACCCGGCAAGAAAAACCTGGTAGGTGAGGAGATTGCAAGAGATCATCTTCATAGAGCGTTGCCACCAGTTTGAGAGCAGCTTCCTCGCGGCGATAGACCTCAATACGCCGCTCCTGCCAGCTTACAATCCAATACTCCAGCACACCGCGCCGTGAGTACAGCTTGAGTTTAGCTTCGCGGTCGCGTCGCTCATTATTGCTGCCAGGCGAGAGAACCTCAATTACCAGTTCTGGTGCCGAATGCAGCTTGCCATCAGGTTGGAGTGCTGTAGCTAGTCGAGCATTGCTGATCCAGACAACATCGGGTACGACATCATCGTCATCGGCAAAGACCAGGCCCGGTGTAGTCATAGCGAGACCCTGCTGGCTCTGTTCGCTCCATTGATCCAGGAGCGAAACCAGTTTCGCGCTCACTACTTGATGGTAGAGATGTGGCTGTCTCGACACGTATAATTCTCCGTCTACAATTTCATAGCGCTTGCCATCATCAGGCAAGACTTCCAGGTCGCGCGCTGTCCAGCGATAGGTTGCCATAGTTCCACCTGTTTGTTCTTTCGTAAATTGTTCACCTGCTTCGTATTACCGTTATGATTATACTCTATTGAGTGGGGCATGAGAAAGCGACCGCACAGAACGTAGATACTAAGAGTACGGTAAGCGGGATGCCTTTCTAATAAATAAAGCCTCCTTGTTTATCCCTAAAAGCTAAACAGATCGGGTCTAGCTCTAACATCTGGTATCCGTTTCGTAAGGCTACATTGCTCAAGCAACATTTTTATATCATTAATCATGTTCTCATTTTGAACTGCTATACACTGTATTTGATCAATAGATAATTCATCAGGAATCAATACTTCTGAACTTCTCACTCGCTTACTTTCTTCCCAATCATCAATATATCCTCCATTAATCACATGCCAGTTAAGGTGAGATAAGTAAGAAACATGGCTGTAAATGGCAGAGACATTTTGATTGGTTCCATGAGGGCCATGAGGACGATATTCTCGCATACAAGATGTGGTAAGGGTTGCTGGCGTAATGCCAACCTTCTCTATTCCAGATTGGGAAAGCTGTTGGATGGCGGCATTGCCATCTGTAAAAAGCACTCCTGGAGTGGTGAGGATACTACGGCTAGCAACCAGAAAAACGATTTGATCAAGGAGCTTTTTATTTTTCTGGACATGAAACATGGGCGAATTGGTTGTAAAGTAGAATGGCACGTAGCAATGGAGTTCACGATACTGATTCGTCACAAGATCTTTAATAAAGACACGATCCCGTAAACTTTGTACGCTATCATATGCGATAGAATGATACGGAATTTCCGCCTGGGAAAGCTTTACCTTAGAGAGCAGGCAGCCATGCCTTATGATACTACAGAGATTGTTCACATGAACCATATGGTAAATTTCGCCTGGGAGATAGCTCATGTCATGCCTCTTTACTTTCTTTGCTAAACCTTCCAACGATATAATTTCTAGCTATTTTAGCACATCATTGAGCTTTCTGGCTGTAAAGAATATTTCAATATAGTCTTTGGGCAAGGTGATATATCTTAGAGATATTGCTTTTAGCCCTAAAAAATGGTATCTTACTATTAAATAGTACAAATTTACTAATTATCTGGAGTTGGTTATGGCTGCTGTCCATTATGTAAAGGGAGATATTTTTGAGGCACAGACACAGGTTATAGTCAACACTGTAAATTGCAAAGGTATCATGGGTAAAGGTCTGGCGCTTGCCTTTAAACAAAAATTCCCTGATATGTTTGTTGTGTATCAGCAAGAGTGTAAAACCGGCAAGCTGCGCATTGGTCGCCCAAGCCTCTATAAAGCTAGCACACCCTGGATATTGAATTTCCCTACCAAAGATAGCTGGAAAGCTAACTCCAAAATCGAGTATCTCGAAAGAGGCTTAGAATATTTCGTTGCTAATTACAAGAAAGCAGGCATTACCAGCATCGCCTTTCCCAAACTTGGCACACAGAATGGCAAACTCTCCTGGGATGAGGTTGGCCCGCTCATGGTGAAATATCTAAGCCAACTCGATATTGATGTTTATATTTATATAGCTGATGGGGATCGAGAATATCAGGCTGGTGAAGAAGACTCTTCTATCGACATGGTGGCGATCTGGCAACGGTTTAATGCATTGTCGTTTGAACAGTTACAACAAGAACTGTCCCTCAACAAAAAGGATGCCCAAAGAATTGTTGATAGGCGCGCGCTCGCAGAAATCACCTCAATGGATGATATTGATAGTTTTGAAGGGCTAGCCAAAATTTCGCGCAAAAGGATAAAAGATTATATACAACATCAAATGTACCCGCCACAAGAACTTCCTGCTATGGGAAGTGCAGATTCCCGACCGTCAGCCAAAAAGAATACCAGAAAAAAAAAGACGAGTGATAAGAAAGTAATTAAAGATATTTCCGTGGCGGGGCTTTTAACACAGCAAAGCTTGCCGGAACTTGAAGTCATCGCTGCTCTACCGCTGTAGCGATTTTCTTCTCTATTCGCAATTGACATAGTTACAAATCGGGAGGAGGAACAGAGCATAGAACCTCTTCCATCAGAAAGGATAGTTTATGAACATCGTCATCTATGGTGCAAGCGGCATGATTGGTCAGCGTATTACACAGGAAGCACTCAATCGCGGCCACAAGGTAACGGCTATCATCCGTGAGCCGTCACGTCTCACCTCACTCACCCGAATCTGAGCGTTAAAGCGGGCAATATTCTCGATGCCGACGACATCGCCAGGGCAGTTGCCGGGCATGATGCGGTGATTAATGTCACTCGACAGGAGGCAGGCAAGCCAGGGCAGACCTATGTCGATGCGGCCCATGCTTTGATCGAGGGCCTGACCCGCGCCGGTGTCCGCCGCCTCATCGTCGTTGGCGGCGCAGGCAGCCTGGAGGTCGCGCCCGGTTTGCAACTTGTCGATACGCCCGATTTTCCGGCAGCCTGGCGAGCCGGTGCACTGGCGATGCGCGAGGCCCTGCCAGTCTATCGCTCCGCCGACCTGGACTGGACGTATTTCAGCCCGGCAGGATTTATCGCCCCAGGTGAGCGTACCGGCCATTACCGCACAGGCACCGACCAGCTCGTGACTGATGAAAAAGGGGAGAGCCGCATCTCTGCCGAAGACTACGCGGTTGCCCTCATCGATGAACTGGAAACGCCTCGCTTTATCCGTCGGCGCTTCACCGTGGCATACTAAAATGAGAGAGAATAAGACCTATCGCCAACCGTGTTTTTTTGCCTCTACCAAACGTCAGATGGTAGCAGATAGCGAGTGATTATGAGCGGAAAGCGACCTGGGGGCAGCTATGGCAAGCCGCTGCCCCCTACAGGGTAGACCTCACTTTTCCTCATTTCTGTCGGACTCTGGAGCTTCTTCAAACTCTACATCAACATAGGCATCAGCAAAAGGAAAGTGAACGCCCAGGCTGTAGATCGTGATCTCGTCGGTCGGTTCAAAGGCTTCGTAAATCCAGCGATTTTGTTCTTTGTGATAGCTTTCGATTTTGAGGGAGCGTGAATCGACCAGCACATATTCCTCGATAGTAGGATGGACACAATAATTATTGAGTTTCCAGGTTCTATCATTGAGTTCAGTTGTTGGGGAGAGAACTTCGACGACGAGGCGCGGAGACTGGATGGCTTGCGCTCTGCCCCGATCACGTGGATCGCACGTCACCGTTACATCAGGATGGAAGTAGCGTGTCTCAGAAATGTAGACCTTCATATCGGAACTATAGGCGCGACAGTTACTGCCACGCAGAAGTTGCCAGAGGATGCGCTGGATATTGGATTTGATGGTGTCATGATTGGCGGTTCCTCCTGCCATCGCATAGACACGACCATCGATGTACTCGTAGCAGGTTTCAGGATCATTTTCTTCAAGCTGAAAGTATTCTTCAACCGTCATGGTCTGCCGATGTTCTAATGCCACTACCCTCTCCTTCCATGCATAAATGAGTGCCAGAACCGCCTTCATAAGATCGGCCCTATTATATCACACTACTGTCGATTTTGCCTTGACGTGGCACGCCGGACCAGGGCCTGTGAATGATCTGCGTGCAAGGCAACCGTGAGGGTACTGTTGCACACCCGTCATACTCGAATCACCCGTATGATAAACCGGCCTCTCCACCACCTCTCTCTTTTTAGGAGAGAGGCCCAGGCATTTCTGTACACAATTACGCGGGTTGCGCGGTCAGTTCCAGGATAATCTGCCAGCTTTGTCCGGCAGGGATATTGAGACGGTCGGCGGGCCGATTCAGGCCATCCTCGCTGGTGACGACCGGCTCGAAACAGACGAAGGCGTGGTCGGGCACCAGCACCGGCTCTGACCAGACCTGCATGGTCTTGAGCGAGTAGAGTCCCTGCCAGGGCCGCTCAGCGATGGTCAGCGTGCCATGATGCGGAATCTGTACGGTGACGTGGTGCGGGAAGGGATAGGGTGTGTCAGGCGGGTTGGTGTCCCACTGTACCTTGCCAGGGTCAAAATCGGGCAGGCCGTCGATGACCAGTCCCTTTTTGTCGCCCTGGCCCATTGCGAAGTAGGGATGGAAGCCGGGGGCAATCGGCATCGTCTCGGAGCTACGATTCTCCATCGTCAGCGTGTAGATCAGCGTACCCTCACCCGCCACTATCGTGGCGGTAAAGGCAAAGGCATAGGGATAATCGCGCCGCGTGGCCTCGTTATCAGTCAATTGAATGCTGATACTATCGTCGCTCTTCTGAATGACCTTCCAGGGCATGACGCGCCCGAAGCCATGGATGGGCAGCGTGGTCTGTTTTTCCTGAAAGATACCGTTCTTGAGGCGCGAGAAATTGGGGATCATTAAAGGAATGCCCCAGCGTTTGACGTTGCCTGTCTCTATCGGGCGATACAGCACCTGCCAGTTGCCGACCTGAAAATGCGAAACCAGGCTCAACGCTGGAATAACGCCAACCGTAGTGTTGCCTTTCGTCAGAACCACCTCGCGCGAAGTGGGAAAATCCATAAATGTTGCCATTGATCTGCCATCGCGTTGCTCTTGGAATTAAGAGCGACGCACCTCCTTCTTTCTCTATTTCCTGTCTGAAATGTTGGGCCAGATTATTACGATAAGTGAGTTCCTATTATAGAGAACGAGAGCGTATGTGTTAAAGAAACAGGCATGTATAGTACCATTGCGGCTACTCGATTCCCTCAGCTATTGCGTTTTACTGCGCCGCTGCTTATACTGTAAAGAGTTAAGCGAGACGGCATTTTCGGAACGTTCTGAGGGCTGTCTTGCGAAGTAGATGTCGAACCTGCTTCCAGTAATGATAGAGGGATGCAACCGGTATGGAAGAACATGCGGCAGACGGAGCAGCAGACCCATACCAGCACCCAGGCAGACTGGGGATGGAGGCAAAACAGTCTGTGCAGGGATATATTGCGATAAAAGGCACAAAGAACGGGCTACTACTAACCCTGGAGCCGGAAACTCCTTTCAGCGAACTACTCGATGCGCTGGCGAAGCGCCTGGCGGATGCGCCCGCGTTCTTTCGCGGTGCCTCGCTCACTGTTGATACCAGTCGGCGCTCCTTGCGTGTTAGTGAGCGCGTGCAGTTAGAGGATCTGCTGGCTTATTATCAGATGTCTATGATGCCCGTTGAGCGAGCGGCGAATCCACATGTCACATTACAACTGGAGCCACGTTCGCCTTTAGCGCCCGAAGCAACAGAAACACGAGAGGCACGAGAAACGCGGGAACGGCGAGAGGGACGTGAAGCCAGAGCGACGCGCGATCTGAAGGAACTGCCGGAGTCACTGATACCGGGTACACCCAGACCGACTATCGCACTGTCGCCAGGAGATACGCTATCGGATATGACAGCGATCACGGGTGAGCTTGAGATGCCACTACGCGAGCGTGACCCGCGCGACCGTGATGATACATTATTTTTGCGTCGCACGATTCGCTCCGGTCAGGCCGTTCATCATCATAGTAGTATTGTGGTGCTGGGCGATATTAATCCGGGGGCGGAGATCGTGGCCGGAGGCGACATTATTGTCTGGGGCGTGCTGCGTGGCCTGGTACACGCGGGCTACCCCGACAACGAGCAGGCACTGGTCTGTGCTTTGCATCTGGCTCCGGTGCAATTGCGCATCGCGCATCTACTCTCGCGTCCACCGGAGGGCTTTGGGGCGCAGCCGCATCCCGAAGTGGCGAGTATTCGGCAAGGGCAGATTGTCGTGGAAACCTGGATGAACGGTCGGCCACCGCGCCGCTAACTATTAAAGATCACTCTGCCTGGAGAGTTGCAGGGCGCGTGCGAGGGTCGCCCGGTCGAGACGGTTCGTGATATACTAGACAACAACAAAATCTTCGCCTGTAGGTGTAAAAAACAGTTTTGCCAACGGAGTTTTTTATGGACAGCCGGGTAATCACAATCACGTCTGGGAAGGGTGGGGTCGGTAAAACAACCACGACAGCCAATCTGGGTACCGCCCTGGCGATGCAGGGCAAAAAGGTAGCGGTAGTGGATTCTGATATTGGGCTGCGCAACCTGGATGCGGTTCTCGGCCTGGAGAATCGCATCGTCTATGACCTGGTTGATGTGGTGGAGGGCCAGTGCCGTCTGCGTCAGGCGCTGATTAAGGACAAGCGCCTGCCCGAATTGTATTTGCTGCCGGCCGCCCAGACGCGCGATAAGAATGCTGTCAACAGTGTGCAGATGGAACAACTCTGTCGGCAGTTACGTCAGGAGTTCGAGTACATCCTCATCGATTCGCCTGCGGGCATCGAGCAAGGCTTCCGCAACGCCATTGTCGGCGCGGACGAAATCATCATTGTAGCAAACCCGGAGATGGCCTCGGTGCGTGACGCGGATCGCATCATCGGGCTGGTCGAGGCGGCAGGTAAGCCGGAGCCGCGTCTGCTTCTCAACCGCCTGCGCCCGGAGATGGTCAAGCGCGGTGATATGATGGATGTGACGGACGTGCTGGAGGTCCTGGGCATTGAACTGGTGGGAATTATACCGGAAGATGAGATGATTATAGTGGCGACCAACAAGGGTGAGCCAGCGGTTTACGATAAGCGGTCGCGCGCGGGCCGGGCCTACATCAACGCTGCGCAACGCATC
Organism: Ktedonobacteraceae bacterium; assembly: GCA_034436045.1. Lineage (GTDB taxonomy): Bacteria > Chloroflexota > Ktedonobacteria > Ktedonobacterales > Ktedonobacteraceae > H111-94. Next base: position 12,675 of record DAOTVZ010000144.1, on the reverse strand, counting down.
ATGGGCGAGGCAGTACCACTTGACGAGTTCGATGAGGCACCATCGCTGCTAGAGCGATTACGCCGCCTGATGGGTTTTGGGCAGTCTGAGGCTGAGCGGCGTGTGCGCTCGCAGCCATCTTAGAGGGGGCAGAGTATGGGTGTGTTTGAGTTCCGGGTTGGGCGTAAGAAACCCACTCCAGGTGAGTTGGCGAAAGAGCGTTTGAAGGTCGTGCTGGTGCATGATCGCATGAAGATCAGTCCAGAACTGCTGGAAATCATTAAGCAAGAACTGGTCTCCGTTATCTCGCGCCGCCTCGACATCGATGAGCAGCAAATGCAGGTCAACCTCATGCGCGAATCGGGTATTGATAAGCTGCACACGGATATTCCGATTAAACGGCAGAAAGTCACCTTCGAGTGGGATCCCCCATCATACACTCCCGGCACGCCGGTAATGCGTGGCAAAGTCCACATCGAAGAGGATAACGAAGCAGAATGAAAACCACAATCATTCTGCTTCAGCATATACTGGTATGTTGAAGCAGAATAATTGTGGTTTTCATTTTCATACTATTTCTTTGACGACCTCAACCCCATTCAATTGCATGTGATACAAAAAGAGTAGATGCATCACATCGCCATCGTGTGGCAAAATGCCTGCCGCTTGCGCTGTTTCTACCGGCATGTCATAGGTTTGTACGGCATTTTCCGGCACAATGACGCGCAAGGGACGATTGAGCGCGTTGGCCTGAAGCTTGAGCGGCAGTGCCAGTTGATGGACACACAGGTCGGTGCAGTCACCGACGACGATGATCGTGTTCAGCTCAGGGTGGTCGCTGAGCCATGCAGTCAGGCCGGTGTTGTAGAAGGCGCTGAGTGAGTTTTTGGGAAAGATAGTGTAGAGATGGGCAAAGGGTAACGCCAGCAGCTCCGGGATGGTTTCCGCCTCGCGGCTGCCGCGTTGGCAATGCGGGGGAAAGGCCGCGAACTCAGGCGCGTCCTCACTATGACAGTCTTGAGGCAAGACAAAGGAGCGTACACCGATGGCATACGCCTGTTCAAAGGTATTGACGACTGCTGGTATGATGCTCTGGACACGCGGGCTGGCTAAAGCTCCCTGGTGGCAGAAGCCATTAATCATATCGACGCAGAAGAGCGCCACATGTCCCTGCTCGGCCTCAGGCTGCAAACTCTGCCACGAGAGCGCGGGCAAGCGGCTCTGCCAATCTAGTAATGCCTGCAAAAAGCGTGTCGCCTGCGCCTGAAAAGTGGTTGTTTCGCTCATGAGAACATCTCTCCTGAAATTTGCTATTGAGGATACGCGGACGCCATGAACCGGTTCCGACCGCGAAACCTCCACAGGTTAGAGCTTGCCCTCCGCATTGGGGTTGAAGCGGTAGAGGCGCGCGGGACGGTGGGTACCCTCCATCTTCTTAGTGCCGGTATCCTCCAAAATGCCGGTTGAGAGAATCTTCTTGCGAAAATTGCGTTTATCCAGACGACGATGCAGAATAATTTCGTACACGCGCTGAAGCTCACGCAGCGTGAACTGCGGTGGGAGCAGATTGAAGGCGATGGTAGTGTAGTCGAGTTTGCCGCGCAGGCGGTTGAGCGCATATTGAAGAATCTTTTCGTGATCGAAGGCCAGTGGGGGCAGATTGTAGACGGAGAACCAGCGTACCTCGCGCGCATCGTCGCCCGCTTTGACCTGTACGCGCGCAGCATCAAGCAACGCAAAGTAGACGACGGTGATAACGCGCGTGCGCGGGTCGCGTCCGGGATCACCGAAGGTATAGAGTTGCTCCAGGTAGACATCCTGCACACCGGTTTCCTCTTGCAGCTCACGCTTGGCTGCCGCCTCTAACGACTCATCGATATTGACGAAGCCGCCCGGAATAGCCCACATTCCCTCGTAGGGCCAGGAGCGGCGTTTGACGAGCAAGACCTGCAAGTCTTGCTCGCGCAGCGTCATCATAATCACATCAACGGTGACGGATGGCCGTTCGTATTTGCTCGGATCATAGTGATGTTCCTGAGCTTCCGTTAGCGCGGCTGATTGCCCTTGTTGAGATGTGCAGACCTGCGCTGCCTGCGTATCCGTCTGATGCTTTTCCATCTACCGTGCCTGTCGCCTTTCATGCTTGGTGTACTCTATACACGAATATACCGTAGATGGCAGCCTTTTGTCAAGCCAATGCGGGTCTGCGCGCGCATTAGCCGGTGGGGGTAAGAGGATTGACATAGGTATCGACTGTCAAACCGGTGGTGTTCTGGCTGACGGTGACGCCTGTCAGGCTTCCAGTATACTGGTTGCCACTGCTGTCGGTGCCAGTGACGGTGATGCTATACGTACCGGCAGCCACATTAGTGATGCTGAAGGCCCCTACGTTATTCGCAGTAACGGTGGCAATGATCGTGCCGACAGAGTTGACGAGATTGACGGTAGCATTCGCCAGCGGCGACGATGTGGTGCAGCTAGAAGTTGCACAGGCATCGACGACGCCACTGACGCTGTAGCCGGTAACGACCAGCGAAACCGGCAGTTTAAGGGGGCTGTTGCCGACGCTCGCGCCGCCGGTGCCACTCGCGTTGAGCGTGATCGTGCCTGTATAAGTGCCTGGGGCAAGAGCAGTGGCGGTATTGACGCTAACGCTGAAACTGCTTCCGTTGCCATTATCACTACCAGTGATGGGCGAGATGACCAGCCAGGAGACGCTGTGACTGTCGCTCGCGGCAGCCCAGGAGACGGGGAAAGCGCAACTGCCGGTTTCGCTCAACGCGACGATCTGGGTGGGAGAGACGGAGGCTCCCTGCGGCATAGTGAGCGAAACCCCGGTGGGATTGGCTTGTAACGTGCAAGGCTGCACGACAGTTAGCGTGACGGTGATACTCTGCGGGCTACCCTGCGCCGGGGTAGAGGTGCTATCGCTGGCCGAAATGGTAATCTGCGTGGTGTATGTGCCCGCTGCCAGACCGACGGCAGCGGGTAAGACGACCAGTGAGGCCGTTTGTCCGCTTGCAGTCAGCGTTCCACCAGTGGCCGGAGTGACGGTGAGCCAGGAGACCGAGCTGGGCACACTGGCTTGCCACGAGAGTGGCCAGCTACAGTTGCCGGAGGCAGTTAGCGTCAACGACTGTGGCGATGGATTGCTGCCCGCTGTCGTTGAGAAGGACAACGTGCTTGATGATGGCGGAGCCAGTGTGCATGGCGGCAACACGGTCAGATTGACCATGATCGTTTGGGGACTGCCACCGGCGGTTTTACCGGTACTGTTATCGGTGCCGATCAGCGTAATCTGACCGGCGTAAGTTCCCGGCGTGAGGCTGCTGGTGTTGACAACAACAGTCACCTGACCTGTCTGACCAGGGGCTACGGTGCCGGTGGCGGGTAATGCATTCAACCAGAGAGAGGCCAGCGATGTAACTCTAGTCGTCCAGCGCAACAGGTCGCCGGAACTGGCGGTATTGGTGATGGTGATGGCCTGACCCGGCGGGCTGCTCTGGCCCTGCGTGGTGCTGAAATTTAGACTTAATTGTGAGACAGCCATGACCGGCGCGCTTGGCGGCGGTGGAGGTTGCACGGTGAGCGTAACGAGAACAGTCTGTGAATTCTGGCCCCCAACCACGGCTATCGTGATCGTGCCTGTATAGGTACCTGCGGTCAGATTTTGTGTGTTGACCCCAACGGTGACAACTGTGTTCGCCATACCGGTCGCGTTATTCGTATTTTGCGTGATCTGCCCACTGCCGGGCGTGACCAGGAGCCAGCCTGCTGAGGTGCTGGCCTGCCAGTTGACTTCGCCGGGACAACTGGAACTTGCACTCAGGCTCAGCGCCTGATTGCTGGGGCTATTCTGACCGGAACCGGCGACAGCGGTGAACGACAGGCTACCGGTATTGAGCGTCAACCCACAACTGGGCTGCACAGTAAGGGAGACGGTGATGCTTTGTGGGCTATCGATAGTGCCGGAGTCGGCGTTGAAGATCAGGGTGTTGATGTATGTACCCGGCAAGAGATTCTGGCTTTGCACCATTACGCCGATCTGAGCCGTAGCACCCGGCACAATGCTACCACTGGACTGACTCAAGCCAAGCCATGTTCCAGCTTGATTCATCGGCCTAAAGAGCGCGTTCGCACTGGATAAGGAGGTGGGTGAATTGTTGACCAGCGTCCAGTTGAACGCCCTCTTACCCGGATTACTGAGCGTGAGATACTGCTCGGCGGGATTGCTGCCATTATCATAGGCAACAAAGGAGAGCAGAACCGGCGTAATCTCCAGCACCGGCGCATCGGCTGAGAGCGGCTGCACTGCCATGGTCACAGTAACGTCGATATGGTCGCCGACATTAGAGGTGAAAATGATTTTCCCTCTATAATCGCCCGGCTTGAGCAAAGCGCGCTGCACGCCGATGACGACAACCTGGCTCTGGCTAAATGTGCCCTGATTCGGAGTAAGCAAGAGCCAGGGCTGGTTGCTATTGGCCGACCAACTGATCGTGCCGGTGCCTTCATTCATGAGTCTAAACGGGAGTGTGCTGTTCGCGCCTTGCGGGGCAGTGCCCATATTAATCGTTGTGGTCTTGACCTTCAAATGTGACGGCTGCGTGTGCCCATTTGTTATTTGCAGGGTAGCGCTCGCGGTATAGTGAGTCACGCGATCTTCAGCCTGTACGATATGAAAGCCAGGTTGCCAACTGGCATCGATAATGGTATCGACATCCGCATTACCGTTCTGATCAGAACGGATGAGGGCGGTAGTCGAACCGACAGGAATAATGGGTTGATCAACGTCGTGTGTTAGATAAATAGAGGACAAGGGCGTGAAATAGCGCAGATGGAGCGTGATTTGTTGCCCCGTATTTACGGCGCTGCTCAACTGCTGGCTTCCTTTCAGCGAAATCGTTAGAGTTGGCGGGCCGCTAATCTTCGTATTGGAGGGCGAGGTATGGATAAAGACGAAAGAGAGCAGTACACTATCAACGCCTAGCGCAATGATAGCCACAACGACAAGGCAGATAAAGATCAGACGCAGACGATTAACTTTTCTTTTGTGCCGGACAGGCGTGGCAAGGAGACCTTCGGCGTGCGCACGCTGGATATCGGCCTCTTCGATGCGGGCCGCCTCTGCACGGCTGGGAATATGGCGTGCTTGCAGAGGGTCGGAGTAGCCCGACCAGGAGACAGACTCGCTTTCCTCATCGGGTTCCGTCTGAAACCAGGGCCAGAGGTCGGGCATGCGAGCGGCCAGGTCGTCCGGGTTTTCGCCAACCCGTGGATGAGGAGTGCTATGTCGCCGGATGTCGGCAGAAATATCATGTAGTGGCCTGAGACGCGAAGCGCGTGGTGTGCGCCCATGGCCCGTTTCACCGGCAAGGCGGTAGGCGGCATCGCTCAAACGGTGAAGTGTCTGCTCGACAGCACCGGCGGGTCTATCCTCTTCAGGCGGTGGGGTCTGCGGCGACTTCGCGGTTGACATCGGCGCGGTAGTATAGTCAGGGGTGGGTGCTGCCTCTGTTGTTTTTATAGGGATGGTGAGCAGCGATGACGCATTGACCTGCCCAGGCGACGCAGGCGGCATCAGTCCCGGTTGTGTACCCTGTTCGCTAGACGCCCGGCGTAGCGCATCGTCATCCGGTAGTGTGTCTGGCAGCATAGAACGACACTTGTCACAGAACAAAGAGGTTGCGCTACATGGCTCATTACAACGCAAACAATGGTTCATAAAATCTCTGCTCTCCCTCACAGAGCCTCTGGCCCCCTGGCCTATGATAACTTTTGAGCAATCTCGCCGGTTGGTTGTGCTTCTCGATAGGATACGTGTGTCTTTGATAAAAGAGAATTATCGCTGCAAGTATGCCTATACAATATAAACGGAAGCCTGGTACAACCTGTCACATCAAGCGAGCAGATTTATAGGAAAGAAGGGGGAGTATGGGCGTGGCATCACGCCCATACTATTGACCAGTATAGCCGAGGACATCAGAGCCGCCGATGGTGCCGCCGGGGCCGGTATTCCAATACATCGGGCGTTCCGCCACGAAGTACGCGCCTTGCGCTGTCGTCTGGACAGTCATCGAGACTTCGTAGCCGAGATGGTTATCGCCGGGCCGCACCATATATTGCAGCACCAGGGCCGTAACATCCAGTGTGTAGCGGCTATGGGCCTTGACCGTGATGCCATTCGGTTTGTAGATACGTCCATAGCCATTGACCATAGTGATGTTAATGACCTCATCATTGGCGGTCGGGTTTTGCAGCGTGAGCCATTCATTGTAGCCGTGATTGCTGTATCCTTCAGCGAAGGAGTAGGAGGCGATGGTGGCCGGACCGGGTTGCCCGATCACATCCGTGCCGCCTGTACTGATTACCTGGAAGCCGTTACTGAGATTGATGGTGTGATTATACTGGAAGTACAGTTCGCGCTCAACCACGATCCTTGCCCCCGTTGAAGTCACCTCGGCAGAAATATTACCGGCGGGCGCGTTCTGGTTGACGTTCCAGATTACCTGATCAAAGGGATTGACGGTCAGCGAATACTGCTGGGTTGTGCCTGTGTCATACTCAATGTTGATGGTGACATTAGCAGGAGCCTTCGCCGTCTGATCGAGATTGGCAATCACCAGATATTCCTGGAAGTGGCCCCCGGTATAACCTTCGGCGAAGAGCCAGTCATTGGAGAGGTTTTGCACACCAACGACCGAGGTGGCACCAGTCACAGTCTGCGCGTTGCCTGCTTGAATATGGTTGAAGTAATCGGGACGTTCGACCATGACGGGCTGCGTCGAGGTGACGATAGCTGCGACGTGCAGAGGCAATGTCTGGCTGCCGGGAGCGATGGTACCGCGCGTACCAGGTTGGACTGTTACCGTTTGTGCGTTGCCCACCTGCTTGCCACCGAGGTAGTAGATGGCAGTAACGACAGCGGGCTGATTCCCTGGAGGGTTCAGAATGGTCAGATACGAGGTGTAGCCGGAGCCATCCGGCACGTCGCCGAAGTAAAAGGTGGTGCCCAGATGTGTCGCCCCCATCACGTCGCTACCACTATTAATGCCATGCCACGAGAAGTACATGGGGCGTTCCACGACCACACCGGAGCAGGGCGTCGTAGTATTAACCGTTGCGATAGTTGAGACGGAGACGCCGATTGATTGAGTAGAGGGAATACCGACATCATTATTCACCGACTCGGTGACGCGGGTTGCCGCAGGCACGTTGATGGTTTTGGTAATGGGGCCATGCCCGTTATCCAGCAGATATTGTAACGTGACGGAGCAGTTATTAATCGGGTCGGGATTATCGAGCGTCAAAAATTCCTGGAAGCTCGCACCCACACGCCCTTCGGCGAAGTACCAGTTCTTGCTGGTCGGCCCCGGCTGGCTGGCATAGGAGTGCAGGTATTGATAGACAAACTGTCCGGTCCTGACGGAGGGTGTGCCCTGGTAGTCGGTGACGAGCTGTGGATAACCACAGACATTGCCGCGCACGTCCCAGGCCCAGGCCATCCACCCAATCTGGTGTGCATCAAAGTATGCGTAAAGCTGGCTCAGATAACTGGTGCCGCAATCATACTCGCCGTTCTCCGCCGAAATGACCGGATAGGTGGCGCTCAAATTGCCGAAAGCGGCATCCCACGTACCCGGTGCTTTATCGGCATAAGGGTAGGGATGGGTATCGTAGACGATGTTACCACCGGTGATCGGATAGTTGGGTATCTGACTCAGATCGAAGCCCCAGTTCATGCCACCGACCAGAATAAGATTTTTAGCGCCGGTACTGCGCACTGTGTTGACGAGAGTCTGCATACCTACGGCTGTATAGGAAAATGTTTTATTGCACTGGCAATCATTCGAGTAGCCGGTGTCGTTGGTAATAGCACAACCGTTGAGCCAGCACGACCAGCTCGCGGGATGCGGCTCGTTATAGACCTCGAAGAGAACATTAGAATAGCTGCTAAAGATGGGGGCGACCTGCTGCCAGAACGTCACACTATCGGCATCCGGCATGGCCCAGGGGCCACCACCCTGACCGGATTGCCCACCCGCGTCTGTCCACTGTAGATCCAGCACGACGTTAAGCTGAAGAGAAGTCAGGGTATTAACGACCTGTTTGACCAGCAACTGGTATTGTTGCGCGCTACAGGGATAGCCCGGTGCCCCGTTGAGCCAGAACCCCTCGGAGAGCGGCAGGCGCACGGTATTAGCCCCCCAGTAGGTGCCACCATTGCCGCTACCATTGCCTAGAAAAGCCAGGTGCGCCGCGTCCAATGGCCCATCGCCATTACAATTGTATTCCAGCCCATCGCGTCCAATGCCATGAAAAATATATTGATGACCATTGGCATCGAGTATTTGATTGCCTTGCACGGTATATGGCCCGTTGGCAGTAGCGGAATAGGGCAGACTACCGGCAACACTGGCGGAGGCATGCGCCGACTTGTGAGGCTGCATAAGCACTGGCAGAAGCCAGATACCTCCGGCGATACTCACCAGCAAAATAAGCGTACAGACTACAAGCGTTTTCCTTAATGCAGACGACATAAGGCGCTATTCCTTACTATGCTTTATAATATGTTACTCTATCCTGGATCGGATATGCCCCTACCGGGCAAGCACATCCTTATTGGTTCAATTTTGTTTCTACACAAGAAACCATAGACCGGTTATATCAGTATGTAACAAGTCTTCTATATGAAAAACTCGACCTTTGTCCAAAATTCTCACAGTCAGGACGAAAGTACCGCATACATTCCTACACTTGAGTATAACAAGCAACCAGGCTCATCTACTACTATCGGGGGAAATTGGTCATGTAGTAGAGGTACTTTCAGGGGATAGGATGACATCTCCCCAGGGCTAAAACTCTGATTCTTAAAAGGCGATAACGCCTGGCACCTTCTGGACGGAGGTGACCCGCCTGGGGGCTACCTGGCTCGTCGTCACGATGGCCCTGCCAGTTGGCACACCATATGGAAGGGCTGGCTCTCTTTGCACGCTCTGCTTGAGGGCGTCCATCTCACCAGTCACCTCCTTTTGTAAAATGTGGGTAAGAATCAGGACTAAAACTACGGGGCTTCTTCTCTCACGAGAAGAGATTCCTGTTTCATTAGAGACTGGCCTGCACTGTTCCATTGGCGGTTGCTCTTACATCTCCTCCAAAGGAAATTTTGATAAACATTGATTTTGGTTGACACAGCAGGAAGGGCGCGCTTATAATACTCTACGTAACCACATAGATGTTGTGGCAAGGATGGAAAAAGTACTGAGATTTCTCAGTCGTTCTCTCTGTTAAGCGGTATATGAACTTGCTTCGCTGAGGAGGCAGGGCTGTTGTCCCGATGGATGGGGCGAATATGGGTGCCACTTGCCGCGAAGCTGTATGCTCCTGTGGAGGAAATCGCTATGACCACTAGCACTGCTGGCCTTGAAGATGTTGTAGCAGCCGATTCACAAATCTGTGATATCGACGGTAAACTGGGCAAACTCTCCTACTTTGGCGTTGATATTCATGACCTGGCGAATCACTCTTCCTTTGAAGAGACAGCCTACCTGCTCTGGCATGGGGTCTTGCCGACGCGGACACAACTGGAAGAACTGAAGACGCAACTGCGCGCCCATCGCGCCCTGCCTGAACCTCTGCTCGCTATGATGCGCCTGCTGCCCAAAGAGACACGCCCGATGGATGTGTTGCGCACAATGGTGTCGGCACTGGCCTCTTTTGTGCCAAATGCCCACGACATCGGGGAAGCCGCGCGTTTTGAACACGCTATCCGCCTGACCGCCATTTTCCCCACCATTGTGGCGAGTTGGGAGCGTCTGCGCAACGGTCAGGAGCCGGTTGCGCCGCTCAAGGAGGGGAATCATGCCACCAATTTCCTCTACATGCTGCGTGGCACGATGCCCGACGAGTACACCGCGCACGTGCTGGATGTGGCACTCATCCTGCATGCCGATCACGAATTGAATGCCTCAACCTTCGCCGCGCGCGTCACCGCCGGTACGCTGGCCGATATGTACGCTGCCATCACCTCCGCCATCGGCACACTCTCCGGCCCCCTGCATGGTGGCGCGAACGAGCAGGTGATGCGCACCCTCCAGCGCATTGGGGAACCGGACAAAACCGAGGAGTATATCGCAGGCGCGCTGGAACGGCATGAGCGTGTGATGGGCTTCGGCCATCGCGTCTACCGCACCGAAGACCCGCGTGCCACGCACCTGCGCGCTATGTCCGAGGAGCTAGGCAAGCGCAACAACGACCTGCGCTGGTTCACCATCTCGCGCCGCATCGAAGAGTACATGAAGGCGCACAAGGGCCTGTATCCCAATGTAGATTTCTACTCCGCCTCTACCTATTACATGATGGGCATTCCGGTAGACCTGGACACACCCATCTTCGCCTGCAGCCGCATCTCCGGTTGGACAGCCCACATCATTGAACAATATGCCCACAACCGCCTGATTCGTCCGCGCGCCGAGTACGTCGGCCCCAAGAACGTGCCGTATGTACCGATAGACGAACGTGGATAAGCGATAAATAGCCATGACACCCGATGCATCGGGTGTCATGTTTTTTTAGTTTCCAGAGTTTCGTTCAATATTGCACCCAGTGATGGCGTACCTCGTTCTCTGCGGCTCCCTGGTCATAAGCGAGGGAAATCAGAGGCAAGGCGCGCTCAACCGCGTTCCAGATAGTCACCTTGAGAGGCACAGACAGTAAAAGCAGATCGACGAGCGAGCAGGGCGTGATGAATCACGCCCCTACGATAGTGAAAATTGATTATAGGAGTTTTTGTACATCTTTCTTCATATCCTCATAACGCTGGTAGCGCATGCTCGGCTCTTCTTGCAAGGCACGGCTCAAGATGGCCTCTAGCGCGGGTGAGACGGTGGGGTTGAGCTGGCGCGCGGGTGGATAAGTGGGATAGTGCGGCGGCGCGACGTTGGTGAGCGCGTGATGCATGCTGGCCGCCAGCGCATAGATGCAGGTACGCTGGTCGTAAGGCTTGTCCAGAACGGGCAGGTAGGGTGAGATAGCTAGCTTGCGCGTGGTGCGATGCCCGCTGGCCTTGAAACGCACATCGGCCAGTGAAGGAATGGGAAAACCGCTCAGGATGGCGCGTCCGCGTTTAGCCTCAATCAGAATATTTTCTGGCGAGATGTCGTAGTGGCGCATGGGGGGTCGCATCTGCTCCAGCGCGATCAGCGTATTGAGCAGGCTATACAGATAGCTGAGGACCTCTTTTTCCGGCAAAGGACGCAGAAGCCGCTGCAAACGCTCGGCGATACTCTCGCCATTGATGTAGTTTTCGATCAGATAATAGTGCTTGCCCTCGGAGAAACGATCCAGCACATGCGTTACGAGCGGATGCTGGAGTCTGGTGAGCATTTCGGTGGCGCGCTCGTAATGCACGACCTCTCTGGCATGTTGCGCTAATGGCCCATCGGTATATTCCCAGCGTTTGAGCAGCACGATCTGGTTGTTGTTATGCGTATCATAGGCCGTCGCCACCATCACGCGCGTCTCCTCGGACTGCTTGAGGACGTGTTTGATGCTATAGCGGCCCGCACGCACGGTAACGCCCTCTAACGGGCTATGTGGCACCATCAGCGGTGGAAAGATTAAGCGGCCACAGGCGGTACAGCAGCGTTGACCGAAACGCACCGGCGTATCGCAATGTGGACAGGCACGGTGATCTTGCTCCGCTCCGCACGCGCTACAACGCTGCGCGCCCGTGCGATTCTGTTGCCCACAAAGCTGGCAGACATAGCGGCGCTGCGCGATTTTGACGGCCTCGGCGTAGCTTTCGGCAAAGTCGGTAATACTATTGTAGCGATGATGATAGTCTTTGGAGAGCGCGCGCAGCAGCACGCTCGCTACCTCGGCAGGGATGCGGGCATTCCATTGTTGTGGCGAGGGAGGCGGCTCGTTGATGTGCGCGTTCCACATCTCTTCCAGGCGCTTATAGACAAACGGTGGGCGACCGGCCAGCAATTCGTAGGCACAGACGGCCAGTGCGTACTGGTCGGAGTGACGACGCGGGCGGCCCTGCCACTGCTCTAACGGCATATACGCCGCCGTCCCCGTCACCTCACCGAGCGAGGCGTGGGTCTGCATGCCGAGGTAGAGCGTGGTACCGAAGTCGGAGAGCAAGACATGTCCGTTGCGCCCGATCAGCAGGTTCCCTGGCTTGATGTCCTGATGGATCAGGCCGTTGTCATGCACGTAGCGCAGCGCGTCGGCGGTTTCGTTCAGGTAGGGCAGCAGTTCTTCGGCCAGCGCGAGGCGGCGTTGTCCATCAGCGTTGCGAAAGATATCGACGATGGTTTGGGGTGCGTACTCCATCACGAAGTAGGGCAAGCCATTCTCCAACTGCCCAAAGTTGTAGATAGGCATGATATTTGGATGGTGCATGGCAGCGATGCGGCGCGCTTCCTGAAAGAAACTGGCCTGCGCCTTCTCGTTCGACTGATCCAGACGCAGCACCTTGAGCGCCAGAATGCGGCTCAACGGCATCGATTCGCGTACTTTATAAACGTGGCCAAAGCTGCCAGCCCCGATGAAGGCCATAATCTCGTAATTGCCGATGTGCGCTCCCTGCACCAGAAAATCGCAACGCTGGCAGCATGTCGCTGTGTCAGGATTCTCGTGCCCCCCGTTAACGCGCGGATTGAGACAGTGAAGCACCTCTGCGCACCT
>DAOTVZ010000143.1:0-15560 GCA_034436045.1 Ktedonobacteraceae bacterium | reverse complement strand
CGCGCGTGGCAAGCAAAGCAACCACCAGGATCGCCCCTATATGATACAATGTCGCTCCACCCGTTTTTCGTAGAGGGGCCTCTTTACGGTCGCTCTGCTATTTTCCCTATACACTATGGTGGTGGATTACCATTCCTTGTGAACATTCCTCGTACATGTTATACTCCATCATGGAGCAATTTTATGTCCATCGAGCAAAGGAAAGTTGCGCAGTTATGGGACAGTATCGGCAGTGGTTACAATTCAGGGAGATCGACCATCAGTTGCACAATCAACTGCATCAACTGGAAACGCAGCTCGTGCAGTTACAGGCACAGGTTGATACTAACCGTTCTCAGGAAGAGATGCTGGCCGGAAATACGATCATGCAAGCTCTGGCGGCTTTTGCACAAAGAGAACAGAACGGGCATACCACCGATGAAGAACCGCCTTTTGCGGAACATCAATCGACCCGCAGCTTCTCTCCAGCTCTACAGGCCAGAGGCAGCTTTTCTGCCATCGAGACACCTGAGAAGCAGAAGCTGCTGCGCCAACAGCAAGACCCCAGGATGCCAGATGCTATTCCAGGAACACCACATACTGAGCTAGCTCTGCTGCCGGATGACATCAACACCTTCATTGAAGAGCATACTCAGACAGGTCAGCAGCGCCCCCCTGCGTGGTGGCTCCAGACGCTGCAACAACAAACTCCCCCGCCATCGCCGCCTCCAGCAACCGGTGAGCAGAGCCGCATACGTCCTAATCGCCTGGTTCAGCGCTGGGTTGCGCGTTGGGGTAAGCAACTACACCAGATGCAAGAGGCTACAAAAGATCATGAGTGAGCAAGATCGCCTGGAAAACGAGTATCTCTCAGCATCCGAATCGCTCCACCAGCTTCTGACACACCTCTTTGCGCAACTCACGCCGGAAGAGGTAGAAGAGTTCTATCAGGGCTATCGTAGCTGGCGTCTACAGCAACAGATTGTATCACTCCGGGCACAAATAGAATTGGTGCGACGACAGATCGCGGTGAACGAACAGCGGATACAACGCACTGCTCCTTCGGCCATTGCCCAGGCCGCCATCGCGCGCTTACAATCGCAGGGTGTCACCAGCGTTGACCTGTTTGACCGCATGCTGGAGCGAGGCGAGGAATGGCTTGACCACACTATGCAACTGCTCGACCATTGCGAGCGTCTGGGCATCATCTATGGCGACTACACCCAATGGTGCGAGCATGCCCTGGAAGGTGCCTACGACTGGCTCGCTTCTATGACCGACACCGATCATTCCGCACCTGCGCAGGCGGCAGAATTATCTTCTGTAGAACCGGCCCAGAGCGGCATCACTGAAGAACTGCTGCTACGCAAACTCATGAGCGAGGCAGAAGAAGAAGAAGAATTTGACAGCGACAGAGCAGTACAGCAAGCATCCATACTCCCTATTATTCCGAACACTCCCGTGCTGGATGAGGTCAACACCACGCCGGAGACTAACAACATAGCCAGTACAGCGGCGGAACAAGCTCAATCGGTTGAACCAATAGTCCAGCCGCTTGAAATGCTGAATGCTGAAGAAGATGCCGACCTCGCGGCTACTGAGACACCGGTTTTAGAACAGGATGAGGACGAACAGAAGTACGAAGATAACGACGATGATGAAGGCCCCACTACCGCTCCAGACCGCGAACATGAACATGAGAAGGTCGCTGTGCAGCATAATGAAAAACCGATTGCAAAGGGAGATCAGGAAGAGGCCACCCATACGCCAGAGGTACCAGTATCGCCCATACATGGAGATGTGGTGAAACAGCAAACCGCCGCACGTCCTCATCCGACCGTGTCTACACGCCCACATCGGCGGCTCAAAGAACAGGTCGCCCGTCACACGCTGCGCGAGGCAATGGCCCCCCTCTCTATCCCAGTTCCCAACTACAAGACGCGCTGGTCTCTATATACGTAGCTACCATCCACCACTAACAAGGAGCCATGCCATCATGAAAATTCACCTCGACACGGACATTGGCAGCAATATAGACGATCTGTGCGCACTGGCTCTGCTTTTGAAGCATCCTGATGTTGAAATCACAGGTGTGACCACAGTATCAGATGAGCAGGGGAGACGAGCAGGCTATGTCCAATACGTTCTGAGCCTGGTGGGGCGCAACGATATTCCGTGCGCTGCTGGGGCCGACGTCTCCGGTGGTTACTACCGATATAAGATGGCATACCCACCCGAAGAAGAAAACTGGCCCGAACCGATCCCGCCGCTCCCTGGGCCGGTTGATAAAGCAATCGCCCTGCTCAAGCAGAGCATTGAGCAGGGTGCAACCGTCGTCGGCATTGGCCCTTACACCAACTTGATGCTGCTAGAAAAACAATATCCCGGCATCCTCAAACGTACAGACCTGTTTCTTATGGGTGGACATATTTTTAACGCCCCGGCAGGCTATCCGCAATGGGCCACAACCAGGGACTACAATATTCAGGTAGATGTCAACTCAGCCCTGTATGTGCTAGAACACGCCAATGCAACGCTGGTACCCATCACCATTACCTGCCAGACTGCCTTGCGACGGGCATACTTGCCCGCGCTGTCCCAGGCCGGTCGCTTAGGCTCACTCATTGCGCGTCAGGCCGAAGCCTACGCGAAATATCAGCAGTATGAACAACGCTACGGAGCAAGCTGCCCAGGACTGCCACAGGATATCCTCAACTTTCAGCACGATCCTCTCACCTGCGCCATCGCCGTCGGCTGGCGCAAGGGCGTCGAAATCCAGACAATTCCCCTTCGTCTTGAAGTAAAAGATACCTGGCTATATGAAATTCCTGATAAGGATGGGATATCCACGCGCGTTGTCACCAAAATTGATGGCAACTCCTTTAACGAGTTCTGGTATCACCTGATCTGTCAGGGTTAAGAGCATCAGCGTAAAAATTTGACGTTCACCCCCATGATACGAACTTTCGATACCAGAGAAAGATACGCTCGCCATCCTTTCGGCAAATTGACGAGGGCATAAAATAGGAATATACTTGGGACAGGTTTGGAGGAGGAACAAACGTGCTATTCGAAGAATTCGAGAAGGATCAGTCTGTCCATAGCCCGATACGGACACAATACTTACACATCAAGCAGCAGCATCCAGACGCTATTCTCTTCTTCCGCATGGGTGACTTCTATGAAATGTTTGACGACGACGCCGAGATCGTCGCCCGCGAACTGGAAATCGCCCTGACGCGGCGCGACTTTGGACGCGGCGAGAAGTCTCCTATGGCCGGTGTGCCCCATCACGCCGCCGATGGCTACATCGCGCGCCTGGTTAGCAAGGGCTATCGCGTCGCGGTTTGTGAGCAGATGAGCGATCCAGCGCTCGCCAAAGGACTGGTCGAGCGCGACGTGGTACGCATCGTCACCCCAGGCACCATCATCGATCCGGCCATGCTGGCGGCCAAACGCAATAACTTCCTGGCCAGCGTCGTCGCGGGCCGCAACGCGGTGGGCGTTGCCTACATCGACATTACAACCGGCGAGTTTGCCGTGACACAATTCAACACAGAAGAACCGGAACTGGCCATTCAGCAGGAGATCGCGCGCGTTGGCCCCGCCGAGGTGCTGGTTGAGGCCCGTTTCCACCGTCCCGGCAGTCGCAAACGGCGCTGGCTGGCCGAGGTGATGAGCGAAAAGCAGCTGACGAAGATCGGCAGCAACGGCAATGCCAACGCTGACATCCCCGACCTGGATGTCGAGGAGGAAGAGGATGACACGGCTCCCCTGGCAAAACTGCTTACCGGTCTTGCCGGACATGTCACACCCTATGACGCACGCTACTTCTCCGAGGAGGATGCGCGCCACCGCCTGCTCAGCCAGTTCGAGGTAGCCTCGCTGGAAGCCTTTGGCTGTGCGCACCTGCCACTGGCCATTCGCGCTGCCGGTGCCGTGCTAGCATATGTGCAGGAGACGCAGAAGGGACTTTTACAACATCTTACCTCGCTCGAAACCTACTCGACCAATCAGTACATGACGCTTGATCCGCACACACGGCGCAACCTGGAACTCTTCGAGAGTGGACGGCAAGGCTCGGTCAAAGGCTCATTGCTGTGGGTGCTGGATCGCACACGCACGCCTATGGGCGGTCGCTTGCTGCGGCGCTGGATTGGACAGCCCCTGCTCGATCTGCAACAATTGCTCGTGCGGCAGGAGACAATCAGCGAACTGCTTCCCGACACTCTACTGCAAGCCCAGTTGGCCGAGGCCTTGAAAAAGGTCGGTGATATCGAGCGACTCATCAACCGCGTGCGCCAGCGCATCGCCACACCGCGCGACCTGGTCGCACTAGCCGCCGGCCTGCGTGCCGCCGCCGACATCCGCACCACGCTCTCCGCTGAGCAGGAGAAGCCGACGCTGGCCCGCCTACTGCAACGCTTAGCCGATAACGACGACATCATCACGCTCATCGAGCGCGCCATTGTGGAAGAGCCGCCACTGAGCATCACTGAGGGAGGCATCATCCGCCCCGGCTTCAGTCCCGAACTGGATCAGGTACGCAAAGCCTCACAAAACGGCAAACAATGGCTCGCCGAACTGGAACAGCGCGAACGCAAACGCACCGGCATCAACACACTCAAAGTGGGCTATAACCGCGCCACTGGCTACTTCATCGAGGTTTCTACCGCCAACACCAATCGCGTGCCCAAAGAGTACATCAGACGGCAGACCTTAACGAATAGCGAACGCTATATCACACCCGATCTCAAGGAGTACGAGACACTGATTCTCAATGCACAAGATCGCATTAATAAGATGGAGAATGAGTTTTTCGTACAACTGCGCCTGGACATCGCCACGCATGCCTACGAACGCATTCTCGACACGGCCCATGCTCTGGCCGAAATCGATGTCTATCTCAGCCTGGCCGAAGTAGCAGCACGCAATAACTATTGTAGACCGCAACTTAACGAGGGTGACACCATCCATATCGTGGCCGGTCGGCATCCGGTGGTCGAGCAGGCCCAGGCCGAGACTCCCTTTATCGCCAACGACACCGATCTTTCGCACGAGGCACAGA
The DNA here is from genome assembly GCA_034436045.1 of Ktedonobacteraceae bacterium. Lineage (GTDB taxonomy): Bacteria > Chloroflexota > Ktedonobacteria > Ktedonobacterales > Ktedonobacteraceae > H111-94. The sequence continues at coordinate 10,513 of DAOTVZ010000143.1, read as the reverse complement.
TCATCATCATCACCGGTCCCAATATGGCGGGCAAATCCACCTATCTGCGCCAGGTCGCACTCATCACGCTGATGGCACAGATCGGCAGCTATGTGCCGGCTGAAAGCGCCACTATCGGTCTGGTTGATCGCATCTTCACGCGCATCGGTGCACAAGACGACCTGGCAACCGGCCAGAGTACCTTTATGGTCGAGATGGTCGAGACGGCGAATATCTTGCATCATGCCACGCCGCGCAGTCTGGTGATCCTCGACGAGATCGGGCGCGGCACCAGCACCTATGATGGGCTGGCTATCGCGCGTGCCATCGTCGAGTACATCCACAACAACAAGCGTTGTGGAGCGCGTACCCTTTTCGCAACGCATTATCATGAACTGGTTGAGGTAGCGCAGTTGCTACCACGCATTCGCTGTATGAATGTAGCCGTAACAGAGGAGGCTGGTAAAATCATCTTCCTGCGCAAGATTGTGCCGGGAGGAGCAGACAAAAGCTATGGCGTCCATGTCGCCCAACTCGCGGGTATTCCCCGCCCCGTCATTCATCGCGCCCAGGAGATTCTGGAGGAATTGGAACGCAAGGGTGATGCCCGCGCGCGCCGCAAAGCCATGCGCGACATGGTGATGCCCGCCGCCTTTCAGATGACGCTCTTCGCCTCAGAGCCACACCCGCTATTGGAGGAGATCAAACACCTGGCCATTGATGAACTCACCCCCATCGAAGCCATCAGCAAACTTTACGAACTCCAACAGCGCGCACGCCGCGATGGGTAAGCATCAGAGTATTCCCACTCTCACAAAATGCACGGTTTGGCAAACGACAAGCCGACACTCTGATACTTCATGGGACATCGCTATTATAATGTTTAACCTATGGATGAGATGGCAAACTGCTACTACCACTAATACATCAGACATGCTACATTTCTCTACAAGACATAGTGTCACCCGCTATCACGAGGAGAATATGTATCGTCCTGGGGTAAGCGTCAACCCCTACCCATGCGGTTTGTTTTGGTGATACAATGAAATCGTTAGTGTAAGAATTACAACAAATTAGTAACAGGAGGGATAATGGCAACAGAACAGCAGATGGCAGTTGAGGCAAAGACACTGGAGGATTTGTGTATCAATACAATCCGTACCCTCTCAATGGATGCGGTACAGAAAGCTAATTCCGGTCATCCCGGCACGGCAATGGCTCTGGCACCGCTCGCTTATCTTCTGTGGACACGCTACATGCGTTACAACCCGCGCAACCCGCGCTGGCTGAACCGCGACCGCTTTGTCCTCTCCGCCGGTCACGCCTGTATACTTCAATACAGTATGCTCCATCTGACCGGCTACGACCTCTCGCTCGACGACTTAAAAAATTTCCGTCAGTGGGGTAGCCGCACACCCGGTCATCCCGAATATGGCCATACTCCCGGTATTGAAACAACTACCGGCCCTCTTGGCCAGGGATTCGCAAACGGCGTTGGTATGGCTATCGCGCAACGTTTCCAGGCCAGTCGCTACAATCGCCCCGGTCATGACATCATCGATCACTATATTTACGCTATCGTCAGTGACGGCGACGTGATGGAAGGCGTTGCCTCGGAAGCTGCCTCTATCGCCGGTTTCCTGAAGCTGGGCAAGCTGATCTACTTCTACGACGATAACCATATCACCATCGAAGGCAACACCAGCCTGGCCTTCACTGAAGATGTCGGCAAGCGTTTTGAAGCCTACGGCTGGCATGTGCAGCACGTTGCAGATGTCAACGATCTGAACGCGCTCGGCAGGGCCATCGAGGCGGCGCAGGCAGTGAACGATCAACCCTCGCTCATCATTGTGCGCAGCCACATCGGCTATGGCAGCCCGCACAAGCAGGACAGCAGAGAAGCTCATGGCGAGCCGCTCGGCGCAGAAGAGGTCAAACTGACCAAGCAGAATCTCGGTTGGCCCACTGAAGAGCCTTTCTACGAGCCGGAAGAGGCGGTGGCCTACTTCCGCCAGGCTATCGAACGCGGAGCAAGGCAGGAGCAGGAATGGCAGCAACGCTACAACGCCTATGCCGCCGCTTATCCAGAACTGGCAGCGCAGTGGCAGGATGAATTGAAAGGCAAATTACCGTCGGGGTGGGATAGCGACATTCCAACCTTCGCTGCCGGAACCTCATTGGCGACCCGCGCCGCTTCCGGTCAGGTCTTGAACGCCATCGCCTCCAAATTGCCCAACCTGATCGGTGGCTCGGCTGATCTCGCGCCATCAACCAGCACTTATATGAAAGGTCTGGGCGATTTCGGACCGGAGTCCAACGGACGCAATATGCACTTTGGTATCCGCGAACATGGCATGGGCAGCATCCTGAACGGCATGGCCCTCTATGGCGGCGTGATTCCTTTCGGTGCCACGTTCCTGATCTTCTCCGACTACATGCGTCCGCCCATCCGCCTCGCCGCGCTCATGGGCATCAAAACATTATATGTTTACACGCATGATAGTATTGGCCTGGGTGAAGATGGTCCAACGCATCAGCCGGTTGAACAACTGGCCGCCTTGCGCGCCATCCCCGGCCTGACCGTGATCCGCCCAGGGGACGCCAATGAAACCGCCGAGGCGTGGCGCGTCGCTATTCAGCGCAAAGGGCCGGTGGCCCTGGCGCTTACCCGCCAGGCCCTGCCCACCCTCGACCGCACGCAGATGGCCAGCGCAAGCAATCTGGCAAAGGGAGCCTACGTGCTATCAGATAGCGCGCAGAAACCACAACTCATCCTGATCGCCACTGGTTCCGAACTCTCGCTGGCCGTTGACGCCGCAAATAAGCTGCGTCAGGAAGGCATTGCCGTTCGTGTAGTAAGTATGCCAAGTTGGGAATTGTTTGAAGAGCAAGGCGCAGAATACAAAGAATCAGTACTCCCTGCCGATGTTCGTGCGCGCCTTGCTATCGAGGCAGCCTCACCGATGGGCTGGGAACGGTATATCGGCCCCAACGGCGATACCGTCACGCTGAACCACTTTGGTGCCTCAGCCCCAGGCAAAATCGTCTTCCAGCAGTTCGGTTTCACCGTTGATAACATTGTCGAAAAGGCAAAACGCTTGATTTGATCCCACAAGTACACATAGGGGACAAGGAGAGAGAATATATGAATCCATTACTACAACTAGCTGAGTTTGGACAAAGTGTCTGGTACGACACTATTGATCGGGCACAACTTCAATCGGGCCTGTTCCAGCGTCTGCTGGCGGAAGATGGCGTCGTCGGCGTCACCGCCAATCCCACCATCTTCGACAAATCTATCAGTTCCGGTCACGCTTATGATGAACAGATGATGCAACTCATTGAGGCAGGCAAAGATACCAACGACATCTACGAGGCGCTGGTCATTCAGGATATTCGCACCGTCGCCGATTTGCTACGCCCAATTTACAACCGTACCGAGCGCCACGATGGCTATGTCAGCCTGGAGGTTTCACCAGACCTGGCTCACGATACCGAGGGTACTATTGCTGAGGTGCGCCGCTTCTGGCAGATGGTTGATCGCCCCAACCTGATGATTAAGATTCCGGCCACAGAGGAGGGCCTACCAGCTATCACTCAGGCCATTAGCGAGGGCATCAACGTCAACGTAACCTTGATCTTCTCGCTCGATAGCTATCGCGCCGTTACTGACGCCTATCTGAGCGGGCTTGAGATCCGCAATGGTGAGGGGAAGGATATCGACCACATCGCCTCCGTCGCCAGCTTCTTCGTAAGCCGTGTCGATACGCTGGTCGATAAACTACTGGATGACAAGATTAAGGCCAGCAGTGACCCTGCCGAGCAAGCGCATCTCAAGTCATTGCAGGGCAAAGCTGCTATCGCCAACGCCCGCCTGGCCTATCAGGAATTCAAGCGCATTTTCAACTCACCGCGCTTTGAGTCCCTCAAGCACGCCGGGGCACATCTCCAGCGCCCACTGTGGGCCAGCACCAGTACCAAGAACCCGGCCTACCGCGATGTCCTCTATGCCGAGCAACTGATCGGCCCCAATACCGTCGATACCATGCCGCTGGAAACCATCGAGAACTTCCGTGATCATGGGCGCGTCGCCCTCACAGTAGAGAACGACATCGAAGAGGCCCATCAGGTGCTTGATGAACTGGAGAAAATCGGTATCAGCTACGCCCAGGTCACGCAACAATTGCTGGATGAGGGCGTCCAGAAATTTGCCGACTCTTTCCACCATCTCTTCGCCGGTATCAAGAGCAAGCAGGAGGCTATCAAACAGGGCCAGGTCGCACGCTAAACCTCCTCGCTACTCGCGCAATGATAGGCATGACCTCCAAACATGCGTCATGCCTATCATTACCATAGAAAACCGTTTATAGCTCTTGTTTGCGCTCTCCATATTGACAGAACGCATATAATGAAGAGAAAGATATACATATCAGTTTATTAGAAGGAATACGAGGAGAGGTACTATGCCTCAACGTAGTAGCGCTGTCGAGGCCCCCAATCCCTTACGTGAAGGGTTACGCATCAAACAAAGCCCAGAACCATGCGTCATGGTGATCTTTGGTGCCACCGGCGACCTGACACACCGCAAATTGCTGCCAGCACTCTATAATCTGGCCCTTGAACACCCGCTGCCGGCCGGATTCTCAGTCGTTGGCTTCGCCCGCCGCCCATACACCGACGAGCAATTCCGCCAGCAAGCTTTAGAGGCCATCAATGCGTTTTCGCGGCAAAAACCGGTCAATCCACAGGTCTGGGAGAGCTTCGCCTCCGGCATCTTTTACCTGCAATCCACCTTCGATGACCCCAAAGGCTATGAGAGGCTAGGTGAACTCCTGACCCGGCTTGACCAGGAACGCGGCACCGGCGGCAACCGCATCTTCTACCTATCTACTCCGCCCAGCCAGTACCCTGAAATCATCCAGCATCTGGGCGCAGCAGGTTTGAACCGCCATCGCAAGGGCTGGACACGTATCATTATTGAAAAACCCTTCGGACACGACCTCGCCTCGGCACGCGAACTCAATCGCCAGGTTGCAAAGGTGTTCAGGGAGGATCAGGTCTATCGCATCGACCACTACCTGGGCAAAGAGACGGTACAGAATATTCTAGTCTTCCGCCTGGCCAACGGCATCTTTGAGCCAATCTGGAATCGCCGCTATGTCGATCACGTCCAGATCACCGTGGCCGAAAACATCGGCCTCGAAGGCCGTGCCGGCTATTATGAGGAATCCGGGGCAATCCGCGACATGGTGCAGAATCACATGTTGCAATTGCTCACGCTGGTCGCAATGGAACCCCCCATTGCTTTTGATGCCAACGCGGTACGTGACGAAAAAGTCAAGGTCCTCCACGCTTTGCAGCCGATTACCGGACGCGATGTGCTGACCAATACCATCCGCGCGCAGTATGGCCCTGGCTGGGTCGGGGGGCGTCAAGTTCCCGGCTACTTGCAAGAGAAGGGGGTTGCACCCAATTCCACCACAGAAACCTACGTCGCCCTCAAGTTGTATATAGACAACTGGCGCTGGGCCGGTGTTCCATTTTACTTGCGCACAGGGAAGTATCTTCCTAAACGTGTGACAGAGATCGCCATTCAGTTCAAGAAGGCCCCTCTCATGCTCTTCAAACGCAGTGACACACAAAGTCAGGTTGAACCTAATGTCCTCACTTTGCGTATCCAGCCAGATGAAGGCATCTCACTCAAGTTTGGCGCAAAAGTGCCCGGCACCGATATGCAGATTCGCTCGGTCAACATGGATTTCTTCTATGGCTCCTCTTTCGTGCGCGAGCAGCCTGAGGCATATGAACGACTTCTGCTCGATTGTATGATCGGTGACTCAACGCTCTTTACGCGCCGCGACGAGGTAGAGGCCGCCTGGGCCTTTATCCAGGGCATTTTGGACGAGTGGCAAAATGAGTCACGCGATACCCTTCTGACTTACGAGGCTGGCACCTGGGGGCCACAAGCCGCCGATGAATTCATCTGGCGCGATGGCTTCCGCTGGCGTCGCCCCTAACTACAAGCATGGAAGTAACGTAGAATAGCTAGTATACAGGGCCGTGCTACTGAACAATGACGTTCTACTTTAGTTTAGAAGAGGTTCGGGAATGGGAATACAAGAAGATACTGTCAATAGTACCGGGCCACGTCTTCCCTGGGCCGGTAAGAGGGTAGAGATGGAGGAGATCGAAGAAACCCTCACTACCTTCTGGCATATGTCGGCAGATAACGTGCGTATCGCTCAAAATCTCAATGTACGCACGAGCGTGCTGAATTTCGTCATTTGCGTACCAAACGCCACTCTGGCTCGTGAAGCCAGCGCCGTCATTCGTGATCTTTCCAGCACTCATATTGCACGAGTTATACTCCTTATTCTCGACTCCGACCCATCATCACCCGACGCTGTCTTCACATGGGTCACACTACGCTCATTCCCGGTTATCTCAGACATCACACGCCATAACTTTGAGCAGATCACCATGCTGGCAAGTGGATCGGCGGTTCGCGCCATCAGTAATATCATCCATCCTCTACTCAAACCTGACCTGCCAGTTTATACCTGGTGGCTACAAGACATCCCCACCAACCCGGCGGTTTTCAGTAGCCTGGCCCGGTTTAGCAATAGAATCATCATCGATTCCGACGGTTTCTCACAACCAACAGAGAGCATTAGAACTCTTACAAGGCTTATTCCTACCCTTCCAGAGAGTGCTATCAGCGACCTGAATTGGGGGCGCATCACACCCTGGCGTCAGCTCGTGGCCCAATTCTTCGATGGCGAATATAAACATTACCTGAACTCTATCAATACCATTGAGATCGAACATGCTGTACACGTGCAGTCTGATGAAACAAGCAGTAGTGGTGATGGCAAAGAACCGCCCGCTCCCAGACTCAACGCCACACGCGCACTCCTGATGGCAGGATGGCTTAAGACAAGCCTCAACTGGCAATTCTCGGCTAACCAGTTTCCGGTCGAGACCGATATCCGTACAGGCACCTACCACTGGCAAATGGCGCTGGTCGGGCAATCACCAGCACGCACCACACAGAGTTTAAGTACCGGTCGCACGGGCAAACTGAAAGCCCTCACCTACGGTACCATCGACATTCAACCACGTGTAGAACCCGCGCTCCCGCCCGGCACACTTTGCCTCGTGCGCCTCTCCGGCAGCGTCGATAACAAACGCGCTGTCTTCACCATCAATCGCGGCGAAGACCTTGACCACGTTGTCACGCTGGTGGAAATCGAAGATGGCACCCGTCCAGCGCGGACTGTCAGCATGAACGCGAACCCGGCCATCAGCGAACTGCTCCATGATGAACTGGAGATCATGAAACGGGATCACCTCTACGAGCAGGCGCTCCAGGAGATCGCTGAACTTCTCTCGTAAGGAGCTACATAGTATGCATATCGTGACATTTCCTGACATCGACTCACTTAGCCACGAGGCAGCACTCTATATCGTGCGCGTGGCTCAGGAGTCTATCGTTACACACGGGCGTTTCACCATCGCGCTTTCCGGCGGCAATACGCCAAAGCAAACCTATAGTTTGCTCGCCCAGGAACCATACCGCAGCCAGATCAACTGGAACCTGGTCGAGGTTTTCTGGTCCGACGAGCGCTGTGTCCCACCCGACAGCCCGGACAGCAACTTCTTGATGGCGCAACAGGTCTTGCTGAGCAAAGTGCCGCTTCCCGCCACCCAAATTCACCGCATGCCCGCCGATATAGAGGACCGCGACGCCGCCTCACTGCTCTATACCCGTGAAATGCAAAACACGTTTGGCACCGATGGCGTACCCGCCTTCGACCTGATACAGCTCGGCATGGGGCCAGAAGGCCATACCGCCTCGCTCTTCCCGCACCAGGCCTCACTCCATGAACAGCAGCGCCTGGTCATGCCGGTCAGCGTGCCCAAGCCGCCCCCTGCACGCCTGACCTTCACGCCGCGCATTCTCAATGCCGCCACACATGTCCTCTTCCTGGTCACAGGCGAAGAGAAGGCAGATGCCGTTCAGGCCGTGCTGGAGGGTGAATATCAACCTGACGAATATCCCGCTCAGATTGTGCAACCGACGAAGGGTGATGTAACCTGGATGCTTGACCAGGCCGCCGCCAGCAAATTACAGAAAGTGAAAGAGGGCGCTCAATGATCGCCATTGTTCCCTCCATTCTTTCCGCCGACTTCACGCGCCTGGGCGAACAGGTGCGTGAGGCCGAAGCAGCGGGCGCACAACGCATCCAGATTGACGTCATGGATGGCCATTTCGTGCCCAATATCACAATGGGGCCGCTGGTCGTGGAAGCGGTGCGCCGCTGCACCCGCCTCCCGCTCGAAGCCCACCTGATGATTACTAATCCCCAGGACTACATCGAAACCTTCGCGCATGCCGGAGCCGATGTGATTATCGTGCACCAGGAGGTCTGCCCCCACCTGCACCGCGTCACCCAGCAGATCAGAGCAACCGGCAAGCAGGTCGGTGTGGCACTCAATCCCTCTACACCGGTCTTTCTGCTCGAAGACATCCTCTCACTACTGGATATGGTGCTGATCATGACTGTCAACCCTGGCTTCGGTGGTCAGGACTTCATTCCCGAAACGTTGCCAAAGATCATGCGGCTGCGCCAGATGCTACAAGAGCGCCAGCTACTGTGCGATATCGAGGTTGACGGTGGCATCCATGAGGGAACCGTCGCGCAGGTCGTCCAGGCCGGAGCCAACTTGCTGGTAGCCGGTTCTGCCGTCTTCAACCAGCGCGAAAGCGTCGAACAGGCCATCAGCAGGTTACGCAAAGCTATTCCCTAAACCTGACAGCCTCCAGCGAGAAATCAACAGGCTACATAGGGAACACGCGCGTGGGTATCATGCTCGTGTTCCCTATGCTATAGGGATAATATCCATATGCATGACAGTCGTGAGAAGTAGGACTCCATATCGTGGCATCCTTCTTTATTTAGTTTCTGCAACGCCTTCTGTTTGTAATGTGCTATCCACCTGCTTTTGAGAGTGTAGCAAGAAAAACCCATAGATCGCTAGAATCAAGGTGAGCAACAGTAGCCCGCCAAGTGATGCTAGTAATAGTCCTGGAGAGCTAACAGCACCTGTTACATTTTTTTGCGGACTAGCATACAGATTGACATCCACAGCAAGGTCACTACAGGCATGGAGGATAATCAGGGGCCAGATTGTGCCTGTGCGCAGACGTAGCGCTGCATAGGCAAAACCTAGCAGCATAGCCCAGATAATTTGAGCAACTACGACGGGCAACGGCAGATAGGCAAAATTATTTCCATGCAACAGTCCAAAGAAGATAGCTGAAATGAGCGCTGCACGCACCGGGCCATAGGGACGCAAAATCTGCAAAATCAAGCCGCGACTCAGTGTTTCTTCATTCAAGCCTGTGAGCAAGGCGAACAACGCTGCATAGGTAACTGCACCAAAACTACTTGCACGTGGCAGTTCAAAAAGGAGTGGTACCATGATAATCAGCGTGATAAGCACGGGCAACCAGAAAACATGCATATCGCGCCAGTTCGCTGGAGCAGTAAAGCCAGCGGCACGTATCCAGCCTAACGAAAAAAGTAGCGCAAAGGCGAGAAGAAATAAAATTATTAGAAGAATAATGGACGACCATTGTGCAATCACAGCATTTTTTGGTACAAGATAAGTATCTATTGAAAGAATGACGAACACTAGCAAAAAACACAGAAATGCAAAGAGGAATGGGTAACGAGTAGCAAAGGTTTTGAGAACGGATGATGTGTTCAACATAAATTGCTCCTTATCACTTTCGTAAGTATAGGCAGCATGACAATAGCAACTGTCTATGTCAAAACATTCCCATGTATATCATTTTTTTCTGACTACTCACATCTCTGCGGAATCCTGCTCTAATGCAAAGAGCCGCTGCAACTCATCTCGCTGCCACTCGCGGATACGCCGTAGCATCCGTGCCGTCTCGCGCAATTGTTCTACCGGAATATTGACGACCATCGCTTGTACTATTTTCACTTCTCGCGCGAGCATCTCCAGAAGATAGGCACGCCCTTCCTTTGTAAGCTGCACCTTATATGAGCGTTTGTGAGCTTCGTTTTTCACAAACTCAACATAGGCCATCTTAGCCAGTTACTTTACCACTCTCTGTACATATTGGCGTGAAGCTGACCTGGCATGAGCAATCTGTGGTATTGTCTGCGGCCCTTTATGCAACAAGAGCAGGAGTATGGTACGCTTGCCAAGTGATAATTCTCCCTCCTTATAGAGTTGCTCGATGAACATACTTGACTGGTAAAACAATGCCTCATTTTCGATATACACTGCCTGCAATGCTTGTAAAGCTTCGCTGCTTGAACGCGCACTGCTCGGTGTTTCCCATTGTTGCCCATCCATAGGATCGTCTCTGCTTCCTACGCTCCTCCACATAAGCTGATAAATGACAACCAGATTGTCATCCGGGTACAAGGTACCATATTGACAACCGGGTTGTCAATCACCTTAACTCAAGATATCTGCCCACAACGTTTTTTCA
>DAOTVZ010000142.1:0-22760 GCA_034436045.1 Ktedonobacteraceae bacterium | reverse complement strand
TCACACGATAGCTCAGTCGTTTTCTCCGCATCATTCCCCTCCCACCCATGTCGTTATGCGCTATTATACCTCATGTGACGGGGTTTGGGGAGGGGCCAGAGCAACCACAAGGCAGAGCATCCCTTTGCGATCACCTTGCCTTGTTACCGTTCTTCCCCGTCAACTTGCTCACTAGCATTTTCTTCTTCTTTTTTGTGTTGTTCCTCTTCTCTTCTGCGCCGTTCCTGCTCGCGTTTTTTGCGTTGTTCCTCGGCCTTCTTCTGCGCTTCGGGGTCGGTGTTGACGATGTTCATCATCAGGGCTACGCCGCGTGAGAGAATTTGGGGTAGCAACTCGACGGCGCGATCCTCGGCTTGCTCGATCAGGATGCGCTCTTCGAGGGGGGGGATACCGAGAACGTAGTGGATGGTATCCATGCGATTGTGTGGGGGGCGACCGATGCCGATACGCAGACGTGGAAACTGGTTGGTGTGTAAATGGCGGATGATGTCATCAACGCCGTTGTGACCTCCGGCGCTGCCGCTGCTGCGCAGGCGCAATTTGCCAACAGGCAGATCGAGATCATCGCAGATAACCAGAATATCCTCCGGCTGCACGCGGTACCAGCGCATTAGCTCGCTCACCGCCTCACCGCTGCGATTCATAAAGGTAATGGGTTTAACCAGGATCACTTTCTCAAGACCAAGCATGCCCTCGGCAAGTATCGCGCGGCTGCGCTGGTTATTCCATTTCCATCCCTGTTTTTGTGCGAATTTATCGACGACGCGAAAGCCAATATTATGCCGTGTCTGTGCATATTCGAGACCTGGATTACCAAGACCAATGACTAATTTCATGCCAGTATATTAGCGACCATAGGCGAGACGGGTTGCCAGATAGGGGGGCAGACCGGCCTGAATGATCTTCTCCTGTGTCTTCTCGATGTCATAGGCAACGCGATAGAACGTGAAACCGCGTTCGGTGTCATAGATCATAAATGCTGCGCGCGGGTCGCCATCGCGCGGCTGACCCACCCCGCCCGGATTGATAATGGCACGATAGCCTTCCGCCAGTTGCCAGTGACCTTCCGGTGGATCGATCATCTCGTTTGTCACCTGTATCATGCTCTGGCTCAGGCCAAGCAGTTCTAATAATTCCTCGATCTCGTCGTTGAGCTGTTCTTCCGCGTTCTTAATGCGTTCGGCAGGACTGATCTCTGTCATGTCCTCTTCCTCGTCGTCGGTGTTATCGGTGTCTTCTATTGCTATAGCGTCTGTGATCTCTGCGTTGTCGGCATCCTCGTTCTCTTGCTCATGTGCGTGGATTGCGTTTGTCTCCGGTGTTTCTTCCTCTGCTGTCTCCTTCTCCTGGGTTTTTGGCCTGAGTTCATTGTTGGTGACAGACGGTTTGGGTGTTGTTTCGGCGGATGTTGCCACTTTAGCAACTGGTAGGCGTAGCGCAGCCAGTTCAGTAGTTTCTTCTTCCTCGTCGTCTAAGGGGGCCTCGACGGCGGGTACATCGGCGAAGAGAGCGTTGGTCGGCTCATTGGAGGCTGATAGGCTGGCCTGCTGATTGCCCAAAGGTATCGTTGGGATGCTAGAAAGGTCTGGTTGCTGGAAAATAACCGGCACGTGCGTATGCCCGACAAAGCAGTAGCGCGTGTCGAAGTAGCCGAAGCTGCGCTCGGCTAGCACCTCTGAGGTCAAGTATTCCCACAGGGGGCCATAAGGACTGCCGTGTACCAGGGTACACTCACCCTTGATGATGCGCTCCGGCAGATTGCTGAGGAAGGTTTTATGCTCCTCCGTGAGCTGCATGGCTGTCCATTCGGCTGAAATGCGCGCGGCGGCACTAAAATCGTCCAGGTCGATTTTGCCGACGGCGGCCCAATCGTGATTACCGGCGATAATCACATCTGTGCGCGCGCGCAACGTCTCGATGCAGGCATTGGGGTCGGGGCCATAGCCCACCAGGTCGCCCAGGAACCATATTTCATCGATTGGTTCCTGCTGCGCTATTTCGTCAATCTTCGCCAGCACCGCTTGTAACGCTTCTAAGTTAGCATGTATGTCAGTAAAGACAGCATAACGCATAGCAACGTACTCTATTCAAACGTCGATAGGCACCAACTAGTGGAGACTATTGTATCACGTTTACCAAAGCCTTACCAGTACCTTCTTCATGTTGGGAGATCAGGGTAGGGCGAGCGCGGGACACCGCCTCTCTTTCTTATCTTGCTCACAGTAATCACGCTTACCCGGCGGGCAGAGGAGGAGGGAGTAGAGGAAGCGCGAACCCCCAGTTGAGCAGCGTTGTGGCGTCGGTGAAGCGACTCGCTTCGGTGGGCGAGTCCAGTACGACGCCGATCAGGTGATGGCCATCGCGGGTGGCGGAGAAGACGAGGCAGTAACCGGCCTGGGGTGTGAAGCCGGTTTTGATGCCAGTTGCGCCCATGTAGTTGGTCAGCAGAGCGTTGATATTTGTCCAGACATAGCCGTGATGAAACTCTGTAGGTGGCACAACATACTGCTTGGTGCTGACGATTTTGGCGAAGAGTGGAATTGACATGGCATAAGCCGCCAGTTGTGCCAGGTTGGCCGCAGTGGTATGGTGATCGGCGATGGGTAAGCCGTAGGGATTGTAGTTGAGGCCGTCAGGATTCAGATAGTGCGTCTGGAAGAGGTGCAGGCGATAGGCAAAGAGGTTCATGCGTTGCACGAAGGCGCTCTGGCCCCCCAGGGCGTCCGCGATGGCGATAGCTGCGTCGTCGCCGGAAGGCAGCATCAGGCCATAGAGCAGGTCTTTCAGCGTCAATTGGTCGCCGACGACCAGTCCAGCGCTGCTGCCGTCGTGTTGCACGACCTCATTGTAGGCATCTTGATGGACGGTCACGACCTGGTTCAGATTGCCTGTTTGGATGGCGATGAGCGCAGTCATGATCTTGGTAGTGCTGGCCATCTGCGCGGGTACCTCACCATTGATGTCGGCCAGGACGTTGCCGGTATCGGCATCGAGCAGATAGGCATATTTAGCTTGAATAGCTGGTGGCGCACCCTGCGCGGTCAGCACGGGTGAGGGAGAGGGAACCGGTGTAGGCGTGAAGGCGATGGGGCTGGGTGAGGTATTGATGGCAATACCCATGTTTTGTAGCGCATGATCCCCAATGGAGGTAAATGCCAGTATAGGCATGGCAATGACAAGAATCACGGCGATAGCAAGTAAGAAAAATCCTACGATACGCCTTCCCATTCCTTGAAAACTCCAATATATTGAGGTTCCGTAGGGACGGGATTTCTCTCTTGTCCGAGCGACTGACCCATGTAATTCACGTGGGGAAACGTGATTCTGTGCGGCGTTGACCCGACCTGGTTACACGGGTTGATGGCTCGGACGGGAGAAATCCCATCCTTACAGTTGGGGCCAGCGCGTGTGGTAGTCAGTGACGCGCTGGAAAGCGTCGGCGACGCGCAGAATCATATCTTCCGCAAAAGCGTTGCCAAGCAGTTGGAACCCTATCGGCAAACCGTTACTGAATCCGCCGGGGATGGAGATGCCACAGATGCCTGCCAGGTTGGCCGGGATGGTGAACACGTCTTGCAGGTACATCTGGTAGGGATCGGATATCTCGCCCAGTTTGAAGGCAACGGTTGGCGAAGCCGGGCTGGCCAGCACGTCGAAACGCTCAAAGGCCCGCTCGAAGTCCTGGCGAATCAGCGTGCGAACCTTCTCGGCGCGTTTGTAGTAGGCATCGTAGTAGCCGGCGGAGAGCGCGTAGGTACCGAGCATGATGCGGCGTTTGACCTCGGCTCCGAAGCCGTACTGGCGCGTTTTTTCCATCGCCTCCCACATATCGTTGGTATCGCGGTACGAATAGCCGTATTTGACACCATCGTAGCGTGCCAGGTTTGCGCTGGCCTCGGCGGGTGCAACGATATAGTAGGCCGCCACACCGTACTTTGTGTGTGGCAAGGAGACGGGTTCGACAATTGCGCCCATTTCGTGTAGTTTCTCAATATCAGCTTGTACTGCCGCAACTACTTCTGGTTGTGTGCCCTCGACCCAGTATTCTTCTGGTACGCCGATGCGTAGCCCTTTGATGGAGCCATTCAGATTTGCCGTATAGTCGGCTACAGGATGTGGAGAACTGGTAGCATCACAGGGATCGTGTCCGGCAATCACCTGAAGCAAGAGGGCGGCGTCGCGCGCGTCGCGGGCGAAAGGCCCGATCTGGTCGAGCGAAGAGGCGAAGGCCACCAGGCCGAAGCGCGAGACGCGCCCGTAAGTCGGTTTGAGGCCAACGACGTTGCACAGCGCGCCGGGTTGGCGGATCGAGCCGCCGGTATCACTGCCATAGGCCCCCATTGCCATGCCTGCCGCAACTGCTGCCGCCGAACCACCGCTGCTACCGCCAGGGGTGCGTTCCAGGTCCCAGGGATTGTGCGTGGGGAAGAAGGCCGAGTGTTCGGTCGATGAACCCATTGCGAACTCGTCCATGTTGGTCTTGCCTACCATCACGATGCCTGCCGCGTTCAATTTCTGCATCACCGTTGCATCAAAGGGCGGCTTGAAGTTTTCTAGCATGCGTGAGCCGCAGGTCGTGGTGATGTCTTTGGTGCAGATCACGTCTTTAATGGCGATAGGAATGCCTGTGAGCGGAGAAAGATTCTCGTTGCGGGCAAGGCGTTTGTCGGCCTCGCGCGCCTGTTGCAGCGCCAGATCATCGGTGATGAGGGTTAAGGCTTTGACCTTATCTTCGACCGCGCGAATACGATCCAGGTGGGCCTGGGTTAGCTCGACCGAAGAGATTTTGCGCTGGCGCAAGAGTTTCCCGGCCTCGTGGATGGTCAACTGATAGAGTTCTGTCATTGATCTTATTCTCCTTCCAGCACCGCATTAACCTTCAGGTAGTTATCTTCCTGGTCAGGGGCATTCGCCAGCAACACCTCTGGCGGGTATGAGGGGCGCGGCGTATCGGTACGCATGATGTTGGTCAGGCGCGAGGCGTGGGCCGTTGGGGAGACGCCGCTGACATCGGCCTCTTGCAGAATGGCGATATTCTGTAGAATGACGGATAGTTGGCCCTGGAAAATGTTAATATCTTCTTCGCTCAAGCCCAGGCGGGCGAGTTTTGCGACATGGATTACGGTTTCTCGATCAATCATTGCTTGTCCTCGTGTATAGTGATTGCATATTATAGAATTACCAGCGGACATGAAAGCCAGTAAGATGGGTAGTTGGTGTGCGCCACGTTGCCTCTACTCTGTCAACCTGGGCCGCCGAAGGGCCTTGCCAGAGGAGGTGGTAGAGCCGTTCGAGGGCCGGACGTGGGCCTTGTGCCAGTACTTCAACGTCCCCGTTGCTCAGGTTGCGCACATAGCCACGCAAGTTGAGTGAGTGAGCTTTTTGAATCACAAAATAGCGGTAGCCCACTCCCTGTACCTGTCCACGTACCAGTGCGTATAGTTCCTCAATGTTGTTCTGCTCTTGCTGGTTCATAGACCCTATAATAGCACACTCACTGTTCTGAGCATAGCCCCTACACCCATTGGACGCGGTGATATGGGGCGATATAATCAAGTGGATTGGTACTGTTTTCGCAACAGAAGTGAAGCTAGCGGCGTATAGTATAGAGAATAGTGTATGCTGAAAGAGCGGCGAGAGCAGGGCAACCCTCGCGGTCGCCCCGCCCCCATATCTGCTACCCTGATGGCTCTTATGCTGTTATACCTACATTTCATCTTAGACGGTAGGGGCGTAAACAGGAGTCTGTGTCCGCGTCCATTGCCCTGGTGGCTCTTGTGCTGTTGTGGTAACATAGTACATTAGGACGTTTGTATGCTACTACATGGTGCAATTTGATACAATTAAGACCTCACAGTAACCTCATTGAGGAGATCATGGTATGCAGTCAGTACAAGATCTGGCGACCGCTGTACAACGTGTTGTAGGCAATGTTGAACGTGTCATCATGGGAAAGGCGGATGCTGTCGCCTTTAGCCTCATCGCCGTCATCTGTCGTGGTCATATTCTCATTGAAGATGTACCGGGTGTTGGGAAAACTGTGCTTACGAAGGCCATCGCCCGCTCGATTGGTTGTACCTTCAAGCGCATTCAATTTACACCAGACCTGCTGCCCAGCGATATAACAGGTGTCTCTATCTATAATCAGAAAACGGGTAACTTTGAGTATCGTCCCGGCCCCATTATGTCGCAGATTGTACTGGCTGATGAGATCAACCGTGCTACCCCCAAGACCCAATCGGCCCTGCTGGAAGCGATGGAGGAGGCACAGATTACAGTCGATGGCGTAACATACCGACTGCCGGAGCCGTTCATGGTGATGGCGACGCAGAACCCTATTGAGTATGAGGGCACCTTCCCGCTACCGGAGGCGCAGCTCGACCGCTTTATGATGAATATTAGCCTGGGGTATCCGAAAGTCGCCGATGAGATGCGGATTCTGGATAGTCAGCAGCATCATCATCCGCTCGACGACCTGGCCCAGATTATGACGGCGGACGAACTGATGCTGATTCAAAGGCAAGTGCGCACTATTCATGTTGATCCCTCTATTCGCGAATATATTGTTGCAATTACTAATGCCACCCGTGAGCATCCCAATATTTATCTAGGTGTCAGTCCGCGCGGCTCCCTGGCCCTGTTCCGAGGTGTGCAGGCGCTGGCGGCAATGCGCGGGCGTAACTACGTCATTCCCGATGATGTGAAACTGCTGGCGAAGCCAACGCTGGCCCATCGTATCATTGTGACACCGGCAGCCCGTGTGCGCTCTATCACATCAACGGCTATTCTCGATGAAATCTTGCAGAGCGTACCTGTGCCTAATGCATGGGTTGGTGGTGGAAAAGGACGCTAAGTATGCGACCCTGGCAAGCAATTCTGCTCATTCTTGTGCTGGGTTTCTTCGCAATCAGTAGTGGCTGGAAGGTTCTCTACTGGTTGACTTATGTGTTTCTGCTACTTTTTATACTTTCCTGGTTCTGGGCTTATTATAGCCTGCGCAAGCTGATCTTTCATCGTTCTACGACAAGTGGGCGGGTGCAAGTGGGAGAGGTCTTTGAAGAGCGGCTCATGCTAGATAATGTGAGCATCCTGCCTAAACTGTGGGTGCAGGTTGCTGATGGCTCAACGTTACCGGGCCATCGTGCAGGGTATGTTGCCAGTATGGGCGGACGTAAACGCGCCATGTGGAAGGCGCGCACCGTCTGCCGTCGGCGTGGGCGTTTTCGGCTGGGGCCAGTGGTGGCCACTAGTGGCGACCCCTTTGGTCTCTTCCGCAAACGTCGCGTGCTGATGGGTGCGCGTGATATTTTAGTATTGCCGCGTGTACTGCCCATCGCCAGCTTCGCTCTTTTTACTGGCGGGCTACCAGGGAGGGGGCGTACTTCGCGCCGCGCACTGCAAACGACAACGAATGCCACGACCATCCGTGAGTATATGCAAGGGGATGCGCTTAGCCGTATTCACTGGCGTTCCAGCGCGCATTTTAATCAATTGATGGTCAAAGAATTTGATCTCGACCCGGCGGTTGATGCCTGGGTCTTTCTTGATCTGCATGATAGCGTGCAGGCCGGTCAGGGTGAGCATTCGACGGAGGAGTATGGGGTCACGATTGCCGCGACCGTTGCTGTGTATCTGCTGCGTCAGGACCTCTCAGTTGGCATGATTATTAACGGCGAACGGCGCGAACTGCTCTCTCTGGATCGCGGTGATCGGCAGATTGAGCGTGTTCTGGAGACGCTGGCGGTGGTGACTGCTGGCCCCGGCCCGGACCTGAAGGAAGCTCTTGCTCTGGATACGCTGCACTTTGGACGTAATACAGTAGCAATTATTATTACTCCGTCAAATTCACGCGACTGGCACGATGGTGTGCAACATTTGCAGCGCCGAGGCGTGCAGGTCGCGGTCATCGGTTTAAAAGCAACAACCTTTGCTCACTGTCCGCCCGATGAAGATACACTGGCCCTATTGGAAGGTGCGGGTATTCCCGTCTTGCGTATCGCCCGTGGTGACTCTCTGGCGCAGCTCTTGGAAACAGGCCCCCATGCCCGGTTTTTCCAGCGGAGGTAATACACAATGCATGATGTGTCAGATGCGTCGGCTTCGGTAGAACGGCTGGCGAAACTTATCTCCAGGTCAACAACTGATGACGATCAATCGCCGCGAGATGCGGGGCAACGGCATAGACCGGTTTTTGAAATTAGCCTGACCATCTCTGAGGGTTGGTTCTCGCTCTTTCTACTCGCTGCGGTGGTCTACAGCACCATCTGGTGTATTCAGGCGGTTGGATGGGTCGATCATCTTAACATCTTAACGCTGACAACCGGATTGGGATTGCTGGTTGGCGTGATAACGGCTAAACAACTTCGCCTACCTCAACTGACTATTCATTGCGCCGTCAGCCTGTTTGCCTTGCTACTGGCCTACTGGCAAACCGCTAACGCCTTCTATCAAGGTGATCTCGCGGCCTTTATGCGTGGGATTGAGTACTGGGTACAGACGGTGATGAAAGGCGGGAACGGCAATAACGACGCTATCTTCCTGTTCTTGATTACTGCGCTTAGCTTCTTACTGGCCTATGCCAGCGCATGGTTGCTCTATCGTGCCCGTAATCCCTGGCTGCTGATCATTGCGAATGCCATTGTATTGCTCATCAATCTGAGCAATGTTGACGCGGGCTATGTTCTCTTCCTGGCCGTCTTCTTGATTGCCGCACTACTTTTGCTGCTGCGTTTTAACCTGCACGAGTCATTGCGCGTCTGGCGACGACGTGGGCTGCGCTTCGCCGATGATATTGGCTGGGATATTATGCAGGCGGGCACACTAATCTCGATTGGTATCCTCATCTTTTCCTGGCTCTTGCCCTGGGGCTATACCAACCCGCTGGCCGCGCAAATCTGGACACTGAACTCTAATCCCTGGGTACAGCTCGAAAATACCTGGAATCGCGTGATCTCATTGGGCGGTGGCAAGAATCCGAGCAATCACGGCAACTTCGAGAACACGTTAGTGCTGGGGGGTAATCCAAATCTTAATCATGACCTGGTGATGAAGGTGCAGAGTACGGATACGACGCAGTACCTGATGTCGTTGAGCTATGATACGTATCTGGGAAGTAGCGGTTGGACGAATGAGTCGGTCAATAGCCTGCCTTTAGCGGCCAATCAAGCGCTTCCAGGCCCTGAGGATGCTCATCAGGTAAAGCAGACCATTACGCTGGTTGATCCACCAGGAGAGCAAAAAGCCTATCTGCTGGGCTTTTCGCAGATAGAGGAGGTGAATCTGCCATCAGTGGTGCAGAGCGGCACGGCCAGTGGTGATGTGATCGGCTGGGTTGATAAACGGGGAAATTTAGCGCCGAATATGACCTACACGGTGGTTTCGCTGGTCTCATCGGCGGATGTGGCAACGCTAGAGTCGGTGCCGATGCCCAATGCTGCCCCAACTTTCCCATCGGATTATCCCGGCCCTCTTCCACCTACCGTGTATGACACGGACATTGTCAATGCCAATCTGCAATTGCCCTCTGGCCTGGACCCGCGTATCGCCGCGCTGGCGCGCCAGGTCACGCGCTCGGCTCCAACGATGTACGATAAAGCGGTTGCGCTTGAGACGTACCTGCGTACAAACTTCACCTATAGCGTGGATATTCAGCCACCGCCTGGTGTAGACCCGGTGTCGTGGTTTCTATTTAACGGTAGCAATAAGGGCTTCTGTAACTATTTTGCCAGTGCAATGGCGATTATGGCGCGCACGCTGGGTATTCCGGCGCGCGTGGTCGTAGGTTATACCAACGGCACGTATGATTCGAAGAGTCATGACCAGCTTATCTATGGGAACGATGCGCACGCCTGGACGCAGGTCTACTTCGCGGGCTACGGCTGGATCAATTTCGAGCCTTCGGCCAGCTTCCCGACCTTTAGCCGTCCGTTACCTAATCAGTTTGGTTCAACGAGCAATAGCATCAATAGCCTGGGTGGCGGTTCTGCTCCGGTCGGCACGGGCGCGCGCGGGCGTACCGTCCCGGAACTAAACGGTCACGAGTCCGGCACGAACGCAAATGGCGCGCAGAGCGGCGTTGCCTTTCAGCAGGGAGTAAGTATCTCGCTCGGTGGACTGCTCCTGTTGTTGCTCTTCGGCGGCATTCTCTTCGGTATCTGGTGGAACCGACTCTTCCGCCGCTATGATCTGGCAATGCAACTCTATGGTCGCCTCTGCGTTCTGGCGAACTGGGCAGGCGTAGAACTACGTCTCTCGCAGACGCCGTATGAGTACCTTCACGACCTCTCTGTTGCCACCCCGCAATACGCGGACTCGCTGGAACGGTTCGGTAACATCTATGTGCGCGAACGCTGGGCTGATCCACAGAGTCCTGAGCATCCTGAGCGCACCGGTGAGGTGAATGAACTACGAACGCTCTGGCAAAAATTGCAACCGGCTCTCTTCCTCTATGTCTTGCGTCATCCACGCTTCTTGCGACGGATACCGGCAAAGCTAAGCCGCTTCTTGACCTCGATGCATGTGCAGAGGAAGAAGCATATAGACGTAGAAGACGATGTGCTGGACGATGACAATCTGTTATAGGTAATAATTGCTGAGGTTCTCGCCGATCACGAGCATTCCCTGTGATAGCGTGATATTGCATCTTGACCAAATGAGACAACTTGCGTACACTGTATAAGACGCAGGCGAAGAGGATGTGCCTTTCTTGATGTTAATGTTTCATACCTGGAGGGTTATGATGTCTATAAATGATTCTGTGATGGGTGAGCAATCCCTTGTTTCCTGGCCCGCAGAGGGGCGCAATATTGATATTCCGGGTGCGGCTGTCGTCAAGCCACATACTTTTGATATTGCGCGCCATGTAGTTATTGCACCTGATGGGCGACGCTACGTGGTGGCGACTACCGATGATACACGCTTGCAAAAAGGCTATGTCACCTCGGTCTATCCTCAGCAGTCCGACTATCTGACGCTGCTCCGTCTCGTCGTGCTGGAAGTCACCAGTCAGACCGCCGAAGAAGGGATTCAGCGCCATATCTCTGTGGTACAGGCCATTCAAAATGGCAAGTTGAATGATCTAGTGAAGTCTGCATCGACCCATTAGCACTTTTTGGTGGCTTGTTGGCCTTGACAGATCGCTAATCTGTCAAGTATACTCAGTACAGTACGGTTGCCGGTGTAACCGGCGATAGCTTGTATTTTTATCGTGGCACTCAGTAGAGCGAGTGCATACCCGATTTCTGGATCACACGAACGAAAGGAGAAGGCGAGCATGGCTAATGTGTTGCATCTGATGCTCTCTTTGAGCCGCTTGCGCGCGCAAAAGACCGCCGAAGGCTATCACAGCCTTATTATGCCCTTCTCCCTGTCCACTCCCGTGGCCGTTCCCGTGGGCGGATTCTGCCTTGCGCCGGATACCGCTCTGGCCCAGGGGGGCAGTGTGTCCAGCTCCAGGGGAAGTCCACCTCTCTTGTATGAGTAGGTGAACGCGAGAAGAAAAAATCCTCGACCGTGAGAGCTGGAAAGCAAAAAAAAGAAATTCCACTCTCACGGTTTTTTGTCGCTCTTTTTACCCCCGGCTCCGGGGAAAGCAGAAAGGATCAGATATGACGCAGGATGTCAGGAAGCTCTGGGTATGATGTGTGGGAGGCGAGATGAGTGTGTAGGCGAAGAGAGCGTGTCCATTTTTGATAGGTAGTGATAGCGATTACCGTTTTTGCAGCCAGCAAGCAGAATAGTTATAGAGCGCTTGTGAAAAGGGGAAGGAAAGAGAGCGTGATCACCGCTTGCCTCGGCACCGTTGTACTGTCGTACAGGTTTACTTCTGTGCAAACGTCTAGTTTACTCGTCAACAGTATGCACTATGCTTTTGGGAGAAAAGCAAGTATGT
The DNA here is from genome assembly GCA_034436045.1 of Ktedonobacteraceae bacterium. Lineage (GTDB taxonomy): Bacteria > Chloroflexota > Ktedonobacteria > Ktedonobacterales > Ktedonobacteraceae > H111-94. The sequence continues at coordinate 10,870 of DAOTVZ010000142.1, read as the reverse complement.
CTGTTGACAGGATAAAGGAGAAGATTCGTGGCTATTCAACACCTCGCCACTGAGACTATTGACAGTTCGTTGACGAAAGGCATCAGCATTGACCCGACCACTGATGCCGTTGTGATTGACAACGTATCCAAGTTATTCACGAAGCCGCGTCCGTTGCGTGCCTGGTTCCACAGGGAGAGCAAGGAGGAGGCTGAGAAGCGTGTCATCCGTGCCGTCGAAGCGATTAGCCTGACGGTCAAACGACGCGAGATTGTCGGTATTCTGGGCGCGAACGGCTCTGGCAAATCGACGCTGATCCGCATGCTCTCTACGCTGTTGATCCCCGATACCGGCCATATCAGTGTTTTCGGATACGATGTTATCCGCGATGCGGCGACGGTACAGCGTCTGATCAATCGTGTGAGTGTCGAAGCCTCGTTCTTCAAGAAACTTTCGCCAATGGAGAACCTGATCTACGCCGCGCGCCTCTATAACATGCCCGCCGATGTGGCACGTCGCAAGATCGTTGCTATTCTGACGCGCCTGGGTATCAAGAAAGACCGCATCAATGCCCCGTTGGAGAATATGTCACGCGGTATGCAACAAAAAGTTGCCATTGCTCGCGCGTTTCTGACCTCGCCTATCGTACTGCTGCTCGACGAGCCAACAACCGGACTCGATCCGCGTTCCAAGCTGGATGTGCAGCACTTTGTACAGGAGTTACGCGAGATTCACGATGCAACCATTCTCATCACTACTCATGATATGGAGGAGGCCGAGGCGCTGTGTGACCGCGTAGCCATCATCGATCAGGGGCGTATTGTAGCGCAAGGGACAGTCGATGAACTCAAGAGCGCTGTACAGGAGCGTTTGGGGCATATCGCACCGGTTACGATGAACGATGTGTTTATGCACTATACTGTCGCGCATCTCATCACTGAGGCGGATATTCAGCGCTATGGAAGCTGGGAGAAGGCTTTTGAGGCATATGAAGCGCAGAAGGAAGATGAGTAATCAGCAGGCAGGAAAGGGAGCTTAACGATTATGTCAAGTCTTATTCACCAGGGACGTGCCACCTACGCCTTTTTCGAGCGCAACTGGAATCTGACCAGGCGCTATCTGGCGTGGGAGATCGTCTGGCTGGTCTACAATATCGTCAACGCCATGTCGATTACCTTCATTGGTGTTGGCGTGCCCGATGCTAACTACGTCGTGCTGTACCTGCTAATCGGTACGGCAGTATGGACATACCTGAGCGTGACCTTCGATGGTGTCACCGATATCATCAACATGGAACGCTGGGAGGGTACTATCGAGTACACCTTCATGGCTCCGATCTCGCGTTTCACTCACATGGTCGGTAGCTGCCTGTACGCGATAGTGCATGGTCTGCTCTTCACTTTAGTCCAGTTGATTATCGTCGCGTCGTTCTTCCATCTCGACCTGAGTCATGCGAATTACCTGACGGCGGTCTTCATGCTGGTGTTGGGCAGCATCTCCTTCATCGGGTTTGGTATTGCCACCGCCATCCTGCCCCTGCTCTTCACGGAGAAAGGTATGCAGATGACGCTGATTGTCAAATCGCTCCTTTTGCTGGTCTCCGGTGTCTATTACTCAGTAAGCGTGCTACCTGCGTGGATGCGCGTCTTTTCGTATATCTCACCGGCTACCTATGTGCTTGAGGGCATGCGTGCCGGTCTCCTACACGATCAGCCTATCTGGTCAGCCGAGATATGGAGCTATACCTGGCCGCTCCTGCTCTCCGGTGTCATCAGCATTCCGGTTGGCGTCTTCGTCTTCGGTATCGCTGAGCGCTATGCCAAGCGCACAGGCAGACTGAAGCGCAACGGATAAGAATATCATGTAGAGGCGTGATGATGAACCTTAAAAATTAAATACGGCATGTGGCGAGGTCATATCCTGCCGTATTTAATTCTTCATCTTCATTATCATGCTTCTATAGATTGATATGTAATGCATTAATCTGGGTTTTTAGAGAAGAGAAGGGAACGAGAAACAATGATTACGAGGAAAACACTACCACGAGGTTTCGTGGTACGACATCCAACCATGAATGACATCGAATCCACTCTGCGTATGATCCAGGCGCACGAGATGGCGATGGATGGAGAGATAGAGACAACATTAGAGGATATGCATCGGTGGTGGAACATGCCAGATTTCGACATTGCCACCGATGCCTGGTTACTGTTGTCGCCGGAGGGGCACATAGCTGGTACGGCAGCACTCTCACACAGAGCGCACGCACGTCTCAACGCCGAGATGACATTGCATCCGGCTTTTGAACAGCCTGCTCTCGGTGCTTACTTGCTGAGTCTGGTGGAGGAACGTGCGCTTCAGCACATACCTCTAGCGCCATCAGATGCGCGGGTAGCGATCCTGGCCTGGACAAGCAGTGGGGACAAATCGAATCAAGAACTGCTCCTTGAGCATGGCTTCAAGCATATTCGCTCATCATGGCGCATGAAGATCGAACTACAGGAGGCACCACCAGCGCCACACTGGCCCGAAGGCATTCATGTACAGACGTTGTCGGCGAATATGAACCTGCTGAGAGCAGTCTACGAAGCTGATGAAGAGGCGTTTCGAGATCACTGGGGTCATATGCCGCATACCTTCGAGGAGTTTCAGTACTTTACGAGTCGGCGCAAGAACTACGATCCCAGTCTGTGGTTCCTGGCGATGGACGGCGAGCAGATCGCGGGCATAGCATTGTGCGCCGACGAAAAAGAACAGGGTGGCTGGGTACATTCGCTGGCAGTGCGTCGCCCCTGGCGCAGACGCGGCATCGGCGAGGCGTTGCTCTATCACGCCTTTGGCGAGTTTTACCGTCGTGGTATCAACAGCGTCTACTTAGGGGTCGATGCCCAGAGCTTAACGGGCGCGACACGTCTATATCAGCGCGTAGGTATGCATATTCATCGGGAATATCACACGTATGAGAAAGAGTTACGGGCGGGAAGGGAACTGAGTACACAGTCGTTAGATGGGGAATAGCTCGCTTTCTCTACACACGCTATAGATGGGAGAACATCATGGGCCTGAATGACGGGCAACAAACGACGATAGTAGACAGGCTCAGTGTTTTCAGAGAGAAGGGAGAAACCCTTTATGATTGTACGTTTGCATAACTTATTGGCGCGCCATCCCTCATTCGGTGATGCCGCAGAGATTGCGGACTTATTGCGTTTTTGTGAACCGGACGAGGCAGAAAGGGCCGAGATTACAGAGGAAGCGATACAACAGACATGGCAGGGCATGCACCTGCCGACGGATGCCTGGGTCATTGCAACGCGACAGGGGCGGCTAGTGGGTTATGCAGATGTACGTGATGGACGAGCGGGACAGTATACGCTCACGCTCTATGTTCATCCAGAGTATCGCGGACGAGGTATCGGTACACTGCTCATACGACTGGCGGAAGAGCGAGCGCGCGAGATGCTGCTTACACAGGCGGCAGAACTACGGGTTACGCTCAATATCACACTCAGCGCTCGCAGTCAGAGTGCGTGTCGTCTGCTGGAACGCGAAGGCTATACGCTCACGCGCAGTTTCTGGCGTTTGCTGATCGACCCGCCGGATGTATCAGCACAGACTGCCAGACACCTCTCGCGCACTGGCAAACTGCGTCTGAATATGGTACTTGACGCACACCACAACGTCAATGTGCAGGATGGTCTATATGTTGCGCAACAATACGTTGTCTACAGCAAGCTTCTACGGGAGGAAGTGCCGGAAAACACTCTCCAACTCGTAGAACTGGCGTCGGTACGGACATGACTCATTGCATTTGTCAGGTGATTATGGGCATTTTATCGTAAAAACAGTGATGCGGTAGGGGCATAATTGATCGTGTCTATAGCGCGATGGACGCGATCAATTATGCCCCTACGGAAGAAAAGGGGGAAGCGACAATAACGATAGAGAGCTTTGCCTTATATCAACCTGCGATGGTTGATGCCAGAGCGATAACGGAGTTAAGCAATATTTGTGTACTGATTTTAGCGCATGTAGATTGAAAGGCTGGAGCGCTGTCGGCTATGTGGCCTGAAGGCATCATTATTCGTCCTTTTATACTGAGGAGAGGATAATAAGGCAGTAACCGTTACCCTTCGCGGTAGCTGGCGGTCTGATATGGTAGATAGGGGAATGTTGTCACATCCATGCTACATGTGAGGGGAGAAATGTCTACCATGTCGATGCTTGCCATTGTTGCAGCCAGCGCATCTTCTAGTGGAATGCGTGTCTTATTGTTGGTACTGATTCTTATTGCTGTGATCTTGATTCTGGCGGGCGCAGTCATTGCCTCTGTGACCTGGTATCAGTTGCGTAAATCGCTAACAGCCCAGTAGCCGCTACCTGGGTTTCAAGAAGGAAGAAAGTGAGTCTGCGAATCATGCTTCGGCGGTCTGCCGCGCCATTGCTGGCGGGTACAGTTGTTCAACGCGCAAGTTCGGGCGCGACAGTTGTCGTACTTGGTCTATTTCTCGCGCATCTTACTTTACGTCAGGGACATCATATTACCAGTTTGCAAGTGGGCCTGCTGCCGGTAGCCTTTTATGTGACCGAGTTGTCGCTGGCCCCACTGATGGGCGGCCTGAGTGATCGCTGGGGCAGGCGTTTTTTTATGACCGTTGGGCCACTGGTTGGTCTGATACAGGTTGGCTTGCTGTTCTTTGTCCCGCGTGTCAATCCTCTGCCCTATTTGCTGGCCTTGCAGGTGCTGGCTGGTCTGTCCGGTGCCATGATTACGCCGGTAGTGTTGTGCTATCTGGCCGACTTTACGACAACGAATCAGTCGCAGCGCATGCGATTGATGAGTCTATATGAATTGGCCACCAGTGGGGGTCTCGCGGCTGGCATCGTGTGCGGCGGTCTGCTGTGGGAACACCTGGAGCGCGGTTCGTTTGCGGTGCTGGCAGCATCCTATTTGCTGGTGGCGCTGTTCCTGGGTCTCGCGCCTGCTATACCACGTGTTACCAATCATGGGCAATTGCGCCAGGTAGTGCGCCGTTACTGGGGCGTAGTGCGTATGCCACGCCTCTTCATCTTCGTGCCGGCCTGGGTCTGTATCAACGCCCTGGTGGGTATCTGGTTCAGTTCACAACTGACCTTTATCCTCTCCAAGCCGATGCCGCACACGCATCAATTTTTGATGGGCATTACGAGTGGCCCCAACGGTGGTCATGCCATCAGCCTGATCCTGGGTATTCTCGTTCTCTTCTTTGGCCTCTGCCTGCTCTTCTGGGCATACTTCCCGCTCCAGGTTGCGCGCTTGCGTTTGATGCTGGCCTCTATCATGGGAGTCTATCTCTCCTGTATTGCACTTTTCGGTATCAATAATCACGTGGGGCACGGGGCATTGTTCGCGTTGTGGATCATGCTGCTGGCGCTGGGTATCTTTGCGGAGACTAGTTTCGCGCCCTCGGCCCTGGCCTACCTGGCCGATATCTCGGAAGAGAGTGCCCGCGACCGAGGTCTGGTGATGGGTTTGTATTCCATCTTTCTTGGCCTGGGCCAGATTCTCGGTAACGGCCTGGGCGGCGTCTTCGCCGGTCTGTACGGCTTCGATGGCCTGGTCTATTTAACAGTGATTCTGGCAAGCGTGGCATTGATCTCGCTGCTGTGGCTCTTTCGACAGGAGCGTAAGCGTGAATGGGTTTCCGCTCCACAGATGGGGCCAAAGTCGGCAGGTGGATGTGATACAATAGGAGAAGGCGTGCTGTCCCATGGAAAAAGCTGATTCGCCGTTGAAAAAGCCAGGAGAGGAAATGGAACACACTACTATTGGAGCTATTATACGCGGAGACAGAGAGGTCTTTCCACCCTATTTGTACGAGGCGTACCAGTCCACACGCCGTCGCGCACCAACGCTGCCTCTAATTGATGTCCCGCTCACTATCTCTGAATTGACCGGCCCCGGCCCACGTATCAGTGCCGTCACCCCCGAAGATGCCGATCTCACGCGCAATGCCGGTACGGGCGGTGAGGCCATTGGTCAGCGTATTATTGTGACCGGGCGCGTTCTTGATGATCGCGGCAATCCTGTGCCCAACACGCTGCTGGAAATCTGGCAGGCCAATGCCGCTGGCCGTTATTTGCACAAGCGCGATCAATGGCCGGGGCCGCTTGACCCTAATTTCCTCGGCATGGGACGCTGTTTGACCAACGAGGAAGGAGTCTATCGCTTTCTGACCATTCGCCCCGGCGCTTATCCCTGGAAGAACCATCCCAATGCCTGGCGTCCGGCCCACATTCATTTCTCGGTCTTTGGCCCATCTATGCTCTCGCGTCTCGTGACGCAGATGTACTTTCCTGATGATCCACTCCACTCACTTGACCCCATCATGCAGTCCATCCCTACCGAAGAGGCGCGCAAGCGTTTGATTGCCACCTATGACCATAATGTAACCGAGCCGGAGTGGGCACTGGGTTATCGCTGGGATATCGTCGTGCGCGGGCCTTATGCCACGCCGTTCGAGGCGGAGGTGCGCTGATGACAAAGTGGCTACTCACGGGTTCACAGACGGTCGGCCCGTTTTTCGCACCTGCATTGCTGCGTGAGGATGCACGCCGCCACGTCTTGACGCAGTCTGAAACTGTCGGCGAGCGTATTCGCATTGAAGGGCGCGTTCTTGATGGCGATGGCGTACCTGTACCGGATGCGATGGTGGAGATCTGGCAGGCCAATGCGCACGGACGCTACAACCATCCTGCCGACCAGGGGCCTGCTCCGCTCGATCTAACGTTCATCGGTTTCGGGCGCTCCGGTACCGACGACAATGGACGCTACTGGTTTGAAACGATCAAGCCGGGACGGGTCGCCTTTGACAAGGAACGCTTGCAGGCTCCCCATATCTGTGTCACAGTCTTCTCGCGCGGCCTGCTCAACCATCTTGTGACGCGGCTCTACTTTGCAGATGAATCCTCTAATGCGGACGACCCGATATTGCAGCAGTATGTGCCCGCCGAAAGACGTGCCACGCTCATCGCTCCACGCGAACAGCATAATGGTACGGTGGTCTACCGCTTCGATATAATTCTGCAAGGAGCAGGCGAGACGGCGTTTTTTAACGTGTGATTGAGTCGCAACGTATGGCAGAAGCGGCAGAAACACTGTTTAGCACACCTGCAATGACCGCAGCCTTTTCTCTCAACGCGCATGTACGAAACATGCTGCGCTTCGAGGCGGCACTGGCACGCGCAGAGGCTCGTATCGGCATCATTCCTCAGCAGGCCGCCGAGGCTATCGCGGTCTGCTGTAAGGAAGAGCTATTTGATGTCACGTCCCTGTATCGTGAAGCTATGCTGGCCGGTACGCCCGCTATCCCTCTTGTACGTATGTTGACGGCGCGCGTTGAGGGAGACGCGCAGCGCTATGTCCACTGGGGGGCAACGAGTCAGGATGCGATTGATACAGCGCTGATGCTCCAGATGCGCGATGGCCTCGATATTCTCATAGCTATGCTGCTTGATGTTTGTGCGGCCTGCGCTCGCCTGGCCGAGCAGCATCGGCATACGCTAATGGTGGGACGTACCCTGCTGCAACAGGCGTTGCCGTTGCCCTTTGGCCTCAAGGCGGCCCGCTGGCTGGCGCTGGCAATTCGCCTGCTGGGTGAGTTGCGTGAACGTCGTGAGCGCTCACTGGCCGTACAACTGGGCGGTGCCGTCGGAACGCTGGCCTCGCTGGGAGAGAAGGGTTTGCAGGTCGTCATGCTGCTGGCCGATGAGTTGCAACTTCCCGCACCTGACTTACCCTGGCATGCGGAGCGTGACCGTGTGGCGCAGATTGCCGCCACGCTCGGTATGGTCGCCGGGGGAATGTCCAAAATTGCCGAGGATGTGGTCTTGCTCGCGCAAACCGAGGTGGGTGAAGCGACCGAGGGCGCGGTTCCTGGCAAGGGTGGTTCGTCGGCCATGCCACAGAAGCGCAATCCGGTGGATGCCACCAGTGCCCTTGCGGCAGCGCGTTTAGCTGTGGGCGTCGTGCCAGTCATATTCTCTGCGATGACACAGGAACACGAGCGCGCGGTCGGTGCCTGGCAGGCGGAGTGGGCGGCTATCCCTACCCTGTTTCGCTATACTTCCGGCGCTGTCGAGGGAGTACGCTGTGCCGTGAGCGGCTTACAAATTGATGCTGCTCGCATGAGGGCCAATCTTGACCTGACTGGCGGCCTGGTGATGGCGGAGTCGTTGACGATGGCGCTGGCCCCCCACCTGGGCAGGCCGGAGGCTTATCGTATCGTGCAGGCTTTGTGTCAGCGTGTTCTCAAAGGTGACGAGAAACTGTACCAGGTCGCGCTGACCGATGAACGAGTGCGCGCGGTTCTCTCGGCGGAGGAGATCAAACATGCCCTTGATCCCGTCACATATGTCGGCAGTGCCGATGCGTTTATAGATCGTGCTTTGCACGCTTATGATGCAATGCGCACGAAGGATGAGGAAAAGCATGGCGAAAACCGGTGAGAGCAGTGATTACTTTCTGGTGAAGAATAGAGCCAGCACAATATTTGCGTCGAAGGCCAGGAAGAGCAAGAGCGCGTTGCTATCGAGCGGTATCGGACGATAGGGCGTATGTGAGCCGAGGCCACCGGATGGCTCTTGATGGACGTGGGCGAAGACGCTAGATGCGCTGGGCAAGAAGCCGAGATTGTTGGCATTGAGGGGCCAGTAGACGAAAGCTGCTTCGCCGATGATATTGGCGCGCGGCACAAAGCCCCAGGCGCGTGAATCATCGCTAACCGCGCGGTTATCGCCCAGCACAAAATAGTCGTTGGGAGGCACAACGACATTGTTGATCTTTTTGTAGGAATATGGATTGCCCTGGTCTTGCGGCGCGACATAGGTTTCGTCGAGCGTTACGCCATCGACGATCACTGTAGTGCCCTTAATCGTGATGACATCACCTGGAATGGCGATGATGCGCTTAACATAATCCTGGCTGGGGTCTGGGGGGGCAACGAAGATAATCACGTCGCCGCGCTGCGGAGCGTGGAAAAGATAAGCCAGTTTGTTGACCATGATATGTTCAGTATTATGCAAGCTGGGTTCCATGCTGATGCCATCGACATAATAACTCTGGATGGCGAAGTGAACGACCACAAAGATGACAAATGCCAGGGCAATAGTTTCGAGGATTTCGCGTACAATGTTTGATTGTTTACGTGACTTTTGTTTCATTGATGTTATTCCTGAGAACATGCGAATTTTGCGCAGACCTTTTACCGATTTTCTTTTCGTATTCTACACCTGTTATACGCCCGACTGCAAATAGCGGTTTGCTACGTTATTTTTCGTATAGCCAGTACGACATTAGAGCCACCATAGCTGCGTGCGCCGAGAATGACCACGTTGCCATGCAGTGAACGAGCCTCGTTGCGCACCAGGTTCAGATTGTAGATGGGATATGTGCAATGTAACGTGGGAGGGATGAAGCCATCTTGCAGGGCGAGGAGCGCGCCAATGGTGTCGATGGCTCCGGCAGCTGCGTAGCTGTGTCCTTGCATCGTGCGAGGCACGCTGACAGGGATGTGTTCTGCCTGTGTGCCAAAGGTGTGCTGCAAGGCATCAACCTCGGCGCGGTCGGCGATGGGGAGGGCACGTCCATCCAGGCTGAAGTAGCCAATCTCGTCAAGTGAAATCTTCCCTTCATGCATGACCTGTTGGATGGCGCGTGCGTATTGCCGACCATTCTCCGGTAGCTTGCGCCAGCCCGTAGCGTCATTGCTTTGTCCATAGCCGATGATTTCACCATAGATGTTTGCGCCGCGTTTGCGCGCGTGTTCGTAATCTTCCAGTATACATAGCCCGGCTCCCTCTGCTGGCAGAAAACCTCTGGCATGGCGGTCGAACGGGCGATAGGCAGTGGGATCATCGGTGGCGATAAGCCAGCCTGACAGGCCCTGCGAGAAGAGCACGAAGGTATCCAACGGGGCCTCGCATCCCCCGGCGATAAGAATGTCTGCCGCGCCCCGTCGAATGGCTCGGTAAGCTGTGCCCAGTCCATCGAGGCCGCCGGCCAGATCGTTGACCGGAACTTTGCAGTAGCCCTGAAAGCCGTAGCGCAGTGCTGCTTGCCCGACATTGGCGACCTGAATCCAGGCGACAGCAGTAAAGGCACTCATAGCTCGTGGCCCATGCAGGTGGAGTTGTCTCACCTGTTTTGTTGCGAACGTTGCTCCACCAAGCGTGTTGGCGATAACAGCTCCAACGCGCGTGGGGTCTTCCTGAGCCATACTGAGATTGGCATCATAGACGGCTTCCTGTGCTGCCGCGAGGGCCAGGTGCGTCATTCTATCGGTGCGTTGAACGAGTTTGCGCTCCAGGTAGTGTTCCGGCACAAAATCATCAATGTATCCCCCAACCTTGAAAGGTGATACTTCGTCTGCCACGGGAAGTGTCTTGATCCCCATTTTTCCCTGCTCGATGGCATGTTTAAAGGCACCTTTGCCAATGCCATTAGAGGCGACAACACCGATGCCGGTCACTACGACACGCCGCTCCATCTGTATCATTATGGGCTACTCCTTTGCCAGGTGAACATTGCTAGAGGTTATGAGCGCCAGCGCCGTAACAGCAGGGCGGTATTAACGCCGCCAAAGCCACTAGAATGGGTTAAGGCCAACTCGATGTTCGCTGCTCGCGCTACATTTGGCACGTAATCCAGGTCACAGCGCGTGTCCGTTTGTTCTTGATTGATGGTGGGAGGAAGCACCTGGTAATAGAGCGCGAGGGCAGTGACGGCGGCTTCAATGGCGCTTGCAGCACCTTGCGTGTGACCAATCATCGATTTGGTGGCACTGATGGGAATACGATAGGCACTTTCACCCAATGCCGCTTTATACGCCGCCGTCTCCGCTATCTCGTTGAG
>DAOTVZ010000141.1:0-32279 GCA_034436045.1 Ktedonobacteraceae bacterium | reverse complement strand
ATTGCTCAGCATAGTAGCGCTGCATTCTGGCTCACCGCCTTGACCACCGTCATTGCCATCCTCGGCCCGTTTGTCACCGGCTATATCTACCAGGGAGCCGGTACTCGCGTCCTGTTCGCCATGAGTCGCACGGGTATCGTTAGCTCGCGGATGAAGGAACTGAGCGCACAATATGCCATCCCAGCTAGTGCCCTTATCGTCTTCACCATCATCGGCGTCATTATCGCCTATATTGCTGCCCCACTGCCTTCTATCTACAGCCTGATCACTGACTCCGTTGTCGCTGGCTACATCGGCTTCTCCATTAATCCCGTCGTTATGATCTCCCTCAGACGCGAAGGACGTCAGGGCGTGGTAAGAGGTGGCACTATCCTGGCTACCCTGGCCTTTGCCGCCGCTTCGCTCATCACCTACTGGAGTGGCTGGCCCTCCGTCCCTTACGCAGTTATTCTGCTCGCCATCGGCGTCATCGCCTTTGGGTTGTTCTACCGTGTCCGCGATGGCCTCGGCAACGCTCTCTGGTACATCTGCTACATCCTCTTTATCACTCTCATGACCTATATTGGTGATGTCGGCGCACTAAAGCTGGTCAACTTTGAACTCGGTAGCATCATCGTCGTCCTCGTCTCTGTGGTAATTTTCTTACCCTGGGGCGTAGCTTCCCGCCAAAAAAAGCAGGCTGAAGCAGTGACAACATCCGCAAGCTAATACCCTCAGCAATCTCTGCTCATCACAAAAAAACAGGAGCGGGGGGAGCAGGCATAATACCCTCCAGCACTATCTTGCCTGCTCCCCCCCGCTCTTATCCAAACAAGTACGTTCCCCAAAAAATCCCATTTGCGAGTCTGCGTTATCCACGCCGAAAGGCTAATAGGGCATAGTAGCACTGCAAAGACGCTTTATCCGAGGAACAATTAGAAAAAGCTCACCTGACCAACGGCAAACTCACAGGCAAACGCCCCATCGGCTCCACTTGCCCAAAAAGCACTTCCACCACCGCCGCCTGCGCCGCCTCAGTCGGTTCATACGTCACAAGATACGTGCGCAACTGAGGGAAAGCCAGCAGATCATAAGGGCTACTCACCGCAATACCAATCACACGCCTGCCTGCTTGCAATAGAGCTTGCATAAGCCCCGCCTGCTGCTTATCAAGATTAGCATTGACCGTTACCATCACCACCAGATCAAACTCCCCACTAGTAGCGAGTACCCGCGCAACATCTTCGTCCTTGAGATTTGCCGCAAACACTATGCTTTCAACTCGCTTGTGATAGTGGCGTATCTTCCGCACAAGAAAATCGCTAGTATACCGGCGATCTTCGGCTTGCGAACGCATATCTTTTGCGGAAGCAATGACAAGAATACGCTCGTGCGGCTGCAAACGCAGAGGAATAAGTTTATCTTCATTGCGCACAAGAGTAGTAGAGAGCCTGTATGCTCGTTCGCTTAAATGTCGATGCTCTACACCTCCCACCCACCTGGGTACCTCACCAGCAGGCACACTTTCCCACGAAAGACGCTGACTCTTGAGTCTCAGCACCCGCTCTGCCGCTTGCTGCACTGCTTCCCTCATCAATCCATCCGCCTCCACCGCCTCTCCCACCGCTTCAAGTCCTGATCGCTGACGCTCGTAGCGATGAGAAATCAAAACCACATCGATACCCGCCTGTAGCGCCAGCACGCTGCCACGCGCAACACCGACAGTATTGGTAATAGCCTGCATCTCCAGACAATCAGAGATCACTATACCTCCAAAACCCAGCTTCTCACGCAACAACCCTCGAATAACAGTTGGTGACAGCGTAGCCGGAATATTTTCCCCCCCATTAAGTGCCGGAAACGCGATATGCGCCGACATCACACAATCTACCCCCCCCTGAATCCCACTCTGGAACGGCACCAGTTCCACCCTTTCCAGGCGTTCCAGGCTAAAAGGCAATATGGGCAGTGAAAGATGCGAATCAACTGCCGTATCACCATGACCGGGAAAGTGCTTGAGAGTAGCACTTACCCCCGCCTCCTGGTAGCCACGCACTGCCGCCCCAGCCAGACGAGCAACCTTATGTGGCTCCTCCCCAAAAGAACGCACACCAATGACCGGGTTTGCCGGATTGTTGTTGATATCAACCACCGGCGCGAGATTCACATTCAAACCAAGCGCCCTCAGTTCACGCCCTGTCGCTAAAGCAATATTATAAACAGTCTGCTCCTCATCAATCGCACCAAGCGCCATATTACCAGGAAACTGCGTCGCGCCCTTTCCCAGCCGCTGCACCGCTCCATTTTCCTGATCTATTGCAATCAATAAAGGATAACGATGCCCGGCTGCCCGTGCGATCTCTTGCAAACCGTAAGTGAGTTCCAAAACCTGCTGTGCCTCCTCAACATTGCGCGAAAAGAGTATAACGCCCCCCACATGGTAACGCTCGATCATCTCTCTGATCTCCGCTGAAGGGGCTATCCCTTGAAAGCCAACCATGAAAAGCTGACCAACCTGCTCTTCCACCGTCATACCATCAAGCAAACCAGCCATCGTTCCACCTTCCCTTTCGCTATTGCCGCAAAGATATAAATTGCATTGCAGCGCGGGCCGCGATCAAAGCAGGCTGCTCGGCAATAGCAATCTGACCAAGACGACAACGGTGACTCAAGCCTTGAAGAACCTGTTCGCGGTAATCAACCTCGTGAATCAGCAAACTACCACCCAGCGCAATTGGCAATCCTTGTTCCGTCAAATGCAATTTGTGCCCCACCGTCGCCGCCACCAACGCTAACTCATCTACTGCACACTGCACAATCCGTTGCGCCACTATATCACCTGCACGGGCCGCCATAAAAACAAGAGATGAAAGGCGAGCAATCTTCGCCGTCCCTCCCTTAGCATAGACTTCTACCAGTACACCACTCACATCTCGAATTTGCCAGTGTTCCAGAATAAGCTCCAGCAATATCGTTTGCGGGCCGCGCCCATCTGCGGCTCTCACCACCGCTACCAGCGCCTGCCGCCCCAACTCATAACCACTACCTACCTCATCCAACAAATAACCCCAGCCTGACGCTCGTGCAGTAGCCCCCTGCATATTACGCCCCAACGCAATCGCCCCCGTGCCTGCAATCAGTGCCACACCTACACGCTTGTCCAGCGCACCCAATACCAGTTCCGCGTCATTCGTTAGCAATACCGTCTGTGCCAGCGAGGAGAGATGCGGAAGTAGCCGGTCGTGATCATAAGCGCTATCCATTCCCGCCACTCCTAACCATGCCGCGCGCAACGGTAGGGTACATCCCGCCTCTTGTACAGCTTGCTCAACGGCGGCGCGCAACTGAGCCACCGCCACATCCAGACCAACAACGCTCTGATTTCCACTGCCCGCCAGACCACGCCCGCGTTCACGCCCCTGCTCATCAACCACAACGGCCAGTGTCTTGCTACCTCCTCCATCCACACCCACAAAATAGACCTCTGAATCGCTTGACATATCAGCTATACCTCCGGTCATATATACGTGTCCAATAGCAGCAACACGCAACGACTGAAAACAGGCCACTCTACCGCAAACACACCCCTCCGCGCTCACTCAACAGGGCAAAGCTCCCCGACCAGTCGTCTACCTTCTCCCCTCCCCAACCTTCAAGGCATCAGTTGCTCACGCTTCATATGCGTGTAGAAGGTGTACTTATTGCCACGATACACCGATTTTGCATACTCGACAGGCTGATTTCGGTCAGTATACGTTGTACGACGAATGAAGAGAACTGCACTACCAACAGGAATTTTCAGCAATTGTGACTCTTCGTTCCCCGCCAGACCGGCTTCTAGCTCCTGCTCAGCCTCCATCAGTGGCAGACTATACTCCGTTTCAAGCAAGCGATAGAGCGAATTGTGTTCCAGATCTTCCTGGAGCAGACGCTCGCAGTTAGGAAAGTGGAGTTGTGACAACTCGACCGCCAGAGGTTCACCATCGGCCAGACGTAAACGTTGCAGACACACTACTAGCTCCTGCGGCTTGATACGTAACCGCTCCGCTGTCTCCTCGTCAGCAGGCCGCAGTTGTGCCGAAAGTACTTTGGCACTCGGCCTTTGCCCACGCGCATTCATATCCTCAGTAAAGCCAGTCAGCCGCATCAATTGCTGCGTCACTTTGCGCTGACTCACAAAGGTACCCTTACCCTGTTCGCGGTAAAACAGTCCCTCGTTGACCAGATCCGTAATCGCCTGGCGCGCCGTCATCCGACTAATACCATATTTTTCTCCCAGTTCGCGCTCAGATGGAATCAAGTCGCCCGGCTTCCACTCACCTGAGCGAATCTTATCCCTCATGATCTCTTTCAACTGATAGTACCGGGGAACAGGACTATTCCGGTAAATTGCGCTCATATCCGTCCCAATCAATCCTTCCCAGAGGCACCAGCAAAGCGCCCCCTCTGATCACAAGCAAGTTATCCACCTCTTCCATCATAGCATATCTCGCTCTCTCTCCGCGAGCGATTCCTCTTCGTAGACACAACCAATAAAACCTGCCGTGTTACTATATTCACCCAGGCGTATTTCAAAATACCCCCACCAATGGCTTGATTCCTTCGCGCCAATATGGTAGAAATGGTATAAATGGTATGTTGTATAGACCACTCTTGCACTATCAATCATTCCATACTTTCTTGCATATGTCAAGGGTGTCCAGGTCGGTTCTTGTAGAACCTTGCGAAATCCGTACCATCAGTTCATAAGGAGATTTGTTGCATGAGGTTTACGTTACGCGGTACACGGCTAGTCGATGCCAGCAACGATATTCCCGACGGTGACATCACCATCAACGATCAATCTATCGAGTCCATCAGGCCAGCCACCAGGTCAACAACTACCAACCTCGGTCAGTGTATTGACGCCAGTGGCATGATTGTCACCCCAGGCTTTATCGATGTCCATACACACGGCGGCGGCGGCTTCAACCTCCATACTACCGATCCCGAAGAAATCCTCGCTTATACACGCTGGGTACCGCAAACAGGCGTGACCTCCTTCCTTATCGGCATCGTCGGCACCCCCGGTACCTTGCCGAAAGAACAGCTTACCTCCGCCGTACAGGCCATCGAAAGCTATAACCCGACGGCGGCGACCGCTGAGCCGCTAGGTATCCATATGGAAGGCCCTTATATCAATGTGCTTCGCAAGGGCGCTCACCTGCCAGAATGGTTACGCCTCCCCAATGAATCAGAAACAGAACAGGTACTCGCGCTCACCAACGGGCACTTGCGCCTCATTACCCT
Source organism: Ktedonobacteraceae bacterium (assembly GCA_034436045.1). Taxonomy (GTDB): domain Bacteria; phylum Chloroflexota; class Ktedonobacteria; order Ktedonobacterales; family Ktedonobacteraceae; genus H111-94. The sequence goes on along the minus strand of DAOTVZ010000141.1, from coordinate 27,011 downwards.
GGCCCCCGAACTCCCCGGTGCCCCCACTATCATCCGCCGCATGGTCGATGCCGGTATCACCGTTAGCATGGGCCATACTGACGCCACCTATGAGCAGGCATGCGAGGCCATCCAGTTTGGCATCACCCATGTCACCCACTGCTTCAACGCCATGCGCTCCCTCCACCATCGCAATCCAGGCCCCATCGCCGCCATCGCTCAGGCACCACAGGTACGCGGCGAACTAATCGCCGACGGCGTGCATGTCCACCCGGCTATGATGGATATGCTGGTAAAAATCCTGGGGCCAGAGCGCACCATCGTCATCACCGACGCTCTCGCCGCCGCCGGTATCGATAATGCCACCTTCGAGTTCGCCGGGCAGCCCGCTCAGGTCATCTGCGGCGTCGCCCGCCTCGCCGATGGCACCATCACCGGCAGTGTCCTTACCCTCGATCAAGCCTTGCGCAACATGCTCCACATGACCACTGCTTCCTTCCAGGACGTTGTACGCATGCTCACTATCAACCCCGCCAGAGCCGCCCATGTTGCCCACCGTAAGGGTCGCCTGCAACCTGGCTATGATGCCGATCTCCTCATCTACGACACCTCATTAACCCTGCAAGCCACCCTCTGTCGCGGTACTCTCGCCTTCGCTACCGACGAATGGCGCGAGCGCTTCGCGCAAATGACGAGCATATGATGACGGCACACTTATAACGTCTTCGTCACTTTTTGCAGGCCGCGTGGCAGATCAGGATTTAAACCCTTCGCCAGCGCCAGGTGCAGCGCCAGTTGCTGCCCCGGCAATACGGTCACAATAGGGCTGAGCCACTCTGGTACCCCTGCGGCTATCGGCAGCGCCGTTCGGGCAAGCTCCAGCGCCTGCTGCGCCTCAGAGATGACCAGCAGCTCGGCCCCACGTTGCCGCAGTTCTCCTGCGAGTTCAAGCATATCCGCAAAAGCCGCCCCCGTCGGCATCACCAGTATCACGGGCAGACGCTCGTGAATAGTGGCAATTGGACCATGCCGAAAATCCGCCGACGAATAGCCCGTTACCATTATATAGGTCAACTCTTTCAGCTTCAGCGCAAGCTCGAAAGCCGTCGCGTAGTTATACCCGCGCCCAATCACTACACAACCCTCCATAAAACAGTAGCGTTCCACACGCTCCGCTACCGTCGTCGCGTTGAGTCCCAACGTATCATCCATTATCTCAGGCAAGGCTCGCAACTCAGCTAACCGCTTAGCATCGCCGCTCCACACAGCCGCAAATAACGCCATGACCGCCAGTTGCGCCGTATAGGTCTTCGTCGCCGCTATGCTACGTTCAGGCCCTGCGTGCAATTCAACCACATGATCGGCCAGCACCGCTAACGGCGACGAACCATCATTCGTGATCGCCAGCGTTGGTCGCCCCTGACGCGCTCCCTCTTCCAGCACAGAAAGAATATCAGGAGACTGCCCCGACTGCGAAATACCGACCACGAGTGCCCCATCCAGGCGGGGCACGGCCTTGTACAGCGTATGCAAAGAAGGTGTCGCTAACGCAACAGGATACCTCCCCAGCGCCGCCCACGCATATTGCGCATAAGTCGCTGCGTGATCGGACGAACCACGTGCAGCAATCAATACGTAGTTGAAAGGCGGCAGCTCACTAACAATCCCCTTTACATGCTCCATCTCCCGCTCCAGCACACGCGCAATACCCTCCGGCTGACTGGCAATCTCCTCTTCAAGCACAGACGACATCATTCCTCAGTTCTCCCCTCTCTAATCCGTAGCTCTACAGCCTCTTTCCCGATCTTGAAAGCGAAATTTCATAACCCGGCTCAACAAGTCTCTGTTCCTTTCGCTTACTTTTATATTCTATGGCTATAAGAAATCCCCCAACAACATTTCCCTATTCAATTTTAACAAATTTCCTGTCTAGTGGTCTAGATGACTTGACAAATGCGAAGAGAAAAGGTACAGTTATCTACAGAGATGGTTCTTCATCAGTGGTACATACGATAGTAAGTATATACCATAATGTTGCTTGCATAGCACAGATACTAGCATATTCACTGACAGCAAAGGAGGTGAGCCGGTAGCAAAGTTTTGTGACGTCTTGCTCAGCAGGACGCCAGGTATGAGTATAGCCCCCACTCACAGCGAAAGAACAGGCGAAATCGTTCATCATTTTTAGGAGGTTGCGCATGGCTTCCAATATCTTATCTTTGGCCTCTCCGCGTCCAAAACCTAAACTAGCCATCCTGGCTACTTTTCTGACCGTTCTTGTCATTCTACTGGCCGCCTGTAGTAGCACTAGTCAGAATACCAGCAATACAAACCAGAAGCATATTCTCAGAATCGGTGCCCAGGTCGGCTCAGACTTTACCAAAGCTTTCAGCCCGTATAATACCAGTCCTGACTCCGGTATCCAGGGTATGGTTTACGAAACTCTGTATTTCTTCGACAGGGCCAACGACACCACCACCCCCTGGCTGGCAACCGGCTACCAGTGGAATAGCGATTATACACAGCTCACCTTCAACATTCGCCAGGGCGTCAAATGGTCGGATGGCCAGCCTTTCAGCGCTAATGATGTCGCGTTTACCTTCAATATGCTCAAGCAATACCCCGATGCTGACCTCAACGGCCTGTGGAACTACTTCACCAGCGTCACCGCCCCCGATGCCAACACTGTGACCATCACTTTCAAAAAACCCTACCCGCCTCTCATATGGTACATCGCCGGGCAGACCTACATCGTCCCTCAGCACATCTTTGCTAATGCAGGTGATCCTACCAAGTTCGCTGACGACCCTCCCATTGGCACAGGCCCATTCACACTCACAAAGTTCTCTCCCACACTCCTTATCTACGACCGCAATCCAAACTACTGGCAAGCCGACAAAGTGAAGGTCGATGAACTCCAGTATCCTGCGGTCAAAGATAACAATACTCTGCAACTCGAACTCATGGCCGGTCAGATCGACTGGGGCAGCTTCTTCGCACCAGACCTGAACAGCACCTTTGTGGCAAAAGACCCGGCTCACAACCACTACTGGATGGCCCCCACCGACATGTTCACCCTCTACGTGAACCTGACAAAGTATCCCTTCAATCTGGTAGCCGTGCGCCAGGCTATCAGCGCCGCACTCAACCGCCAGCAAATGGCCAACCAGGCCGAGAGCGGTTATGTCGCACCAGCCAGCACCACCGGCCTAATTCTGCCCAACCAGCAGAAATATCTTGACCCGGCCTACGCCAACAGCCCCACCACCCCCGACCCCGCTAAAGCAATCTCGCTCCTGGAAAGTGCCGGTTTCACCAAAGGTTCCGATGGTGTCTTCGCCGACAAGAATGGCAAAAAGCTGGCCTTTGGCCTGGACGTCGTCTCCGGCTGGACCGACTGGGAAACAATGGCCCAGATCATCAAACAGAACCTGGATAGCGTCGGCTTCCAGATCACTATCAACGACATCTCGTTCGACGCCTACGCCGCCGCCCGCGCCAATGCCGGCTTCGACCTGCTCATTGGTGGCCTCTTCGGTGGTCCCTCGCCATTCTACCTGTACAACACTCATCTCAATAGCGCGAACCTTTCACCCACAGGCTATAACTGGGGCCGCTGGAAGGACCCAACCACCGACCAGTTGCTACAAGAGTATGCTACTACCACCAATCCTACCACACAGATGCAGGCCATTCAGGGCCTCGAGAAGATCTACTATACAGAGTTACCCAACATTCCCCTGGTCAACGCAGCCTCCTGGTATGAGTACAGTTCAAAGAACTTCACCGGCTGGCCCGACCAGAACAACCCATACGCTGTCGGCGCGGCCTACTCCGCTCCCGATAACGTCGTCATTGTTACCCATCTCGTACCCGCGTAGTGCGTCCCACCCACGAACTACTGCTGGCACCCCCAGCAGAGGGGATGGCAATCTTTGCCATCCCCTCTGACCGCGAAGATGCAGCATAAACAAAACACAAATTCCGTGTACAAAAGGGAGTTATCATATGCGTCACATACTTCGCCGCATTATTTTCTATCTCATCGCCCTCTGGGCCTCTATCACATTAAATTTCTTCATCCCTCGTCTCGCTCCTGGCGATCCTGCTCAGGCTCTCATGGGCCGCTTCGAACGGCAAGGGCCGATCTCCCCCAGCGCGCTGAAGGCTCTCCAAACTGCCTTCGGCATCGATACGCACGACCCTCTGTGGCTACAATACCTTGGCTACCTGCACAACCTGCTCACCGGCAACTTAGGCCTTTCCTTCACGTACTATCCCACTGCGGTCATCGATGTTATCTCGCAAGATATCCGCTGGTCTCTGGTTCTCGGCAGCGTCTCCGTGATCATCAGCTTCTCTCTCGGTTGTCTGATTGGCATCTTCATAGCATGGCGACGTGGCTCCCTCTTCGATGCCACCATCTCACCACTAATGACCTTCCTTTCCGCTATCCCCTACTTTTGGCTCGCCCTGATCATCCTCTACTTCTTTGGCTTTCAACTCGGCTGGTTCCCCTTCGCCGATGGCTACGACACCACTCTCAACGTTGGTTGGAACTTCCCTTTCATCATAAGCGCCATCTACCACGCCATCTTGCCCGCACTAACCCTCATCATCTCCTCCATCGCCGGCTGGATGCTGGTCATGCGCAACTCCATGATCACCACCCTTAACGAAGATTACGTCTTGATGGCCCAGGCCAAAGGTCTCTCCTCCCGCCGCATTATCTTTGCCTATGCCGCGCGTAACGCCATCTTACCTAACATCACCGGTTTCGCCCTGGCCATCGGCTTCGTCGTCAGTGGTCAACTGCTCACCGAAATCGTCTTTTCATATCCCGGCATCGGCTTCTCTCTCTTACAAGCCGTACAAGGCCAGGACTATCCTCTGCTACAGGGCATTTTCCTGGTCATCGCCCTGGCCGTCATGGGTGCCAATTTCCTTGCCGATATGTTCTACGCCGCACTCGACCCTCGTGTACGTATAGATAGGAGCGCTTAAAACATGCAAGAATCACCTTCACCACAACACCTGCAACACGAAGAACAGCCCACCAGCCTCCCCACTGTCTCCTTCCGTGACAGTGCTGGTACAGCCTACCTCCCGCCTCCTCCATCTTCGCTGACCGTGCCCCTCTATCTTCGCTCGCTTTACGCCCTACGCTACCTCTGGACACGCCTGACCATCAACAGAAAGGTCTCTATCGGCACAGGCATCGTTGGTTTCTTCGTCCTGGTCGCCATCTTTGGCCCACTATTTATTCACCAGGATCCAAATGCTCTTTCAACCCTTTCAAACGCTCACCCCTCACCAGCACACCTGCTAGGTACTACTACTCTCGGCCAGGATATCTTCAGCCAGCTTGTCGTGGGAACACGTACCTCCATCTTCTGGGGCTTTCTTACCGGCTTCCTGGTCATGCTCGTCTCTGTCATAGTCGGCCTGGTCGGCGGCTACTTCGGCGGCATCATCGACGAAATACTCTCCCTGCTCACTAATGTCTTCCTCGTGCTTCCTGCCTTACCATTGGCAATCGTCCTGGCCTCTTATTTCCCACGCGGCCCACTCACCGTCTCCCTGGTCATCGTCTTCACCAGTTGGGCCTGGGGCGCGCGTGTCCTGCGCTCACAAACACTCTCATTGCGCAGCCGCGAATTCGTCACAGCAGCTCGCATCTGCGGCGAAACCAACCTGCGTATCATTTTCGCCGAAATCCTTCCCAACGAAATTTCCCTCGTCGCCGCCAACTTCATCAGCACCACACTCTACGTCATTCTGGCCGAAGCTTCCCTGGAATTTCTCGGCCTGGGTGACGCCACTACCGTCAGTTGGGGCAGCCTCTTCTATTGGGCACAGAAAAACGACGCCCTCTTCCTCGGCCTCTGGTGGTGGTTCGTCCCCCCCGGCCTCTGCATCGCTATCCTCGGCGCGGGCCTCGCCCTCATCAACAACGGCATCGACGAGATCGCCGACCCACGTCTACGCAGCGAGCCTCTACCCAAAATCAGCAAGAAACAGAAAGCCATCACCGCCTGACGATTCTATTGCCCTGCTTCCATTTCAGGGAACGCAGGGCAACAGGCGGCCTCTACTACTGCTCAAAAATACCACCTCAATCATCTATCGATGTATTTGCTCTCTGATCTTGTGACACGAAACGCCGGAAACCGGCGCAACGTTGCTGTACGCTTACTAAGACGTGACCTGGACATTCAAGGACTTGAGTCTTTCGATTTTGCCGAGGGAGCAACCTTACTCAAGAAGTTGCAAGAGGAGATTGACTCAATGAAATAGTATAGTGAACTCGCAAACCTGCATCCTTTTGGCGTCACATTCGTCTATCATTGATAGAACCACAAAAGCGAGAGGCACGAGCATATGGCTACCACTACTGAACAGATATGGAAAACATTTCACGCACCATTGCACAACTTCATTCGTCGCCGCGTCGCTGATGAAGCTGCGGCAGAGGATCTGTTACAGGAAGTTTTTCTCAAAATTCATCAACATGTAGCAAGTCTGAAAGATCCACAACGCCTGGAAAATTGGATATACCAGATCACGCGCAACCTCATCATCGATTACTACCGTCATCATCGTCACGCCATCACCTCTCTGGAAGACCCACAAGCTCTCAATATCCCATACGAACTCCCTGGCGATGATGTCGTGCGCGAATTGCTCCCTTGTGTCCGTGCGATGGTCTTCGCCCTTCCCGACCAGGATCGGCAGGCCCTGCTCCTCACCGAATACCAGGGGCTAACCCAAAAAGAGCTAAGCCAGCGCCTCGGCCTCTCCTTTTCCGGGGCCAAATCACGTGTTCAACGCGCGAGAGCCAGACTCAAACAACAGCTTCTGGCCTGCTGCCACTTTGAACTGGATCGCCGGAACCATATTCTTAACTATCAACCACGCTGTCAATGCAGTAAACAGCCAACCTGCTGTAGCGATGAATCCCGCTGAGTGCTTCAGCCAGTGCGTCCTTTTTAGCCTTGCTTCGTCTCCTTAAGCAAAAGCCATCGAGAAGAACGCAGTGTTCCTCTCGTAATCATATATAGAAAGGAATAAACCCATGCAGACCGTTCCCCCAAACGACGAACAGTTACGACAGGCAGTGAGTGACCGTTACGCGCGAACCGCCTTGCAAGTACTTGGCTCCGCCTCCGAGAGTTCAGCATCTTGTTGTAATTCGAGTTGTTGCACTCCCAGTACCGACAAAAGCGACCCCATTACCTCCAACCTCTATACTCAACAGGAACTGGGCGAACTCCCCGTCGCCGCTGCCCTGGCCTCGCTTGGTTGTGGCAACCCAACCGCGTTAGCGCAGCTTCACCCCGGTGAGAAAGTGCTTGACCTGGGTAGCGGTGGTGGCATTGACGTCCTGCTTTCGGCCAAACGAGTCGGGCCAACCGGCTTTGCTTACGGTCTTGATATGACCGATGCCATGCTGGAACTTGCCGAACGCAACCGACAAGAAGCCGGTATCGAGAACGTCCGCTTCTTAAAAGGCATCATTGAGGCTATCCCGCTCCCGGATAACAGCGTCGATGTGGTCATCTCAAACTGCGTCATCAATCTCTCCGCCGATAAAGCCCAGGTGCTACGTGAAGCCTATCGCGTCTTGACACCAGGAGGCCGCTTCGCCGTCTCAGATATCGTTGTACAGGGCAACCTGCCTCCAGCCCTTCGCCACGATATGGAATCCTGGGCCGGGTGTATCGCCGGTGCCCTGGAAGAAGAAACCTACCGCTCACTGTTACACGCAGCCGGTTTTGTCGATATCGACATTGAAGTAACACGGCGCTATTCGCTGGAAGAAATTGCCGCCAGTGGAGCCAGCGCCTCTATTGCTGCCCTTGACCCGGAGGATCGTCACGCAGTCGAAGGACGCTTTGTCAGCGCCTTCATTCGAGCGCGCAAGCCGGAATAAACTTAAGAATTTGGCCTGAGAGGCATAAGCCTCTCAGGCTATGGGTGCCAGATCATGGGTAGAGAACCCATCACGATACGCCAACTAGCAGATACCTAGCTAAGCGATACATCGTCAACATAGACATCGCCTTGCGCATACCAGCCATGCACATAAATGGTAACACTAGTCTGTGATGCACCTGTAGTAAATGAAACACTAAGTTGAGTGTAGCTACTGCTACTCGTCCAGTTCGAGGCTCCACCCTGTATCCCCAGGTAAGCATACGGCCCATCAACATATGCTGAGAGCGTATACGTATGATTCGCCTGCACATTGATCGTTTGATCGCATTCACCTGTCGTTGAATTAGTCGGTACCATCTCCAATGCATAAGAGCCGCTATGCACGGGTGACGTGACCACCGTATCAGGTGCGTTACAATTCCACCCAGAAAGATCACCCGTCTCAAAACCAGGGTTCGTCACAAGGTTGCCCCCTGATGGTGGCGTGGGCACTGGCGTCGGTGTCGTGCCCAGTGTGGGCGTCGGTGTCACAGCCTGCGTCGGCGTCGGTGATGGGCCACCCACCGTACCGCTCGTGAACGACTTAAAGGTATTGATAAAGTCATAGGTATTCTGAGCAATACCGCTGCACGAATCTGAAGCAGTGGTATTCCCAGGACAAGAACCGTTGTCTCGTGAAACCTCCCAGAAAGCCAGCTCGCCAATCTGCTTTGCTTGCGCAAACGAAAGCACCTGCTGTGCATTACTCAAACTAAAAATTTCACCCTGACTATCGTTCTGCCCTATCATCGGCGTAATGCCCACCATCGACCACAGTTGGCTCGACGACTTTGCAGGAAACATCTGCTGCAACTCAGCATAAAGACCATTCGCAGCATTAATTGCTTCCTGCCCCATCTGGCTATCAGGCGAACCATAATCCATCGTCATCAAGTTCACAATGCTGAAATTCACCCCATGCGAGATCGCATTGTTTAGCAGACCCAGACTATCACTGAGCAGACCCGTTGTTGCCGACGGCAAGGTAAAAGAGATGCTCAACCCCGGATTGGCCTGTTGCAAAGCCGCCAGCGCCGCATTGCGCCGATCATAAGTCGTCGAGTCACCCTGTTCACCACCCTCAATATCAAAGTCCAGATGCGTCACATTGTACTGGTTGATTACCGCCTGATATTGCGCCTCCAGACTACTCACGCTCGTACAGGTTTGCGCCAGTTCTTGTCCTGCTTCTCCTCCAAACGAGATAATGATATCACCTCCTTGACTGCGTATGTACTGAATATCGCTATCGAGGTGAGGTAGGTAAATGTTCGTCTCGTTGAGGGGTATCGTTCCAGCCCACTCAGCGTTACAACCATTGCCGGTAATAAAAGCCAGCGTGTAGTACTTTTGTCCGGTTGCCTGCGTGACCGATTGCAGACTTGGGCCAATCGTGACATCTTGATAGGGAGCAAAGTACGCACTCGGAAAGGCGCTAGCCGCCTGCGCCTTATGGCCATGACTGAACAGTGAAAAGCCAGCCACGACTACGCTGGCAAAGACGAAGAAACCTGCCGCAACGCAGATCAACAGCCGCCGAGAGACATGCATAGTGTTGTCCTCCTTGTAACTCTTATGAAAAGTGCGCGCGAACACAGTCCATATGCTGTATTAGCACGATGTTCACGTCCCGCGCACGCATACAGGTCACCTCCTGTGTACTGTGCTGCATTGGCGTCAACTGGCACCCATCAACGTTTCTTTGACGCCAATACTTACACAAGAGGGTTCCATCCGTAAGTGTACCGTGTATCTAGCATAATGTCAATACATCTAGACCACTAGACCATACTTTTATCCCATTGCCACCTGGCTTCTTCACCATAAACATCTTCTTTGGCTGTGCTTCACACAGACAAACCGTCATGAGATACAATATAGGGACTTCTCCAATCTCGCATGACTAGGAAAGAGAGAACAATGGCAAATCATCCCTTAAAACTTGGCTATAAAGCATCCGCCGAGCAATTTGGCCCACGCCAGTTGTTAGATTTTACCGTTGAAGCCGAAGAGAATGGTTTCGATAGCGTCTGGATTAGCGACCACTTCCAACCCTGGCGACACACCAATGGTCATGCTCCTTTCGCTCTCTCCTGGCTAGGTTCAGCCGCCGAACGCACTAAACATGTCATTCTAGGCACCAGCGTCTTAACTCCCACCTTCCGCTATCAACCGGCTATCATTGCCCAGGCATTCGGCACACTGGGCGTTCTCTACCCCGGACGTATCATCCTGGGTGTTGGCTCCGGCGAATCGCTCAACGAAGTTGCCGTGACAGCCGCCGAATGGCCCTCGGCAAAGGAACGCCTGGCCCGTTTACGCGAAGCCGTTACCCTGATTCGCCGCCTCTGGACAGAAGAAATGGTCACCTTCAACGGAGAATACTATCACACGCTCAACGCCACCATTTACGATAAACCCGATCAGCCGGTACCCATCTATATCAGTGCCGGTGGCCCTGTCGCTGCAAAATTCGCGGGCCGGGCTGGCGACGGCTTCATCTGCACCTCCGGCAAGGGCGACCAGCTTTACCGCGATCAACTGCTCCCGGCCCTGGCAGAAGGCGCAAAAGCCGCTGGACGCGACCCATCCACTATCGAACACACCATCGAAGTCAAGGTCTCCTTCGATACCGACAAAGAGCGCGCACTGGCCGACACACGCATCTGGGCCGCACTGGCCCTGCCCGCCGAAGAAAAGGTCAACATCCACGACCCGCGTGAAATGGAACGCAAGGCCGCAACAGTCGCCGACCAGGCTCACCGCCGCTGGTTAGTTTCCAGCGACCCAGAAGAACATGTCCAGCAGGTTGGACACTACATCGAATTAGGCTTCACCCACCTGATCTTCCACGCCCCCGGCGACGATCAGTCTCGCTTCATACGCCTATATGCCAAAGAGATTCTGCCACGCCTCCGTCAGCGTTGGGGCTAACACACTACTCACGCACACAGATACCTTAGTTTAAACAAAGACAACGAGCGACTATGATGGTCGCTCGTTGTCTTTGTTTGAACTTCAGTCCCTTTTAGAATGCTCCCACTCCATTGGGAGTACCCCAGCCAGTAGGGCCATCGTAGCCAGGTCCCGCATTACACAGGTAATCAAAACAGAAACCGTTCGAGCCAAAGGTGACATCGTTCAGATCACTGGTATGACTGTAGATATACGATGCCCCATCTATGTTGAGGCTCTTCGCGTTACCCGCCAGTGCATAGACACTCGCAATAATGGGAGACGAGACACTCGTGCCGCCAAAAACTACCCAACCACTCTGACCCTGCACAGGCACACTATCGTAGACCGCTACACCGGTATTGGGATCAGCAACAGCCGCCACATCAGCAACGGTGCGCATGCCGCAATCAGGGTCGGTCTGCCAGGCAGGTTTGGCAATATACTGGCTACACCCACTCCCACCATCACTCCAGGCCATCTCATACCAACCTCTCTGTGTACCCGCCTGTTGATAGAGAGATGTACCACCAACCGCAGTCACCGTACTGAACACTGAAGGAGCAGCAGTACCATAGCCACTGTCACCCGTACTGGCGGTAATAGCAATGCCTGGATGATCGTATGCTGCTGCATAGCTGGTTTCGCTCGCATCCTCACTTCCACCGTAGCTGTTACTGATGGCATTCGCACCCAGGCTGGCCGCCGTGTTCACAGCAGTTGCCAGATCCGAGAAGTTTGCAGTACTGGCCTCAACCAGCAGAATATGACAATTAGGGCAGATCGCACTCACCATGTCAAGATCGAGCGAGATTTCGCCATCCCAATTGCTATCCTGTGGCGGATAATTTGTGCCACCATTCTCATCTACCTTACGAAAACACCCATTGGCCGTCGTGCAAGGCGGTAGATTGAACTCCGACCGATAGACCGCCAAGTCAGACTCCGCGTTCGGATCATCATACGCATCAACAATCGCCACAGTCTGTCCCTGACCAGCAGTAGCCGAAGGGAGATTGTATGCAGACTGAAGATCACTCGGCACATAACCAGAGATATTCCCCTGATGTGGCAATATTCCCGGATTCATCACCAGCTTGGCAAAACAACGCACCTGGCCTATTGCAGCAGTCCCACACAAATCATCAGCCTTCACTTGACTATGTGGTGCTGCCGACTGGGCAAAGGCATGTGGACTTGTACTAACTACAAGAGCGGACAGAAGCGCGAGCAGGCCGAGAACAAGTGTCAGTTTTCTCAAGCAGACCCCCTTTCCAGGGAAAGACGATGACGCAGGCTATAGACGCATAGCCTGCCTGCTCCTATGCAGCTATCTATTTGGGGACATAGCTGCATACAAATACCTACGGGAACAAGTAGCTATCCATTTGAGGATGATAGCTACATACAAATGCTACGAGAACGATATACAGTAATAGAAGAGTAAATAGTGCTTTGAGCGATCTAGCATGCATAATCGCTGTGCCTCACCGGCACCGCACTCTTGTCTTAAGTATAATCATAATTTATGCTGAGGTCAATATCTTATATTATAACCGGTTCCTATCTGCCATAAATAGTGAAGCCTCCCAGGCCAGATGAACATGTATGCTTGCTATATGAGAATAGTACTTATTTGCTATCCGCAGAGATGAAAAACGTGGGGAAAAGCAACTCAATAGAGAACTTCCGCTTCTCACAAGCTTTTTAAGCAGAGATTTACATTATTTGCATATTTATATACATTATAATTATTTTTAAAAACTATTTTTATATTATTAATTTCTTTTCTGTTCAGGTTAATTATATTCCTTATACAAATTCACCGGTAACATTGTCACTTACCTCATCCTCTGAAATCTTACCATGCTCTGTCTCACGTCTATACTATACATCTGAACCTGTAGAAAATGTTCGGTTAGCACACTCCTCTCCCTTGACAAAAAATATTTTGATGATTAATATATTTATGAATAAAGTTACTTGAGAAAAGAGGAATACCCAATGGCGACAGAGCGATTGATCGACGATATGCAAAATCTCTATCACCTGATTCGCCGCGCCTCACATCCCATCCATCGCGCCGAGATGACGCCCGAACAGTACTGGTTGCTACGCCTCCTACGCCGCAAAGGTGCGCTCTCCATCAGTGAACTGGCCGACGCCCTCGGCGTCACCGGCAGTTCCGTAACAACCGCCTGCAAACGTATGGAGAAAGCTGGCCTTGTCACACGCGAACGGCAGAGCGATGACGAGCGCATGGTGCGAGTGATGCTCACTCCAATGGGACATGAGCAGGTCGAGGCATGGCAGCAACGACGCCGCGCATTTCTGCAAGAACTGCTTGCGCCGCTCACCCCAGAGCAACAGGCAACCTTGCAGGAGCTTCTAGAACTCATCCTGCAAGAGGCCGAGCCGGAAGATCAGCCCGCTCTGGCAAAAAAGGAGTCCTGATGCATGGATCAAAGAAAAATAATGGTTGAAGTGATCAATCTGGTCAAACGTTTTGGCGAACATGCTGCCGTTGACCACATCTCCTTCAAAGTTGCAGAAGGCGAAGTTTTCGGACTGCTTGGCCCGAATGGAGCAGGCAAAAGCACCACCATCAAGATACTGACCACACTTCTCCCCCCCACCGAGGGACACGCATATGTCGTAGGCTATGACGTGGCAAAACAACCTATGGCAGTACGCCGTCGCATTGGCTATGTGCCACAGGCTCTTTCAGCAGATGGCACGCTGACCGGCACAGAAAACCTGATGGTCTTCGCCTCGCTCTACGATCTGCCACGCTCTCAACGTGAAGCAAAAGTGCGTGAAGCCTTAGCCTTCATGGGCTTACAGGATGCTGCCGACAAGCTGGTACGCACCTACTCCGGTGGCATGATCCGCCGCCTTGAGGTCGCTCAAGCCATGCTGCACCGCCCTCAACTCCTGTTCCTCGATGAACCAACCGTTGGCCTTGATCCGGTAGCACGTAAGGCCGTCTGGGAACATCTCACAAATCTGCGTACCGAAACTGGCATGACCATCTTGCTCACCACCCACTATATGGAAGAGGCCGACAGCCTCTGTGATCGCGTCGCCATCATGCATCTGGGCAAAATCGTCGCTATGGGCACACCGAAAGAACTCAAAGCCGCCTTGAACCAACCAGATGCTACATTGGACGATGTCTTCGCTCATTATACCGGTGATACCTTAGAGTCAGGAGGAAGCTACCGTGACACAGCCCGTGCCCGCCGCACCGCAAGACGACTTGGTTAATGCAATCACCATACCTCCCGTCGTCGAACACGAAAATCCTTTCGCTGCTGTTATCAGCTTCTTTACAAAAACCATGACTATTGTCTGGCTAGAAGCCCGCAAACTTCGCCATGACCCCACCGACCTCCTCACACGCGCCGTACAACCCGCGCTGTGGATACTGGTCTTTGGCGAGGTCTTCGCGCACGTGCGTGCCATTCCCACAGGCGGGAAACCCTACCTGGATTTCCTGGCTCCCGGCATTCTGGCACAAAGCGTGCTGTTTATCGCCATCTTCTCAGGCATCGCTATCATCTGGGAACGTGATCTGGGCATCATTCATAAGTTCCTTGCCAGCCCCACCCCACGCCTCGCACTGGTATTGGGCAAGGCGCTGGCATCAGGAGTTCGCGGTCTCGCCCAGGCCATCATTATCTATGTCCTGGCCCTATTGCTCGGCGTGCAGATGAACTGGAACCCGCTCGACCTGCTTGGCGTCATCGTCATGGTTATCATGGGTGCCGCCTGCTTCTCTACCTTCTCGCTCATCATCGCCTGCCTCGTTAGAACCCGCGAGCGCTTCATGGGTATTGGACAGGTACTCACCATGCCGCTCTTCTTCGCCAGCAACGCCATCTACCCCGTCGCCATCATGCCCACATGGCTGCAAATCATTGCGCGTTGCAACCCCCTCAGCTACGAGGTCGATTCCTTACGCGCCATGATGCTGGTCGGTGGTACCGCCGCAACACCACTTGGGCTAGATTTCGCTGTCCTGTTCGTGGTCACAGTGATCTTGCTTCTCATCGGCGCACAACTCTATCCGCGCGTGGCCTACTAGCCCGCCACATCTATCTTTTAGAAAGAAGTTTTTATGATGTATCATGGTATGGGACCCGGCAGAGCTGTAGGCGCAGGCATGGGGGCCATCTGGCGTCAGCGCCAGACGCTCAGCTACCTGAAAGAAGGCAAACCCGATGTGCGACGCACCCTGCGCCGCCTCTGGAACGTTGTCATACCCTATCGTTGGCAGTTTTTTGGCGGCACATTCCTCATGCTCGGAGGGGTTGCTCTGGGACTCATCCCCCCCCTCCTCATCCGTCAACTGATCGACGTGGCTATTCCTGCCCGTAACATGCAACTTGTCATCCTGCTAGGCGTCGGTATGATCTTCTTCCCGATACTCAGCGCTCTACTCGGCCTCCTACAAAACTACGTCAGCATCCTCGTCGCACAAAAAATGATTGCTGACTTGCGTGAACAGCTCTATCAACATATTCAATCATTAGGCATCGATTTCTTTACCTGGACACGCGGCGGCGAGATTCAGAGCCGTTTCCTTAATGATGCTGCCGCCTTACAGGGCGTGCTGACACAATCCTTCTTAGGCACACTCTCCAACCTGATCACCATTATTGGAGCACTCTTCATCATGGTGACCATTAACTGGCAACTTGCCTTGCTCTCAGCTCTCGTGCTACCCACCTTCGCCTATCCGGTGCTACACTTCGGTCAGCGTACCTATTCAGCTACGGAACGCGCCCAACAAGCGCTCGGTCGGCTCTCAACCGTTCTCGAAGAGACATTGACGCTCTCTGGCGCTCTCGTCGTCAAAATCTTCGGCACTGAAAAACACGAGTTAGAACGCTTCCATGAGGCCAATCAGGATGTCTGCAAAACACAGGTAGCGCAGGCACTGCTTGGGCAATGGGCCGCCGTCGTTGTGCAAGGGCTGGCCGCGTTTGGTCCTGCTTTGCTCTACGCCTACGGAGCCTACCTGGTCATCACTCATGCTATTCCTCTCGGCACTGTCGTTGCCTTCGCTGCCTATCTCACCCAACTCTACCGTCCCGCCTCCTCGCTGGCCGGTGCCAACACCACCATTCTCGGTGGATTGGCGCTCTTCGACCGCATCTTCAACGTCCTCGATATCGAGCCAACAGTCAAAGCCACCACCAATCCTCAACCTTTACCTCCTACCCCTTCCCAGGGCATGGCCTTCGAGCATGTCACCTTCCATTATCCCAATGGCCCCGACGTCCTCCACGACATCTCGTTTGTCGCTCCCCCAGGCCAGTTGACCGCTCTCGTCGGCCCCAGCGGTGCGGGTAAGTCAACCATCCTTTCCCTGGCCGCACGCCTTTACGATCCGTCAGAGGGAAGCGTCAAACTGGAAGGCATTGATCTCAGAAATATCGACAATCAAGCTCTGCGCCAGCGTATCGCCGTCGTCACACAGGAAATCTTCCTCTTTCACACCACCTTGCGCGAAAATCTGCTCTACGGTGCGCCAGAGGCTACTGAAGAAGAACTGCAAGCGGCCATCGCTGCCTCCCAACTCCAGGAACTGGTCGAACGCCTCCCGGACGGCCTGGAAACCATCGTCGGTGAACGCGGCTACCGCCTCTCCGGTGGCGAAAAACAACGTGTCGCCATTGCACGCGCCATCCTGCGCAAAGCTCCCTACCTGCTACTGGACGAGGCTACCAGCTCACTGGACTCTCAGGCCGAACGCCTGATCCAACAAGCTCTGGAAACTCTGATGCACGGTCGCACCGTCATCGCCATCGCCCACCGTCTCTCGACTATCCAGCGCGCCGATCAGATCCTTGTCATCGATCAGGGCCATATCGTAGAGCGTGGCACCCACGAAACCCTGCTTGAGCAATCAGGCCTCTACCAGCATCTCTATGAAGCTCAATTCAATACCTCCCCATCTTCCGACTCCGCAACAGCCACCACACCACCGGTACAGGAGAACTATCAACAAAATGGACGGGGGAAGCGTGTATTACGTTCCTTGCTAGATAGACAATAACCATGAAAAAACCAGAAGACAACTTTCAACCACAAGATACAGCAACCATAGATAATACAACGCAGCATTCAACCGCGCCTGATATCATAGATACACAATCTCAGCAGCCGCAATCCCGGCTTACACGTCTCCGCCAAGCAATCTGGCCCACCTGGATGACGCGCGACATGAGTCTCCTGCTCTTCGCACGCACCTTTATGAGTTCCACCCGCGCTCTGGCAGGCATCGTCGTACCCATCTACCTGGCTATCCTCGGCTTTCAAGGTCTGACTCTCGGCATACTCTTTACCGTCACCGCTATAGTCTCGGCTCTCCTCTCCACTTTGATTGGACTGCTCTCAGACCGTATAGGACGTAAACCGTTTCTTATCATTATGCCGTTCTTGACCGCTCTCGCCAGCCTGATCTTCGCCTTCTCCCACGTCGTCGGTGTCCTTTTTGTCTTCGCTGCCCTCGGTTCCTTCGGGCGCGGAGCCGGTGCCAGTGCCGGGGCTATCGGCCCCTATCAACCCGCAGAGCAGGCTTTTCTAGCCGACCAGGTATCCCCACGCTACCGTAATAATCTCTTTGGGCGTATTGGTTTCGCTTCCTCTCTCGGTGCCCTCCTCGGCGGTGGCCCACTAATCGCCCTGACCGTCCTGCTCTCTTTCGGCCATTCACAGGCACAATATCGGCTCGATTTCCTCATGGGTGCTGCCTGCGCGTTTATCGCGGGTCTGTTGGCAATTCCACTCTATGAGGCACACCAACCAACCTCCAAAACGCAGAACAAAAGCATAACCAGACGCAAACAAAACCGCCCACGTATGCGCCTCTCCGCCACTTCCTGGCATCTCCTCTTACGCTTGTGGGTCTCAAATAGCATAAACGGCCTGGCCGTCGGCTTTTTCGGCCCCTTCATCACCTATTGGTTTTATCGCCGCTATAATACTGGCCCCGCCGAGATCGGCCTGCTCTATTCCACCATTAACATCGCCGCTATGGTCGTCAATCTCAGTGCCGCTCGTGTCGCCGCTCGCATGGGCCTCGTGCGTGCCATCGTCTTCACTCGCATCTTTCAGGCCCTCTTGATTATCCCAATGGCACTGGCTCCTACCTTCTGGCTCGCCGGTGGCATCTATCTCGTTCGCATGATGGTACAGCGTCTCGGCCTGCCCCTACGGCAATCGTATGTCATGGGTGTAGTGCCAAACGAAGAGCGCGGCAGAGTTGGCGCGCTGGCAAATCTTCCTTCACAAGTGACATCCGCTCTCAGCCCCACCCTGGCCGGCTACCTCTTCGATCATGTAGCCTTAGAGCTACCATTCGAGATTGGAGCCTTCCTTCAGGGCCTCAACGCCGCGCTTTTTTTCCTCTTCTTCCGTGCCATTCGCCCACCAGAAGAGCAACAACACCCCCACTCAACACAAACCGCCGACAAGGTTTCCGTTTCTGTTGGCAACGACTAGCATCTTAACACCCAAAAACCATCATCCTCTGTTCTAATCTATAATGTTCTGCCCAGCTTCACTTCTTCTCCCCAAAGTGTGAAGTGAAGCTGAACAGAACACTACAGCAAAATCAAGGTATAGCGCTAAAGCATATTAACACATCTATCCCCTCTATCCAACAACAGATTAGATCAACTCCGGTGCTTCCGGTTCCACATCCTCACCAATCGGCACTGCTGTAGCAACCGCCTTTCCTCTACGTGTAGCCACCGCAAGCAGCAACAGTACAGGTGATAGGATAATGCTACTCACTACCAACGCCGCGCGGACAGAGAAGACATCGCCTATATAGCCCACAGGTGGCCCTCCAGCAATCTGCCCCAATGCATCAATCTGACCCCACAGCGAGATCACGGTCGCGCGCACCTTCGCCTCCACATTCTGTGTCAACCATGTCGTAAACACTGGTGTATTGATGCTGCGGAAGACTCTGAAAACAAGATAGGCTACCGCTGCTACCAGGAAGTTCCCGCTTAGCGCAAAGATGGTCAAACCGGCAATCATCAATGCATTGATCAGGAATAATACGCGCGTCACCAGACCGGGCTTGTTCGTGTCCACGTAACGCCTGACCAGTTCGCTACCTCCCAACGTGATCAATGTACCGACAATGCTAAAACTCCCCAGCCAGACAACCGGTTGCAGGTGCCAGAACGTCGGGAAGACGAAGTCTTGCAGCCAGTGCGCAGTCGAAAGACGATCAAACCCCTCACTGTAAAGCCCATAGAATAGCCCGATCAGCAGAATCGTAATCAGTACCGGACGCACGCGCACAAGACGAACACCTCCGATAAAGGTATCACGCATAGTACGCCACGATGCCCGTTCCCCCTCCGCCCTGAAATGGAAGTTTCGTTCCGGCATACAGAGCCAGAGAAAAACCGCCAGCCCCACGTAGCAACTTCCTCCCAGCACAATCGGGATATTCAGACGAATGTCCGCCAGGGCAATACTAACAACTGCGCCCACCAGACCACCAAGCAGGCCAATTTGTGTGCTACGCATCAGCACATTACCAACACGCTCAATACCCACCTCGTCGGTGATCCAGGCTTGCTCCGCACCGTCAGTAAAAGTCGCGCCGATCCCGAACAGCACATCTCCCATCACCATCGAAGGAAATGTCGGAACCAGCCCTTGCAGAATAAACCCGGCTCCCACCAGCATCACACCCACAATGACCGCTAAACGCCGACTATAGACATCGGCCAGTACCCCTGTTGGCACCTGACACACAAAACAGGTCACCTCCAGCGCTGTACCGACTAGCACCAACTGCAACGGATTGAGCTTCGCTACCTGCACCTGGTAGATCATATCTACTGTCGTCACCAGGGCGAAGAAAAGAGCGTTCGCGCACGAATAGATCAGGTAAACCGTATAAGCGCTAAACCGCTCTTTAAGATGCTGCATAAGTTATCCTCTCCTGAGTATATACAAGGAGAGCGAGACAAATATATTTTCCGCCTCTTTTGCTCGCTCCAATCCAGTATCATAGCGGGACAGCGATAACTTATTGCCAGCATCGGTACACCTCTCATTTCCTCTTCTAACGCCAGAGAGCGTAACAATATTAACACAACTATAACATAAAAATGTTCAGGCCACCTGCCAGGCAAGACATGACGAGCGCACACCAGGCAACCACAAGGATATACCCTCCTACCATACCGCTTTCGCCTGTTTTCATTGTAGAATATCCCCTTGCAACTAGCCTGCATGCACTCGCCCTGCACATCTCTCATATCAGCAACACATGCTCAGCCTTTCACAACGATAATCGGCTTCAAGCGGGCCACTAGCGTCGCCAGACCTGCATTATGCACAACGTTTACAACTTGCTGGGCGTCCTTATAAGCCAGCGGCGCTTCTTCCGGCAAAAGATTCTTGCTATGAACGCGCACAGTGATATCGCGTGCCTCCAGCAGCTTGATCAGCTCATTACCGGTAATCGACTTCTTGGCAGCAGTACGGCTCTGACGGCGACCGGCACCATGACAGCATGAACCAAAGCTTTGCTCTATCGAACCCCGCGCACCCACCATCACGAAAGAATAGCGCCCCATATCGCCAGGGATGAGTACTGGCTGGCCGATAGCGCGATACTTTTCAGGTATTGCCGGATGGCCCGCCGGAAAAGCTCGTGTCGCTCCCTTGCGATGCACGCACACGCGCTGCATTACACCATCAACCTCGTACTCCTCCATCTTGGCGATATTATGGCACACATCATAGACCAGAGGCATCTCTCTGGGACGTGCCTTGCGTCCATAAACCGTTGCGAACGCCTGACGCACCCCATGCATAAGCAATTGACGATTCGCCCAGGCAAAATTCGCGCCACAGGCCATTGCTGCGAGATACCTCTTGCCCAGGTCAGACTGCAAAGGCAGGCAGGCCAACTGGCGATCTACCAGATGGAAGCCAAAATCCTTTTGCTTCTCCTCCGCAATTTGAATGTAATCCTCGGCAATCTGATGTCCCAAACCACGCGAGCCACAATGGATGGTAACGACAATCTGCCCCTTCTGCCCAATACCCAACGCTTGCGCGGCCTGTGCATCGTAGATATGCTCGACATACTGCACCTCGCAGAAATGGTTGCCGGAACCCAGGCTCCCCAACTGCTTGATGCCGCGCTCAATCGCCTTATGCATAACCGCCCCATAGTTCGCGCCCGCCAGACAGCCATGCTCCTCCGTCACCTCCAGATCTTCCGGCACACCATAACCCTCCTCAACCGCCCAGACTGCACCCCGCTCCAGCACCTCACGCATCTCTTTCTCGCTCAACTGACGCATACCCGCACCACCAACACCCGATGGCAATGTATTGAACAACGTGTCGGCCAAACGATCAACCTTGCCGCGTATCTGCTCATGCAGCAACTCGGTTGCAATCAGGCGCACTCCACAGTTGATGTCAAACCCGATGCCCCCAGGCGAAACAACGCCATAATCGCTATGTGTCGCCGCTACACCGCCGACCGGAAACCCATAGCCCCAGTGAATATCAGGCATACCCAGTGCATAGCCAACCACACCAGGCAGCGTCGCCACATTCGCCACCTGCTGAAGTGCGTTATCCGCAATGATCTGTTCCAGCAGTTCATCATCCGCGTAGACAATCCCTGGCACACGCATCTCCGCGTTATAGCTCTGCGGAATGCGCCAACGATTAGCATCAATGCGCTCTAATGGTATCTTGCTCTTTACGTCGCTCATAAACAACCTCTCTTCACCCCTCGCTTACTATCAGGCAAAAAGCGGCCTCGCAAAGGGAAAGGTTTAAACACGAAAACTCACAGACATCTACGATATGGCGCGGCGGCGTAGCGACATGGAGACACACAATCCCTGTACGCTAAAAAGAGGAGCCTATTTATTATCCTATCGATGCACTGGCCAGCCCAAAAACCTCAAATGTCGAAAATGATATTCGCGCTATAGCCGTCTTCGGTCGCATTAATGCTAGCCCCATGCCAGGTGACGGCTTTAATTGCGCTGCCCAGCGCATGTCGCCGCGCATCATAGACCTCACCTACCGCGCGCATTGTCAGGCGCGTCTCGCTCATTTCAACAAGCTCGAAATCGCGGAAGAGGAGATATTCGGTATCAAACAGAAAGATCAACTCATTAAGCCAGGCGATCAGCAATGAGAGATAATCATGACCCTCAACTGTCACAATGCGCGTTACCGTGCTGCGTACCTGTTCCGGCGCGACCAGCAAGCTCTCCATGCCTTGTGCCGCATGAATGAACAACTCTGGTAACGTTTTTCCATATACCCGCAACCCCACGTCCGCCGTATGCTCGAAAACCTCATACGGAACCTGAGCCATTATAGTGCCCTACGCCGCGTACTACCTGTACCAATAATGGGGAGATATTGAAGATATTGCATCACGCGGCCCTCCGTTTCTCTCATGCATACAATACTATATTTACATAATACCCAATAACTTGTTGTTTGTCAACTGTTCAATAACCATTCATCATTGTGATAAACTTGACAAAAGAGAACGCCGTTTCCTACAATGATTGTGTCCTGGAACAAATCGTTCGACAGGCGGAACAAGCTCCGATAAATTTAGTTTCTGCGGGAAGGAATGTGTGACTATGACATACCACAGCGAAGTGGTGGGCAGTTTACTACGTCCCACCTATCTAGTCGAGGCACGCAAGCAGTATGAAACCGGACAACTTAGCGCCGATAAATTCAAAGCTATTGAAGACCGCGCCGTCAACGAGGCTATCGCGCTACAGGAAAATGCCGGTATTGATGTCATCACTGATGGCGAATTGCGCCGCTATGCCTTCTTTGGTCACCTGATCGACTCTCTCGACGGATTTGACAAATTCGGCGGCTGGGCCATTCCCTTCGTCGATGAAAGTGGCGAAAAGCTTGTCCTCAAGCGCCCCGTTGTCGTCGAAAAACTGCGTTGGAAGCGCAGCATGTGCGCCGAAGAATGGGTCTATTTACGCGCGAAGAAAAATCACCCCGGCAAGGTCACGATGATCAGCGCCCAGCAGGCCGCCGCCTACTATGATCCCGAAAAGTCAGCCGGAGCCTACCCGACGCGCGACGCTTATTTAGCCGACATCGTAGATATCTCACGCCGCGAGGTGGAAGAATTGATCCGTCTCGGCTGCACCTATATCCAGATCGATGCCCCCCAATACGCCGCTCTGCTCGATCCCCAGATGCGTGAGGGCTATCGACAGCGCGGCAGTGACCCCGACAAACTGATTGATACCTGCATCGAGATGGACAATGCCATTATCGATGGCCATCCCGGCATCACCTTTGGTATCCATATCTGTCGCGGTAACAATCAGAGCAAGTTCTATGCCAGAGGCGACTACGAACCCATTTCGAAAATATTTACCCAGACGCACTTTCAGCGCTTCCTGCTGGAATACGACGACGAACGCTCCGGCGGCTTTGAGCCTCTACGCCACGTCCCAGACGACCGCTTCGTCGTCCTCGGCCTGGTCACAACAAAGAAATCGCATTTAGAGTCAGCCGAAGAGCTGCGCCAGCGCATCGCCGAAGCCGCCAGAATCATCCCGCTAGAACGTCTGGCTCTCAGCCCCCAGTGCGGCTTCGCCTCGACCATAGAGGGCAATCGCATCTCTTACCAAGATCAGCAGCGCAAGCTCGAACTGGTTGCCAGCGTTGCCCGCGAAGTCTGGGGCAGCTAATACCGTCATAGGAAACATCATGTATCACGTCCGTGTCTCCCAGGCAAATCCATACCAGGAGAACGGACGTGGTAAACCCGCCCCTACGCCGACCTGTTACCCATTTAATTTGTTAATTCACATCGTATGAGAAGAGGAACAATCATTATGCCCATACTCACACCAGGCTACAATTATTCCATCCTTCCCCCGCCTGTCACTCGTTAAGGGCAGGCTGAACACTTCCATAGGTGCTTCATCTACACGCCACTTAAGCAGTGGAGAATTCCTTTGTGCCTTCATCCTGCCCTCACTCGCCTTGCGTTATCCATTGCTTTTCATTGAGGAAAGGATGTTTTATGCGTTTTACACGCCATCAAGGCACAACAAACCGCGACCTCTGGTATATTGTAACGGCCTCAGTCTCCTGGGGTACAGTCGGCATCGCTACGCGCACCATCTACGCTCATACCACCACAAACGCGCTCTCACTGGCCTTTTTCCGTTTGGGCTTCGCCGCCCCGCTTTTCCTGCTCGCTAGTATCTTGCTACTCGGTCGCCGTTTCTGGCATATCAAGCTCACCGATCTGGCACTTATGCTCTGCATGGGCGGCATGCAAGCACTCTACCAGGCCAGCTACAACGGGGCCATCCTCTATACCGGCGTCACCATCTCCACGTTGATCGCCCTCTGTGTCGCACCGATCATCGTAGCTCTCGTCTCCACGTTTATCACCCATGAACGCCTGACACCATTGACGCTTATCGCTCTCATCTGCGCGCTGACCGGTACAATGCTGCTGGTACTGGCTCGCTCCCAACCAGGCCAACAAACTATCTCGTTACTAGGAATAGCACTTGCGCTACTGGCCGCAGGAGGCTATGCGACCTTCATCCTCTGCGGACGACAACTGGCCACGCGCTATCACTCCCTGCACGTCAACACTATCGCCTTCACCACAGGCGCATTCCTGCTTCTGCTCTTTGCTATCCCTACCAGACTGGTCGCCACCTATCCTGCCTGGGAATGGTTTATCCTGCTCTACCTGGGAGCCGTGCCCACCACCCTGGCTTACTGGCTCTTTCAGCAAGGCATGCGCTCGCTCTCCGCAACCGTGGTTAGCATCGTAACACTTTGCGAACCACTCACCGCCGCTCTGTTGGCCTGGCTCCTCTTTCACGAACAACTCAACTTGTTCGGCCTGCTCGGCGCGGGTCTTTTGCTGGGTGCCATGCTCCTACTTGCATTCTAAACACGGGGTGGCCCTTGCCTAACATGCCGCAAGGTCCGCCCTCCCTCACCCTCCGGTCGCAGCACAAACTCATTCCCCAGCTATACCTTGCGCTCACCCAGTCCCCCCACCTCGCACAGACTTGATAAATCAATTAGTTCAGTGCTAAACTCATATAGAACAAGAGAAAGGAGGTGAGCAAATTATGCCAGAACCAGCCGTGCTGACCTGGTTACGATTAGCTCGTGTGTTTCAAAAAATTGACAGGGCTTCGCTGGCACATCTGCGCTCATGGAAACTCAACGTAGCACAATTTGATGTGCTGGCTCAGGTCGGTTCTACTCTCGGTATCACACAACAAGAACTGGCAGATCGCTTACTCGTCACAAAGGGTAACATCTCCCAATTGATTGATCGCATGGAACAGCACGGTCTACTTACCCGCCAGCAGGAAGGACGTACCAACATCCTCTCACTCACCCCTGCCGGGCAACAACTCTATCAGCAAGTCGTTCCCGCCCAGGAAGCGTTGATCACATTCCTGTTCTCGACGCTTAGCAAACAAGAACTGGAACAACTGCGCGCCGTCCTGCGCAAGCTCGATCATGACCTGGGCTAATTTTGTATCAACACACATGTTCATTGCGAGAAAACAAGCAAACTCAATGCTCATTAACAATCGAGCTTGAGCAACACCTCCAGTTGCCTCCCTGGTCGGAAAACTGTCGCACCAATCTGGAAGCTGGTTTACATCCAGTGACCACATCAGCCTGGAAAAAGAGGAAGTCTCAGTCATGAATACAGATCATACAAATATCTCACTGGATGCCGTCCCCGGCCCACATCGCGGGCAACCGGTACTGATCGAGGGAGAACCCCTACAACAGGCCAGAGCAGCCATGATTATGCTGCACGGACGTGGGGCAAGCGCAGAAGATATTCTTACACTAACCAGAGAAATCAAGCGCGAAGGCTTCGTCTTTCTTGCTCCCCAGGCCAGAGACTACGCCTGGTACCCCAACAGCTTTCTCGCTCCACTTGCCAGCAATGAACCCTGGCTCTCCTCAGCCTTGGCAGTCATTGAGACACTCCTTGCGCAGGTACGAATGGCAGGCATTCCAGCCACAAAAACTATTCTGCTCGGCTTCTCGCAAGGTGCTTGCCTCTCAGCAGAATTCGCGGCACGCCACACTCAGCGCTACGGCGGTATAGTCGTGCTAAGCGGCAGCCTGATCGGCCCCGACATCACTGAACGCAATTATACGGGAAACTTTGCCGGTACACCCATCTTCCTGGGCTGTAGCGATGCAGATTTCTACATCCCCAAAGAGCGCGTTCTAACCTCAGCCGAGGTGCTGCAACGTCTTGGCGCAACGGTTACGGCCCGCCTCTACCCCAACATGGGCCACACAGTCAATAGAGACGAACTACAGACGATCACACAAATGACACAATCCGTGCTGACATCTACACAATAGTATACAGAGTTATTACCTGCCATGACCTATGGAACTGGCACTTCTACCGCTCGTTCCATAGGCTCCCAGTCATCACTCTCCAATAAAAGGAGAGTCTGGTAGGCCGGGGGCAGACCCTCTCTGATTCGTGGAAGACAGCCAGGACCTGCGCATCCACAACTATATGCTCCCGTGCTTTCCCTCACCACGCCATTAATATAACGAACCCCTCCACCACCGTCATCAGTCATCCAATGTCTACGAAACCGGCGTTGGATTTGAACCTTGAGCGGAAACTGGGCATCATCTACAACCACACGCCATTTCCCTACTACACGACAAACCAGGCGAGCCGTACTCACCTCTAGCGCCCGCGTAATGTTCAATGCCACTCCCCCTCAGATCGTAAGAATGGCCATACCAACAAAGATTTCACCATCATAACGATTAAGGCTTTTCTCTCCTCTTAAGCAGCAAAAACATTACTCAATCATTGTATACTCATGTATTGAGTATAGGCAATATTATATTGTCTGTCAAGACCTGTGCCTTCATTTCGCCGACGATAAAGCATAAGGTAGCGATACATAGAAGGTCGATCCCTTGCCTTCAACTGACTCAAACCAGATACGCCCTCCCAGTTGCTCCACCAGCCCACGACACAGATAAAGGCC